>NZ_JBFAXQ010000018.1:0-180460 GCF_040680855.1 Kribbella sp. NPDC051952
ACCCACAACGATAGACACCGCCACCGACAGTTTTCAAAACCCGAAACCCCTTATATCCAAGGGATCCAGTTATCCACAACTAGCCAATCTGTGGACAACGCAGCCTCAATTTGCTGTAGGCAACAGTCGATGCAGCGGAAGCGCGCGGCGCTACAAGGTTGAGCGCAGGTCCCAGAGCGGTGGGTAGTAGCGGAGGTCCAGGCGGCTTCGGAGGTAGCCGGCTCCGGAGGAGCCGCCGGTGCCTGGTTTGGTGCCGATCATGCGCTCGACCATGACTACGTGGCGGGCTCGCCAGGCGGCGGCCAGTTCGTCGTGCTGGAGGAGGGCTTCGGCCAGTTCCCAGATGGCGCCGTAGTGGCCGCGGTCGCCGGCGACTTTGCGCAGGGCGTCGCGGGTGGCGTTGTCGGTGTCGAAACCGGCCTTCTGGAGTACGACGAGGAATGCGTCCCACAGCGTGGGTTCGGCCAGCCGCCGGTCGAGCCGCTCCTTCTCGATGGCGGTCAGGCCGCGGAACCGGCGTACGAAGGAGGGGTCCTTGGCGCCGGAGAGGAACTCGATCTCGCGGAACTGTACCGACTGGAACCCGCTCGCCGGCGACAGCCGGTGCCGGAATTCGCCGAAGTCCTGCGGCGTCATCGTCTCGAGTACGTCGACCTGCTGGATCAAGGTCCGTTCGATTGTATGGGCGCGGCGCAGGAGGTGCTGGGCGAGCCAGAGTTCGCCGGAGAGCATGGCGTCACGGGACGCGGTCAGTTCGTGTAGGACCTGCTTGAACCACAGCTCGTAGACCTGGTGGATCGTGATGAAGAGCAGTTCGTCGTGCGCGGGCGGATCCGACTCCAGCCGCTGCTGGTCGAGCAGCTCGGTCAGTCGGAGGTAACTGCCGTACGTGAGCCGCCCACCCTCCTCACCGAAGTGGACGTCGACCCCGTCCCACTGCCCCGCAACCCCGTCACCAGTGCTCATGACGCGAGAGTATCCGACGGCTTCGTGACCGGTCAGGGATTGGTTCGTTGGACCTTGAGTACGCCGATACGAGGAGTTGCATGTCCGCCACGGTTGAATCGCCAGTTGTCCCGGGACCGATTCAGGGACCCACGCGTGAAGAACCGCTGATCGAAGCGTTGCTGCTCGATGACTATCCCTCGCTGGTGCACCTGGCCTATCTGATCCTCCCGCCTTCGATCAGCCGGGCACAGCGGGTGGCCGCGGCCCACGCCGTGGTGCAGCGCGCGCTTCCGCCGGGGCTCACACTCCCGGTCGGCCACGGTCGCGAGCACATGCGAGGTCGTGTCGTACGCGAGGCCACTCGGCACGCGTCGCAGCGGTCCGCGCTGGACAGGTTGGGCAGTGTGCTCGCGCGCGCCGACTCGCTGAGCTTCGAGCCGTGCTCAACCAAGGTGGATCGGGTCGCGATCCGTCAACGCTGCGCGCGCGGCCGGCGTACGGCGATCGCCTGCACCCTGATCGTCGCCCTCGGCATCGGAGTATCACTCCTCCTCTCCTGACGGACCCAGGCATCTCGCAACGCACCAGGCCCGCACATCTTGACGGACCGGCGTCGGCCGCTTACCTTCGGTGACACCGCTTTCTTCCTACCGCCCCAGGGAGATTCGAGATGTTCCTTGGAATCGTTTCCAGTCTCAGTATGCTGATCCCACCCCTCGGCGCGCCGCCGCCGGTTCCGCCTCCTGAGACCCCGACGGTGAACATGTCCACACAAGCAACGATCTGCAACAAGTACTGCGACGCCCGCGACCCCGCCCTCTCCCCCGGCGACCGCTCCCCGGTGTCGGCGACGCTGTTCGGCCGGACCATCCGGCTGCACTTCGACGACACGGACGCGATGGGCTGGGCCTCGATCGAGAACGGCAGTCCCGGCGACGAGGTCTGGCTCGACCGCTCCATGGACGGCGGCCGCACCTGGGCCGGCGGCAGCCGCCTCGGCAACACCGCTATCCCTGCTGGGCAGGGCGGTTGGCGTACGCAGATGTTCAACGTCGACGACTGGAACAACCTCGGCGTCGGCGCCCTCCGCGCCTGCGGCAAGGCTGGCGACCGCGCCGACATCGCCTGTACGCGGTGGGCCCGCACCACCTGGAACGCCGGAGATCGTCGTACGGCGGCAGCCACCGCGCAGATGCAGTACTACGATCTCGCGACCGGCCTGTTCGACACCACCGGCTGGTGGAACTCCGCCAACGCGCTCAACGCGGTGATCGACAACATCCGGATCACCGGGATGGACAGCTACAAGTACGCGATCGCCCGTACCTACGATCTCAACCTGAATGCGCAGGAAGGCCAGTTCCGCAACGACTTCATCGACGACACCGGGTGGTGGGGACTCGCCTGGGTCGCGGCGTACGACCTGACCGGAGAAGCGCGCTACCTGCAGACCGCGAGGGCCGACGCCGACCACATGGCGGCGTACTGGGACAACACCTGCGGCGGCGGGGTCTGGTGGAGTGAGGCGAAGACGTACAAGAACGCGATCTCCAACTCGCTCTACATCCAGCTCAGCGCGGCCCTGCACAGCCGGATCCCCGGTGACACGACGTACCTGCAACGCGCGCAGGCCGGATGGACCTGGTTCCAGCAGAGCGGGATGATCAACGGCTCGCACTTGGTCAACGACGGGCTCGACCTGTCCACCTGCCAGAACAACGGCCAGACCACCTGGACCTACAACCAGGGCGTGCTGATCGGCGCTCTGACTGAGTTGTCCAAGGCAACGAACAACTCGGCGTACCTGACCACCGCCCGCCAACTCGCCGACGCGGCGACCACGGCCTCGTCCTTGCACACCGCCGACGGGATCCTCCGCGAACCCTGCGAGTCAGGCGATTGCGGCGGCGACGGCCCGTCCTTCAAGGGCGCGTACGCACGCGGTCTCGGCAAGCTCAACGCGGCCCTCTCGGATCACCCGTACACGTCCTACCTGCAACGCCAGGCCGATCGCGCGTACGCCGCAGACCGTACGCCGATGGACCAGTACGGACTGCGCTGGTACGGACCCGTCGACCAACTCGACGCGGCCCGGCAACAGTCCGCCCTCGACCTCCTCAACGCCGCCCCCTGACAGCGATATCGTGCCCACGTGACCGTACGACGCGAAGAACTGTTGCGCGTCCACCGGATGCCGAGCGACTGCATCTTCAAGCTCACGTTGACGATTGATGCGGACCGCATCACCTTCACCGAGTTCTACGACTACGGCCCGAGGGGCGACGATCCCGGCCGGGAGTACGGGTACAGCGTGCATGCGCCGTACGACGCCCTCGATCAACTCGCGGACGTGTATGCACCAGGGACCGAGGGACCGGCGGCAGATCGGCTCGTCCGCGCCTTCAACCACCTGATCACCGAGGGTGTACTAGGTGACGGCAGAGGCCTGAAGATCAATCAAACAAAGGTATTCGAGGGTTTCGAGGCGGCCGGCGTAGAGCCGACGACAAGTGTCTGGTCGTGGATCAACTCGGACTGATGGTCAGGGTGAACGTCGTGCCATCGACTGGGATCACCAGGCGGTGCACGGCCGGTCCCCAGACACTCGCCAGCAGATCGTCGTCCACCAGGCGCTGCTCCACGCGACCCGCACCACCCGTCCACGTGAGGTCAACGCGGCCATCGGCCAACGTCTGAACAACTAGGCGATCCGGCTGCTGATCCAGCGGCGTACCGGCAAGGACGAAGTGCTGCTCAGCCGTGCCCTCCCACTCGTCGGCGATGGTGATCACGCCCGCGTCCAAGGTGGCCACGCGACGACAGGGCGAGCCCGACAAACCCAGTGCGAGCGAGTTCTCCGTCGCGACGACGTCCGTTGCGCGATAGTCAGCCCCGGCGGATTGCTCTTGCCCATTGAGCAGCGGGACGTTATGCCAGTCGCTGCGAACCACCCAATGCTCGTAGCGGCGATCCGAGAACGACAGCGCGGTGTACGTCGGCTGACCAAGGTCGATCAGCACCGGAACACCATCGAGCGCCGCGATGAACGAGCCGACATCGTTGTGGTTGTGGTTCTCGTTGTTGTGCCCGCCCTTGATCGCCAACGTCAGGCCGCGCGAGCTGCCTGCCGTCTCTCGGACCACCAGGAGCTGCAGATCAGCGAGGTACGTCGAGCGAGGAAGCGGCAACGAAGTCTTGGCACTGGCCCACCACACGTCGTCGGTGAGCCCGACGAGCGCACGCCCGAGGCCGACAGCCGGCGCGATCGGCTGATCGCGATGCGCGGCGGCCTGAGCCATCACGCCGGCGTCGTCGTTCCGGCGGCCCCAGCGGTGCAGGATGTGCCACGGCTGGTTCGGATTCGGACGGGCGGAGCCGTCGGCCACGTTGACATACCAGCCATCGCCCAAGGCCATCCGTTGCGGATAGCGAGCCAGCTCCGCAAGCGGCGTACAACTCCAAGGCGCGAAGGCTCCGTCGGTGATGCGGTCAAGCACCTCGAGGGCTTCGACCAGGCGGGCCGGACCGTTCCACCAGTACGAGTAGCCCTCGTCGCAGCCGCCATCCGCCGGCAGCGATTCGAGGTAGCGGTCGAGTCCCTCGATGACCAGGTCGACGACCTCGCGCTGGATCTCGGCGTCGTCCTCGAGGAAGAGCGCGGCAGCCAGAATGTGGCCGTGGATCCACGGGGTCCAGTTGCTGAGGTGGCCGGTCAGCCCGAGCCAATGCCACCGCCGGTCGGTGCGGAACGGTTGGATGACGCGCCGCCGAACCTCCGCGCGAAGGCGTCGCCGCAACCCCGGCACGCGCTGGTCCAGTGCCGAACCGAGAACCAAGTCGGCCCAGGCCAGGATCTGCCCGGTCTCCGCCGCGCCAAGGTCGAGATATGGCTGGTCAGGATCGCCAAGCACCTCCTGTCGCTCGGTCGCGAACGACTCGTGCGCGGCCCAGCACCAGGTGGTCTGTTCACACAGCAACAGCAGACCGTCGGCGGCCTGATCGACGTACGCCTGGTCCGCGGTCAGGACGGCGGCCACGACAGCGGTCGACGTACGACGCCGCAGTTCGCCGGCCGGGTCTTCGTACGCGGTACGGACGCCGTCGCGCCAGAAGCGGGCGTAGTCCGACAGCAACGTGTGCGGCCAGGGCTGGAGGCGATCGGCCTCCGCCTCGGCCAGGATCGCCTGCACCGCCGAGCGATCCCGGGTCGACCAGGTGGCGCGTTCCGCCAGCTCCGGTACGCCGACCCGCTGCCGAGCCCTCGCAATCCCCTCGGCACGTCCGGCCGCATCAACAGCCATCCACCGCTCGGCGAGCCCCATCGATCCTCACTCCGTCCGGCAATCGCTTGCCCCGGAACCGTAGCAACCGCAAGGGCGGGAACCGTGGGTGACCGATCGGTAATGCCATGATGTGCGGCATGGAGCTGAAGTTGTCGGCGTCGTACGACGCCACCCCTGAGGAAGTGTTCGCGATCGTCACGGACGCCACCTTCCGCGAGCAGGCCTGCCAGAAGACCAAGGCGTTGTCGTACGACGTGAAGGTGACCGAGTCCGGCGGTGACACGATCGTCCGGGTCAGCCGCGAGATGCCGTCCGACGACGTACCCGATATCGCCCGGAAGTTCGTCGGCCAGACGCTGACCGTCGTACAGACCGAGACCTGGCACCCGGCCGCGGCGGACGGGTCACGGCGCGCCGATGTCGCCGGCGAGATCGCTAACACCCCGGTCAGCCTCAAGGGCAACGCGAGCATCTCGTCGAACGGCGGGCAGACGGTCCAGGCGATCGACCTGGACGTGAAGGTCGCGGTCCCGCTGATCGGCAAGAAGATCGAGCCGTTCGTGGTCGACGCGATCCGCTCAGGCCTGCAGAAGGAACACGACCTCGGCCGGGACTGGACCAAGTGAGTGTCGCTGCACCGATGAGCTGACCTCCGGTGGCAACCTGAAAAGAGTTGCCCCGGAGGTGAGCCTGTGATGCGAAAGCGCACCGCATCCGTCAGCGAGGATTCGCAGTACTGCGTCTTCTGCGCCACGGTGATGCCGTTCGAACGGATCGAAGCCGCGGATCACCTGGTCGACGAACCGGACGAGTGGATCTGCGTGAGGTGTGGATCCGCGCTACTGGTCGACCCACCGCTGCAGGAGCTCAACCGGACCGCCTGAGGTCAGAGCGGCGGTCCGAAGCCACACATGACCCGCTGGGCGTGTGCCGGATCGAGCGCGTTCGCGACCAGTTGGGCCACACTCGGGTCGAAGGCGAGCCCGACATGGCCGACCGGGTCGAGCGGGCAGGTGTCCTGGACGAACTGATTCGTTACGCCGGCCTCGCGGATGAACGACGTCTCGTGCGGTGTCACCAGCGCGTCGAAGCGGGACGCGATCACCGTGTACTTCACCCCGAGCTGAGCGATCGGGCCCGCGTTCAGCTGCTGTACGGCGGATCCGCCGACGATGAGCTCATCACAGGCCGGGCAGCCGAACTGCTGCAGCACCTGGTCAACCAGTGAGCCGAGACCGAGGAAGGCCCCCACGCTGACCAGGCCGGCGAACGTCGTGCCGTGCGTCGGTGGGGCGAGTGCGATCACCTTGCCCACTTGACCGGCGTACCCCCGGACCTTGGGACCGTAGATGCTCTGGAACGCGCCCTCGGAGTGACCCACGATGTCGACCTTGGCGGCGCCGGTCGCTGCACGGACCTGCTGCACGAAGGCCTGGATCTGGGCCGACGACTGGGTGACCGAGATCGTGCCGCCGACGGGGATCGACGGTGAGGCCTGGCCGTAGGTGAGAGTAAAAGCGCAGTAGCCTCTGGCGGCGAGGAACGGACCGAGGTATGAGTAGTTGCCGGGACCGTTGCCGCCGAGACCGTGCAGCAGGACAAGGGGATTCGGGTGCGCGGCAGATGGTTTGCAGGACCAGTCGTCGAAGCCCGAGGACGGCGGCGTTGCCGCGGTCGCACTCGTGGCAGAAACAGTGACAGTGGTAATGGCAGTGGCGGTGAGGAGCACGGCAGCCAGCAGGCTCGTGACGGCTCGGCGGATGGGAATTGGCATGTCGGCTCCATGGCGCTATCGTTCGGTGACGCTGCGATCACGGAAAGTTGAGCACGAGTCCTGGTTACAGACAAGAGCTCGTATTGGAAACATGTTCGCTAGGTTACTAAGCCGCCACGCGGGGTAGTGTCCAGCGCATGGGCAGAACCATCCGCGGCCTCGATGCCGGACAACGCCGGGCCGAACGACGCGAGCACTTGCTGGACGCAGCGCTCAAATTGTTCGCCGACAACGGCTACCTCGGCACGTCGATCGAGCAGATCTGCAGTACGGCGTACATCGGCACGAAGAGCTTCTACGAGCTGTTCTCGAGCCGGGAGGAGTGCTACCTCGCACTGCTGAAGCGGACCTCCGAACGCCTGGAGGAACAGGTGGCCGGCGCCGCGTCGCAGGCCGCCGGCACCAACGAGCGGCAGGAAGCGCCGATGCTGCTCTCGGTCTTCGTGCACTCGCTGCTCGACGACCCGCGGATCACCAAGGTCACCTTCGGGATGGCGTCCGGGATCTCGGAGTCGGTCGAGCGCCAGCGCCGGACCAACCGGCGCTGGGCGGCCGGCTTCCTGGTCCAGATCTGGGACCGGTACGACGGCCCGCCGCCCCAGGAGCAGCGAGCCGTCCGGCACAGCGTGGCGATCGGACTGGTCGGCGGGATGTTCGACCTGATCTCGGACTGGCTGCTGGACGCCGACCTCGACGACCAGAACCAGGTCGAGACCCTGCTCGACGACATCACAACCTTCTACATCACCGTCCGCCGAGGCCTACTCACCTAACTTCTAACCCTGGTGCGGGTACCGGTAGTCCGTCGGCGGCGTGAAGGTCTCCTTCATCGACCGCGGCGAGGCCCACCGGATCAGGTTCCACATCGACCCGGCCTTGTCGTTCGTACCGGAAGCTCGCGCCCCACCGAACGGCTGCTGCCCAACCACCGCACCGGTCGGCTTGTCGTTCACATAGAAGTTCCCGGCCGCGAACCGCAGATACTCAGCGGCCTCCGCGATCGCGTGCCGATCCTGCGCGATCACCGCACCGGTCAGCCCGTACGGCGCCGAGTGCTCCATCCCCCGCATCACGGCGTCGTAGTCGGCGTCGTCGTACACGTGCACGCCGAGGATCGGGCCGAAGTACTCGGTGCTGAAGATCTCGTCGGTCGGGTCGTTCGAGACCAGCAGCGTCGGCCGGACGAAGTACCCCTCGCTGTCGTCATAGGTGCCACCGGCAACGATCTCGATGGAGTCGGTCGCCGCGGCCCGGTCCAGCGCCGCCTTGTGCTTGGCGAACGCGCGGTCGTCGATCACCGCGCCGATGAAGTTCGACAGGTCGGTCACGTCGCCCATGGTGAGCGAGTCGGTCTCGGCCGCGATGTCGTCGCGGATCCGGTCCCACAGCGAGCGAGGAACGTACGAACGCGAAGCCGCCGAGCACTTCTGCCCCTGGTACTCGAACGCGCCGCGCACCATCGCGGTCTTCAGCACCGCCGGGTCGGCCGACGGGTGCGCCAGGATGAAGTCCTTGCCTCCGGTCTCGCCGACCAGTCGCGGATAGGTCTTGTACGACGCGATGTTCGTGCCGACCGTGCCCCACAGCGACTGGAACGTCTTGGTCGAGCCGGTGAAGTGGATACCGGCCAGGTCCGGGTGGGTCAGCGCGGCCTTGCTCACCTCGAGGCCGTCGCCGGTGACCAGGTTGATCACGCCGGCCGGCAGGCCCGCGGCCTCGAACAGCCGCATCGTCCAGTGCGCCGCGAACTGCTGCGTCGGCGACGGCTTCCAGACCACGGTGTTGCCCATCAGCGCCGGCGCGGTCGGCAGGTTGCCGGCGATGGCGGTGAAGTTGAACGGGGTGATCGCGTAGACGAAGCCCTCGAGCGGGCGGTAGTCGACGCGGTTCCACACGCCCGGGGACGAGATCGGCTGGTCGCTGACCAGGTGCCGCGCGAACGCCACGTTGAAGCGCAGGAAGTCGATCAGCTCACAGGCCGCGTCGATCTCGGCCTGCTGGACCGTCTTCGACTGGCCGAGCATGGTGGCCGCGTTCAGGGTGTCGCGCCAGGGGCCGGCCAGCAGGTCGGCCGCCTTGAGAAAGATCGCGGCGCGGTCGTCGAACGACAGCGCGCGCCAGGACGGGGCTGCGGCGAGCGCCGCGTCCACAGCCGCCCGGCCGTCGGCCTCGGTCGCGTTGCCCAGCGTGCCGAGCACGTGCGCGTGCTTGTGCGGCTGCACGACCTGGATCGGGGCGCCGCCACCGACCTTCTGCTCGCCACCGATCGTGCAGGTCAGGTCGATCGCCCCGGCCGCGCTGAACTCCTTGAGCTTCGCTTCCAGACTCGCTCGCTCACTCGAACCGGGCGCATACCCCTTGACGGGTTCGTTGGCAGGCGTCGGAACGGCGGTAACGGCATCCATGGTGGCGAAGCTCCTCTGCTGGGGTGGGGGCCGGTATGGGTGGGCGGCCCGCCCGGGGGTGATGACACAAGAATGGTGCCATGACTGACCACGGGAAACGAACCTGACCACAAACCTGACCACAAGGCTCACTGGTCCGGTCAGGAAGCGGCCACCCCACGCCGCACCATTTGTAGCATACGTTTCACCCGAGCACCCTCCACAGCGCTCATGAGCAGGGCGGTAGGTCAGCGGCGCCAGGGCATGTGTTGGAGCGCCCACGTGTTGCCGTCGGGGTCGCTGAACCAGGCGTAGAAGACGCCACCGAGGTCTTCGGTCGGGCTGATGTCGACACCGCGACCGATCAGCTCCTCCCGGGACGCCTCGATGTCCTTGACCACGAGGTGCAGCCCGCGGAGCGTGCCGGCCGGCATGTCGAGCTGCGGCAGGCCGGTGGCCAGGGTGATCGAGCAGTGCGAGCCAGGCGGCGTGAGCTGGACGATGCGTACACCGTCCGCCGGCGAGACGTCGACATCGACGTGGAAACCGGCCTGCTCGGAGTAGAACCGCTTGGCCCGATCGACATCCGTCACCGGAACCGGCACGAGCTCCAGCAGGTACGCCCCCGGCTCGACCACCACCGCAGTGGGGTCGGCCGGGATCTCGGACGCATCCTGGGGAATCTCGGTCTGGGTCGGAGGCTGCTCGCTCATGCGGACTTCTTCGCGGCCTTCTTAGCAGCCGCGGTCTTCTTCGCCGGGGCCTTCTTCGCGGCCGCCGCCTTCTTGGCCGGAGCCTTCTTAGCAGCCGCGGCCTTCTTCGCCGGGGCCTTCTTGGCCGTCTCGCCGTCCCCGGAGCCACCGCCGGAGCGGCGAGCCTTGGCGGCCTCGACCGACGCGCGCAGTGCGGCGACCAGGTCGACGACCTCGGCGCCCTCGGTCTCTTCCTCCTCGGTGTCCGGCAGCGGAACGCCCGCCGCCTTCGCCTCGACGACCTTCTCCAGCGCCTGCCGGTACTCGTCGTGGTACTGATCCGGGTCGAACTCGCCCCGCAGCGTGTCGATGTACGACGACGCCATCGCCTTCTCCTGGGACCGGATCTCCACGTCCTCCGGCGGCGCTGCGAACGACGCGTCCCGCACCTCGTCCGGCCACAGCATCACCTGCAGCACGAGGATGTCGTCGACCGTCCGCAGCAGGCCGAGGCTCTCCCGCGACCGCAGCGCCACCTTCACCAGCGCATACAGCTCGGAGCCGTCGAGCGCGTCCCGCAGCAGCACGTACGGCTTGGCACCCGGCCCGCCGTCAGCCTGCAGGTAGTAGGACTTGCCGAGGTACAGCGGGTCGACCTGGTCCGCGGGCACGAACTCGAGCACGTCGATGACCTTCTTGCTGGACAGCGGAAGGTCCGCGAAGTCGTCCGGCTCCAGCACCACCATCCGGCCGTCGGGCATCTCGTAGCCCTTGCCGATATCGGAGTACGGCACCTCTTCACCGTCGATCGAGCACACCCGCTTGTACTTGATCCGTCCACCGTCGGCGACATGCACCTGGCGGAACGAGATGTCCTTCTCCTCGGTCGCGGAGAACACCTTGATCGGGATCGTCACCATCCCGAACGAGATGGCCCCCTTCCAGATCGCCTGCATCGCCATCAGCTCCCTAGCTCAAGCCCTCAGCCCGCCGCGGGGTCCCTCCGCGGCCAGCAGGTCCGGGATCTCTTGTGTCGCGTACCACAACAGGTCTTCAGCCTCGCACGAATCGAGGGCGAAAACCGCGTCGTCATCACCATTCTGAGCCGCCTCCCAAAGGTCGGCAGCCTTCCCGACCACGGGCGCGGCGCCCGCCGCATCCACGTGCACGGCGGCCAGCGTCCGCCACGGGATCACCACGTGCAGCTCCAACTGGGCATCCCCCAGCTCCACCGACCCGTCAGCCGGCGGTACGGCGCTGACCTCAGCCGCCACCACCACCCGTCGCCGGGCGGTCCCCGGATCGGCGGCCAGCAGTCCTACCGAAGCGCGAGCCGCCTGCGCCATCGCGGCGTACTCCAGCTCCTCGTCGTCTCCGTTGGCGTACCACTCCCGCAGCGCCGGGGTGACGGCGTACGCGGTCAGTGGCGCCGGGCCGAACTCGCCCGTGTGGCACGCGTCATCCAGCAGCCGCAGCGTGGATGGGATGTAGACCCTCATGAGCCCGCCTTCTTCGTCGTACCGCGGGGTTTCTTCCGGCCCCGGGAGGCCCGGTTCCGGCTGCCCTTGGTGGTGTCGAGCAACTCGTCCAGCGCATCCGTCACACATTGGGCGAAAACAGCCAGGTCGGGCATCGCGGTGCGGTCCGCGTTGAGCCCGTAGAACACCTTCCCGTCGTACGACGTGACGCCGACGGACAACCCTTGTCCGGGCATCAACGGGACGACCGGGTACGACGCCTGCATCGGGGCGCCCTGTGCGTACAGCGGGAACTGGGGGCCGGGCACGTTGGTGATCACGACATCGTCGATCGGGCGGACCGTCGTGGTGGCGACCCGGGCCGCGAGCGCGTGCAGCGTGGTCGGGGCGAACCCGGCGATGCCGACCAGCGACCGGGCACTGACCGCGCGGCCGGTGTCCTTGTGCACCTTGGTCTGGTACGAGATCTGGTGCATCCGCATGACCGGAGAGTTCTCGCCGACCGGGAGGTTCACGGTGGAGGCGATCACCCGGGACCCGAGCGAGGTCGGCTCCTCGTCCTCGTCGTCGCGGATGCTGACCGGGACCACCGCACGCACACTCCGGGTCGGGCCGACGCCCTCGCCGCGGGTCATCATCCAGGCGCGGAACGCACCCGCGACGACCGCGAGGATCACGTCGTTGACCGTGCCGCCGTGCATCGCGCGGACGGTCCGGTAGTCCTCCAGGTCGGTCACCACAGTGGTGAAGCGGCGCTGTCCGGACGTCTTCACGTGCAGCGAGCTCTCTTGCACATGTCGCTGCGCGGCCAGTGAGCCGACGACTCCGCCGAGCACCTCGCGGACCGAGGTCGAGCCGGTCAGGCTGGCCATCTCCGCCCGGGCCAGCTCGAGGACGGCGGTCGGGTGGCGGGTGGCGTCCGAGAACACACCGGCGAGCAGCTCCAGCGCCGAGGGCGGGTGGTTGGGCTCCCAGGTGTCGGTCGGGGTGTCGTTGGGCTGCGCCGTCGAGTCCAGGACGACCTGGCCGATGTCGACCGTACTGTTGCCGTCGACAAGAGCCTGGTGGGACTTCGCGATGATCGCAAACCGGTCACCTTGGAGGCCCTCGACCAGGTACATCTCCCACAACGGGCGGGCCCGGTCCAGGCGCCGGGACATGATCCGGGCGACCAGCTCGAGCAGCTGGGCGTGCGTCCCGGGCCGGGGCAGGGCCGAGCGCCGGACGTGGAAGGTGATGTCGAACTCTTCGTCGTCCACCCAGACCGGCCCGGCGAAGCGGCCGGGCACGTGCTGCACCCGCTGCCGATACCGCGGCACGAACGCGATCCGGTCCCGGATCAGCGCGACCAGGCTCTCGTAGTCGAACCCGTCGTCCCCGTGCACCGGCGGCTCGAAAATATCCACCGTGCCGACATGCATCGGCGTGGCCGGCGACTCGGCCTTCAGGAAGGTGAGGTCCAGCGACGTCAACCGATCGGGCATCGGGTCACCTTCCTCTCTACTGGTCAGCTTGTCTCGTCACCCTAACGGTCCCCACCGACAGTGGGCTGACACACTGGCCGTACGGGAACACTGAGCTATCCGTGTTCGTCAGGCAAGAGGGTGTGTCCCGCACCCTGAGAAGTTCACGTACCCCTTGAAAGGCATCTGGATCCATGCGTTCGACGCTTACCCGCGGTGTTGCCGCCGCCCTCCTCCCGACTCTCGGCGTGCTGGTCCTGGCCGGTTGTGGTGGAGGCGATTCCGACAGCGGCTCGAGCACCCCGTCGCCGAGCGCGCCCGCGAGTACGCCGAGCAGCTCGCCGACCGACCTGCCGACGATCTCGCCGACGCCGGGCAAGCCGAACACAAGCACCCCGTCGAACACCGCGGACCCGTCCGGTGAGCAGGCCGACGTGACCATCAACGTCACCGTTGCCAACGGCAAGGTCAACCCGAGCGGCGCGACCATCAAGGCCAAGGCCGGCCAGACCGTCCTGGTCACCGCGGTCAGCGACGCCGCCGACGAGGTCCACATCCACGGCTACGACAAGGAGCTCCCGCTCACCCCGGGCAAGCCCGCGTCGGTCAAGTTCACCGCGAATATGAAGGGCACGTTCGAGATCGAGACGCACGAGAGCGACAAACTGGTCGCCAAACTCGTCGTCTCGTGAACACACCTTTACTGCTGCCGCTGCACGGGATTGGTGGGCGGCAGGATCTGCCGATTCCGTTCGGACTGGCGGTTGGTGGTGCCGCGGTCGCGGTCGCCGTCTCGTTCGTCGTACTCGGGCTGGCCTGGCGGAGTCCGAAGTACCGGGGTAACGCCTCCGGCAAGCCGTTGCCTGCCGCAATCACCCGGACGGTCGACGCGGTCTGGTTCCGCTGGGTCGTCCGGCTGGTCGGCCTGGCGATCTTCGTGTACGCGATGGTGTCGCTGATGTTCGGCGTGGACCGGCTGACGAACCCGATCTTCGGCTTCATCTACATCCTGGTCTGGGTCGGCCTGGTCCCGATCTCGCTCGTCTTCGGCCCGGTCTGGCGGACCCTCAACCCGCTCCGGACCATCCACCTGCTGCTCTGCAAGGCGCTGCGGCAACCGCCGTCGAAGGGCGTCCTCGAGCTGCCCGCCTGGGCGGGACTGTGGCCGGCCGCGCTGGGCATCTTCGCGTTCACCTGGCTGGAACTGGTCGCGCCGGACCGCGCCACCATCCCCGTCCTGCAGGCGTGGATCGCGCTGTACGTCGTGATCACCATGTTCGGCGCGATCCTGTTCGGCGACCGCTGGTTCTCGACCGGCGACCCGTTCGAGGTCTACGCGACGCTGATGTCGCGGCTGTCACCGTGGGGCCGTCGTACCGACGGATCGCTGGTGGTCCGCCGCCCGCTGGAGAACCTGGACGGCCTGAAACCGCAACCCGGTCTCGTCGGCATGGTCGCGGCCTTGCTCGGATCGACGGCGTACGACGGCTTCTCGAACTCGTCGGCGTGGATCGGCTGGGCGCAGAACCAGGACATCTCGATGACCTGGCTCGGCACCGGCGCACTGATCGTGTTCATCCTGTTCGTCCTCGTCACCTACTCCAGCGCGACGCTACTGGCCGGCCGCCTGTCGGACAGCTCCCGCAAGGCGCTCCCCGGCCTGTTCGCGCACTCCGTCGTACCCATTGCTTTCGGGTACGTCGTTGCGCACTATCTGACCCTGTTCATCCTCGAAGGGCAGCGGACGCTCATCTACTTGAGTGACCCGCTCAGCAACGGTGCCAACATCTTCGGCACCGGGCTGCTCGCGGTGAACACCGGCATCACCAACCACAGCACGACGATCGCGGTCATCCAGGTCGTCGCCGTCGTCTGCGGACACCTGCTCGGCGTCACGTCAGCCCACGACCGTGCGGTCGCGTTGTTCCCCCGCACCAAGGCCCTCGCCGGCCAACTCCCCCTGCTGGTCGTGATGGTCGGGTACACCTGCGCCGGTCTGCTCCTGCTCTTCTCTTCGTGATGTACACCCCCGCAGAACGCTTACAGCTGCGCGATGCGCTGGTCGCGGCGGCCCGGGCAGACGCACGCATCACAGGTGCGGCCCTGACCGGGTCTGCCGCAGTGGGTGCTGAGGACGAGTGGTCGGATATCGATCTGGCCCTCGGACTCAGGCCGTCGGCCGATCAGGACTCCGCTGTGGCGGACTGGACGTCGCGCATGTACCGCGACCACGCCGCCGTCCACCACACGGACATGTGGTCCCGCGGCACCGTCTACCGAGTCTTCCTGCTGGAGTCCACCCTGCAGGTCGATATCGCGTTCGCACCCGCCGCCGAGTTCGGCGCTCTCGCACCGACCTTCCAGCTCCTCTTCGGTGAGCCGGTCGAGCAACCAGCCCACGGTGCACCTTCACCGGTGGACCTGATCGGCATGGGCTGGCTCTACGCCCTGCATGCACGCTCCAGCATCGCCCGGGGCAAGGTGTGGCAGGCGGAGTACATGGTCAGCGGTGTCCGCGACCACGTGCTGATGCTGGCGTGCTTGCGGCATGGCGTGCCGCATTCACAGGGCCGTGGTCTGCACCTGTTGCCCGCAGCTACCACTGCGGCGGTTGAGCCCACACTGGTGCGGTCGCTGGAGCCCGCCGAGTTGGTACGAGCGTTCCGCGCCAGTGTCGACGTGCTGCTGGCTGAGGCCTCGCTGGTTGACGCCGAGCTTGCAGTCAGGCTTGAGGGTCCGTTGCGGGCGTTGGTTTAGGCAGGCTGCGGCTGGTGACCGCCAGCAGGATGAAGGCGATCATCCCGACGATCAGGTGCGAGTTGCCGGGGATGGACTGCCAGAAGGTCCAGCTGAGCTCGCGGTCGTCGCGGAACGGCACCCACCAGATCGACCGCAGTACGAACAGGCCGTAGAAGAGCACTCCGGTCACGACCGCGGGGTTGAGGCCCCAGACGCGGTTGATCGCGCGGATCAGGCTCACGCCGAGCGGGATCATCCAGACCCAGTGGTGGCTCCACGAGATCGGCGACGCGTACAGGACGGCCAGAGCCATCACCGAGATAGCGGTGACGCGCTCGTCGGCCAGCCAGTACCGCCGGGCCATCCAGAGCACGAGCAGGCCGAACACGACCGACAGCAGGAACCACGCCGGTTGCACCCAGCCCGCGTCGTTGCCGATCCGGTGCAGGAAGCCGTTGAACGACTGGTTGCCGGTGTACGCGATCCCACCGACCCGGTTGGCATCCAGGATGACGTCGGTCCAATAGCGCCAGGACTGGTGCGGCACGATCGCGAACCCGATCGCCATCGTGGCCAGCAACCCGAGTACGGCGTTGCGCAGCGCACGCCACTGCTTCGTCACCACGAGCAGCGCCAGGAACGGCAGCGGGGTCAGCTTGACGCCGATCGTGACCCCGAGCCAGAACCCCCGCAGCCGGGCGTCGTTCGGCCGGACCATATCCAGCAAGATCATTGCCGTCAGCAACAGGTTGATCTGGCCGAACTGGATGGTCTGCCAGACCGGCTCGAGCAACAGCGACAACACCGTCAGCGCGATCAGCACCGCGGTCCGCTTGCGCTGGGTGATGAACGACCAGAACGTCTTGGTCAGACTGGTCCGCCAAAGCGCTGTGATGCAGAGCACCGAGAGCGTCGTCCACGCCACCAGCGCGACACCCCACGGGACCGCGGCCAGTGGCACCATCGCGATCGCGGCGAACGGCGGGTAGGTGAACGGCAGTCCGGAGCCGGCCAGCTTGGCGTCGTACAGCGCATCGCCGTGCAGGAGGACCGAGCCACCCATCCGGTAGACGCGCAGGTCGATCATGCCGCCGTACAGGCTGGCCACCCAGGCGCCGAGGGCAACGAACACCGCGCAGGCGACGACCGCGATCAGGACGCGGCGGCGCCCGGCCGGGCGGGGTGGGGAGGAGGGGGTGGTGGTCACGGTCACGTCAGGTCGGCTCCGAACAGGGATTCCAGCGCTCGCCGGGTGTCGTCGTACGAGGTGTGCAGCAGGCCGGTCATGCCCACCGCACGGGCGCCGTCGACGTTGAGTTCGAGGTCGTCGATGAAGACGCACTCCGCCGGCTTCAGGTCCAGCCGGCTCGCGGCCAGCAGGAAGATCTCCGGCTCGGGCTTGCGCAGCCCGACCTCACCCGAGATCACGATGTCGTCGAACATCCCGTCCCAGGTGTCGCGCGGGTAGCTGTTGCCCCAGGAGTTGGACAGCAACGCGGTCCGGATCCCGTGCGAGCGGGCCCGGCGGACCAGCGCGTTCATGGCCGGCTGGTGCTCGAAGTGCGCGAACATCCGCTCGATCAGCCCCTCGGCGGGCACCGGCGTACCGTCGGTGCGGACCAGGATCGTCGCGAGTTTGCGCTCGAAGTCGGGCACAGCGATCTGGCCGCGTTCGAGGGCGTGCACCGGGTTGAGCTCGGCGGTCGCGGAGGCGTCCGGGGGCAGCCAGGACAGGAACGCCTGCAGGTAGGAATCGAAGTCGAACCCGTCGAGTTCGGCCCAGCGCCGCAGCGCCGCTTCCAGGCCGGAGGTGAGTACGCCGCCCCAATCCACCAGCAGGCCGCGCGGCACCGCCTTGACCTCTGACATGCCCGCCAGCCTACTCAGACGACCGGACCTCTCACCCTGCCGGTCCCACCCATAACCGTCAGTGCACGTATCCGACCGTCACGTTTCCCGGCCCCACTCCAACCCCCACTTAGTGCACGTACTCGACTGTCACGTTTCCTGAGGAGGTCTTCGCCTTGATCGTGCGAGTTGCGTTGGGGTCGATCTTCACGTTGGCGGACTCGTCGCCGGACGAGGTGTCGGTGTCGACCTTGTACGCCTCGTCGCCGGTCGGGATGCGGATCGAGACGTCACCCGAGCTCGCCTTGGCCTCCACCGACTGCGGCGCGACCGCGAAGTCGAGCTCCGCCTCACCCGAGCTGCTCTCGGTTTTCACCGTGGTCGACGTCAGCCCATGCGCCTCGATATCACCCGAACTGGACACCATGCTCAACGTCCCGCCGACGTCGTGCACCTCGAGGTCGGCCGAGCTCGACTTGAGATCCACCCCACCGGTGAGCCCGGAGACCTTCACGTCACCGCTGCTCGTCCGCAGCGTCAGCGGCACGTCCTTCGGCACAGTCACGATGTACAGCGTCTTGCACCCGAACGACAGGAACCCGCAGCCGTTGGACTTCAGCTCCAGCTTGCCGTCCTCGTACCTCTCCTTCGGGTCCGAGCCGAACACGTTCCGCTCGAACTGCCGCTCGATGTGGACGTCCGTCCCGTCCCCGGCGCGCACCTCGACCTGGGCGGAGCTGCTGTCGATCCGCAGCGCGTCGCCCTGCACCGGGTAGCTGTCCTGGCTGGTCTTGTTGCCGTCGCTCAGACCGGTCAGCGCCCAGTACACGCCACCGAGGATGAGCGCGACCGAGATCGCGATGCCGTAGCGGCGCTCGGTGCTCATCGTGCCGGCCGGTCGGCCCTGGACGTCGGACATATTTCTCCCTGGATGGTCAGTACCCCAACCCTGACACACCCCAGCCCTTGTGTCGGTGGGGACTTCCCCCGGATTCGACCCTGAAATCAGCCCCCGAAATCCTTGGCCACGGCGGCGGCCAACTGCTGGAGGGCCTTGCGGAGCTTGCTGGACTTGGCCGCCTCCGCCAGGCTGCGGCCGCGGGACATCGCGGCGTCCACGGCGCTCAGGTCGTACGGAAGCAGGGCGGCCGGCTGGATTCCGGCGTACTGGCTGAGCGCCTCGCCGACCGCGTCCGCCGGTGAGCTGCCGAGGGAGCCGGAGCGGATCCGGTTGACCACGACTCTGAGGTTGACCGACGGTACGACGGCGCGCACCTCGTGGATCGCCCGGATCAGGCGGGTCAGTCCGACCGGGTCCGCCGTACCGACGACGACGATCTCGTCGGCCTCCTCGAGCGTCGCCAGCGTGGCGCCGTTGCGGCGGGGCGCGAGCGAGTCGAACGAGATCTCCTCGTCCGTCTCGATGCAGAAGCCCACGTCGACCACGGTGACGGGCGCGAGCAGGCGGGCGGTCGACCAGATCGACTCGACCGCGGCCGGTCGCAACTCCGTCCAGCGGTCTGCACGGCTCAGGCCGGTCAGCACGAGCAGATGCGGCTCGACCTGGCGAGCGTGCTTCGCGAGCATCACCATGTCGAGCGAACCACTTGACGCGGACCGGGCCGCGGCCGCCAGCCCGGAGGTCTCGTCGAGCATCCCCAGCAGTTGCGCGACGGTCCCGCCGTACACATCGGCGTCCGCGAGCAGCGTAGGGACACCTTTGATCGCGAGTTCGCAGGCAAGTCCGGCGGCGACCGTCGTACGTCCGGGCGCGCCGGTCGGGCCCCAGACCGCGATCAGCCGGCCACTGCCCTGGTTGTAGGTGGGCGGCGGGTTGCCGGCGGTCTCCGGCGTCACGGGTACGAAGCCACCGCCGAAGTGCGACACCGACACGGGCGGGCCGGACTCGACCGCGTCGACGACTGCACGGCCCAGGTCCTCCGGGCTGACGTCGGCCGGGAGGATGCGCTCGATCCCCATCCGACTCAGGCGATCCTCGGCGCCGAAAGGCGCGCCGTTCTCGGTCGGGTCCACGAGCGCGAGTACGACGATGCCGCGGGCGTGCAGCGCGGACACCGCATCGGACGAGAGCCGGGACAGGTCGTCGGCCAGCACGACCGCACGGGCCTGGCCACTCGCCGCGGCCGCCATCACGTCGGCGATGTCGACACAGCGCCGTACGACCCGGATCCCGGGCGCGCGCTCGGTCCGGCGTACGACGTCTGCCTCCCACGGCGCGCCCGTCACGGCCAGGAGGACAGGGACTGACATCAGTTGGCCCGCCGGATCAGGGTGGGCTCGCCGGTGCTCATCGCGGTGAGTGCGACCGGCAGCCGCTGCACGTCGGTCGACGAGAGGCCGATGAGGACCTGCCTGCGGGCCGTGCCGCCCGAGACGCCTTTCACCGCGTCGATCTGAAGCACGCGGACGCTCGTCCACAACGGCTTCGCCGCCTGGCCTTGCGACTTGGGGACGACCCAGATGTCGACCATGTCGCCGGCGGCGGTGTCCGCCGGGAGTTGACCGCTCGGGACGGACAGCGGCAGCTCGGTGCGGTCGGTGTCGGACTCGGCGACGGCGGCGTCCCGCGGCACGAACTCACCGGAATCGACCGCGCGGGCCACGACGAGACCGTTGAGATTGGCGTCGGCGGCAACGTACTTGTCCGCGTCCTCAGTGCTGGTGAAGCGCACCCGGACGGTGGTGAGGTCGTCGCTGGTCAGCTTCGAGCCGGCGGCCAGGTCGTGCTTGGCCGCCCAGATCGTGGTGGTGTCGTCGGCGGCCGACAGCAGCTTCGCGCCGGCCAGTGCGGTGATCGCGACGAGCAGCACGCCGAGCACGAGCCGGCCGTCCTTCCACCGCGCCCGCCGGTTGCGTTGGGCCGGAGCGGACGGCGCCCCGAAACCACTCCGCACTGCTGTGTCGACCACGTCGGACTCCCCAGTCGTTCGAACGCTCTTGAAGCGGTCATTCTGCCGTGTTCCGGATCTCGGCGTGAACGGTCATCCACAGGCTGTCACCTCGCCGGGTCGCCTGGGGACAACTGGGATCGTTCCGGGGCCAACCGTGGCAAACTGAAGGAACCAGCCACTACGTGAAGGAGTAGGACGGATGCCGGGCCCCCGATTCCTCCAGCTCGCCGACGTCGCCGAGGTTCTCAACATCTCCGCGAACCAGGTCTACGCCCTGGTCCGTCGCGGCGACATCCCGGCGGTCAAGATCGGCGGGCGTGGTCAGTGGCGGGTCGAGTCGACCGAGCTGGAGAAGTACATCTCGCGGCTCTACACAGAAACCCGCGAGTTCATCGACACCCACCCCTTCGGCGAAGAAGCCGACCAGGCAGAAGAAGCCCACCAGTAACTGCGAGTTGGGTCAGCGGCGGCGTAGGGCTCGGAGGGCTTGGGTGGGGACCAGGCGGACGTTGTAGACCTCGGTCCGGCGGCGCGGGGCGTCGAGCGGATGCTCGGCCAGTTCGAGGAAGTCGGCGCCGACGCGGTCGATCGTGCCGGTAACCGGCGCTCCCCCGGCGCAGAACAGCGTGACCGGCGAGCGATCGCGCGCAATCCCCCGCAGCAAATGAGCTAGCCCCAGCTTGCCTTCGACGGCTCCGACCGCCGGCTCCGCCCACGGGCCCAGCCGATGTACGGCGAGCAGCGCGTCGACCGGGATCAGCCACTCCTCGTAGCGCTCGGTCTCGATCAGCAGGCAGTCCTTCCCGACCCGGCTCAACGTGCCGTGCACCGGATCGGAGTCGATCAGCTCGACCCGTACGACGGTGTCCACCGCCCCGCGGAGCCGGTCGAGCACGGTGATCTTGCCGACCTCGGCGCGGACCCGATCCGCGACTTCGCCGTACAGGTCGCCCTCCTGGAGCGCCTCGAACTGCGACTCCAGGTCCGCGAACAGCGCATCCCACCGCATACCCGCGAATTTACAGGACTTGCTAAGTGGTCGTAAGTCCGGTCTATAGTGGTCAAGCCAACGCAAACTAAAGCAAACTAATAGATCGAGGGTGAATACGATGATCCGAGGGGTGAAAGGGATGCTCGCGGTGGTCGCGCTGGCCGCCGTCGGCCTCGGATTGCGCTGGATGACCGCCGGGTCGATCAGCGGCGTGAACACCTACGACCTCGAGTCGATGACGGTCCTGGCGATCGGGACGGTCGCGTGGATGGCGTACGGGTGGCTGGTGCTCGCGGTCGTTCTCACGGTCCTCGAGCAACTTCCCGGCGTGCTCGGTGCGCTCACGGGGATCATCGCGAGGCGGATCACGTCGACGGCGGCTCGCACTCTGCTCCGCTCCAGCCTCGGCGTCGCCGCCGTCACTCCCCTCACCGTCGCCGTAGCCCACGCCACCCCCGGCGACGGCCACACGTCCCCACAGACCGAGCCCCGCTCCACGGTCCAACTCACAACCACCACCAACTGGCGCGCCACCGAGCCGGCCTCAACAGGCCGCATCGGCGCCACTCACCTCACCGGTCAGCTGGATCCCGCCCGAACTCGCCAGGCGGATGCACCGTCCCGCTCGACGGACTGGCGAGCCACCGAGCCCCGATCAACCGTCCGCCTGACCGAGCAGCCACCCCGGCGCCTGCACGCACCAACCCCACACACCCGAGCAGCCGTGCCACACCGACCCAGCCCAACCGACTCGCAGACTCGGGCAGCTCAGCCAAAGCCGTCCAACAGGCGAACCGATGAGCCCAACCCGCGCACTCGGGTGGCTCAGCCGAAGCCCCCCAGCGAGCGGACCGACTCGCCTGACTCGCAGACTCCTTCAGCTGCCCCGGAGCAGTCGACGGGGCGGACGGACACGGCATCCCCGCGGGGTCGGGTGGTTGGGCCTGCTGCGTCCAGGGGGCGGAGCGACGTGCCCAGGTCGCGGGGGCGGATGGCTGTGCCGGATCGGCCTGCTGTTGGGGCTGCTACTCGGTACACGGATCTGCGGTCCGGGGTTGCGGGGCGGGTGGTGGTGAAGGCCGGGGACTCGTTGTGGAGTCTCGCGGCGCGGGAGCTCGGGCCAGGAGCCAGTGCGGCGGCGGTCGCGGCTCGGTGGCCGGAGTGGTACGCCGCCAATCGTCAGGTGATCGGGCCCGATCCCGACCTCATTCTTCCCGGTCAGGTGCTGCACATCCCGGCAGCCGCGACCAGTCAGCACGTGCCGCCCACCCACCAGGAGAAGTGACATGAGCCAGCCCCACGACCTCCGCGCGGACGACCTCCAACCCCCACACCTGCGGGCCGTCGACTCCACGTCCAGCCGGAACACCCGCGACCCCGAGCCTGAACGCGATCGCGAGCTCGCGCACCGGGTGCCGTCGAGCGTTCGGCACGCGGAAAGCATGACCGGCGAGGCGCTGTCGTCGCGGTTGCACGCCATCACCCGACTGGGTGTCGTCCCCACACCCCAGGCCGTCACCCGACAGGCCGCGGTCCCCACGCCGCGGGCCATCACCCGGCAGGCCGCGGTCCCCGCGCCGCAGGCCGAGCCCATGCCGGGAAGCGCGGCCGCGCCCCGCTCGACGCCGATCGCCGCCGGGGTGCCGGATCCGCGCGCTTGGGGTTCGAAGTTGGTGCAGGCGGTGTCGGAGGTGCTGGCGGGAGACCGGCCGATCTCGCAGCTCGTGCGGTTCACGGACGAGGCCGTCTTCACCGAGCTGAATCGGCGGGTTCGCCTCTTGGGTCTGAGTACGACGGCAACCGGCCGCGGGGCCAAGGAGCGGAGTGCGGTGCGGTCGGTGCGGGTGTGTAAGCCGGCCGTGCACGTCGCCGAGGTCGCAGCACACGTGCGGCACGGCGAACGGTCCTGCGCGATCGCGCTGCGGATGGAGATCCGCCGCAACCGCTGGGTCTGCACAGCCCTCGAACTCGGCTAACCAAGCCAGGCCCAACAGGCTCACAAGCCGGTGATGGCCGTTGGTTTCGAACTCTGGGTTGAGCTGCTGCGTCACTATCAGCGCAATCTGATCGTGCTGTTGCTGTCACGTGGCTGCGGCAGGCGCGACGTACCGTAACCGGGTCGGTCGGAAGACCTGCCTCCATCGTTCGGGGGAACGAATGCCAGACACCATCACCATCAGGACCCTGGATTCCAGCGGACCTGCCGACACTGCGCGTCCGGAGTCAACTGGGGCGACGCCGGACGCGCCTTGGCGGGTCGATGTGGACGCCCTGACCGACGCGGAACGGGCGCGTGTCATGCCCGCGTTGCGACGCCGTCGGTGGACCGAGCGGATGCCGCTGCTCTATCCACTGGCCGTGCGGTACCACCGCGTGCTCAAGCGCCTCGAGTGGATGCGTTCCAAGACGCCGTACGCACGGAATCGGCAGGTGGACGACCTGCCGGTGCGGGTGAAACGACACAAGTCGCTGTTGTTGCGGCAGCTCGGTGAGACCGAGATGTGGATGCAGCACAACAAGGTGACCAACCTGAAGCTCGCGTGTGCGCAGGTGGACGGTCTGGTGATCCGGCCGGGCGAGACGTTCTCGTTCAACAAGCTCGTCGGGAACGCGACCCGCCGCAAGGGGTACGCGAAGGGCATGCGGTTGTCGAACGGGCAGGCGCGGCCGGGCATCGGCGGCGGGATCTGTCAGCTCGCGAACCTGCTGCACTGGATGGTGCTGCACTCGCCGATGACCGTGACGCAGCGATCCACGCACAGCTTCGACCCGTTCCCGGACAACGGCCGGGTGCTGCCGTGGGGTGTGGGCTGCAGCATCGTCTACAACTACGTGGATCTGCAGTTCCGCAACGACACCGACCAGACGTTCCAGCTCCGGGTCGGCGTGGGCGAGCGCTACCTCGAGGGCGAGATCCTCGCCGACGTGCCCGGCGAGACGTCGTACCGGGTGTTCTCCCGTGGCGAGCGGTTCCTCCGCCTCGGCGCGAACTACTTCCGCCGCAACGAGATCTGGCGAACCGTCATCGACCGCCGCACCGGTACGACGGTCCGCGACGAACTGATCCGCGAGAACGTTGCCCTGGTCAAATATGTCCCGACCGGCGTAGAGATGTACGACGTAGTCACCAAGCACTGACACCTAGTCCAGCAAAGAACAGCCGTACTTCTCGAAGAGGGCGGCGACATTGCCGGAGAAGCCGCCGTGCAGCTCGGCGAGCATCGCGTTGGTCTTCGCCGACATCACCAGGACGTACTTGGCCGACTC
This sequence comes from Kribbella sp. NPDC051952, assembly GCF_040680855.1. Taxonomy (NCBI): domain Bacteria; kingdom Bacillati; phylum Actinomycetota; class Actinomycetes; order Propionibacteriales; family Kribbellaceae; genus Kribbella; species Kribbella sp. NPDC051952. The sequence continues at coordinate 24,780 of NZ_JBFAXQ010000018.1, forward strand.
CTCACCCGGATTGCCGAACGTATGCGGTACGCCGCGCGGCCCGACGATCCCGGACCCCGCCGGTACGTCGTAATCCTCGCCGTCAATGCGGAGCCGCAGCGTGCCGGACAACACGTACCACGCTTCGTCGTCCTCGTGATGGACGTGCATCGGCGCCTGCCAGGCGACCTCGTCCGTGACCCGCCCCGCCGCCTCCCACTCCGCGAGTACAAGTCCCGAGCCTTCTGGGGCAACGGTGCGCCCGAGTAGCGGCACTCCGGACAGATCATCGCGACGCGGCATGACGAGCTCCCCAGGTGAGATACATCGTGCCGATGAGGGTACGGGGAGGTCGTCGGCCGGGGAACTGTCGGTGGTGAGGGGCAGACTGGAAGAGTGACTGTGGTTGTCGAGCCGTACCGGGAGCGGCCTGCGCGGGTGTCCGGCGCGCAGGTGTGGACGCGGACGGCCGAGGGCGGGGACTACCGGATCCTGCCGGACGGCTGCATGGATCTGTTGTTGCTCGATGACGACCTGATCGTCGCCGGCCCGGACAGCCGGGCCTGGACGGGGAACGCCGAGCGAGGGACCAGGTACGCCGGGATCCGGTTCGCACCCGGGACCGCGCCGGACTTCCTCGGCGTACCGGCGAAGGAGTTGCTGAACGAGCGGGTCCCGCTGGCGGAGCTGTGGTCACCCACGCGAAGCAGACGGTTGCTCGACCGGATCCGGTCTGCGCCGGATCAAGCACAGGCATTGGACGACGCGGTCGCGAGCCTGGCCGAAGAGCCGCCGGATCGGCTGATCACGCAAGTACTGCGCAGCATCCGGGCCGGCGTGCTGCGCGGTGGAGCCGGCGTCTGGGGCCTGGCCGGCAGCGTCGGCCTGAGTGAGCGACAACTGCACCGTCGCTGTCTGAACGCGTTCGGCTACGGCCCGAAGATGCTCGACCGCGTCCTCCGCATGAACGTTGCCCTCGACCACGCTCGCACCGGCGCCGGCCTCGCCGATGTCGCCGTCCTGCATGGGTATGCCGACCAGGCCCACTTCACCCGCGACGTCAAGGCCCTCACCGGTCTCCCGCCTCGGATACTCCTGGGCTGAGCCACCGATGCGTGCCAGCATTACTCTTCATGATCGGTGATGCCGAGATCAGTACGGCGACTCTGCGGCACAACCCGTTGAACGCGGTGACGGCGACCGTGGAGCGGATCACGTACGCGGACGGCCGGACCGCGGTGCGTAAGCAATTGCGGAAGCCGGTGGACTCGACCGGTCCGTGGGCCGCGTCGACGGACCCGCGACACTGGAACTACTGGCGCCGTGAGGTCGAGGTCTACCAGGACGACGAGCTCCGCCGGCAACTCTCGGACGCCGGTCTCGTGCTTCCGGCCGCGGAGGTCGAGGAGCACGCCGAGGGCGCCGTACTCACGATGGAAGACATCAGCGGAACACCGGGGACCGAGTTCAGCCTGGCCGAGCACGCCGTCTTGGCGCGGGCCTGCGGACGGTGGCAGGCACGGCCTGCAGGCGAGCGGGAGTGGACGTCGCGCGGATTCCTGCGCGACTACTCCACTACCCGCGACGTCCCGTGGCAGTTGCTCGACGACGACACGGCCTGGCAGCAGCCGTTGATCGCAGAGAACTGGCCACCACAGTTGCGCGCCGCATGGATCCGGTTGCTGGCACAGCGCGACGAGCTGCTCGACCTGGTCGCCGCGCTGCCCCGCGCCCGCTGCCACCTCGACTTCTGGGTCTCGAACGTGATCCAGCGACCAACCGGCGAGCTCGCACTGTTCGACTGGGCGTTCACCGGCGACGGCGCGCTCGGCGAGGACCTCGGCAACCACATCCCCGACGCCGTGTTCGACCTGTTCTGGCCGGCCGAGCGCCTGCCCGAACTCGCCGAGACGTGCATCGCCAACTACCTCGACGGCCTGCACGAGGCGGGCTGGCACGGCAACCCCGACCAGGTCCGCCTGGCTGTGATGGCGTCCGGCATCAAGTACGCCTGGCTCCTTCCCGGCCTGCTCGGCCGGGCCTCCGAGCCGTCCCACAAGGCGTACCACCAACAGGCCGACAGCCGGCACCTGTTCCATCAACGCGGCCAGGCCCTCGCCTTCATCGCGGACCGCTGTGCAGAGGTCCTTAACCGAGTACGACGGTGAATCCGCCGGGCTGCACCTCCGCCTGACCGGTGCGGGAGTGCAGCTCACCCGAGGCCGTGTAGTTGTACGCGCGGCCCCGCACACCCACCCGGCGGGGATGTGAGTCGACGCTGGTGAGCAGAGTCGCGCTACCCAGCCGCAGTGTGCTGATCAACGGGATCAACAGCAACGCATCGATCTGAGCCGAGCCACGAGCAGTAGCGGTCAACGTGGTTGCCCCAGCCGGAAGAGCAGCGGCCAGCGTGACCGGTTGCAGAGCGCCAGGTGCGGCGGAGATGCCTTGCGGCCCAGTCACATGGGTGATGGTGCCGAGCGTGCGCGACCCAGACCTCCAAGTAGTGCGAGCCGGCGACGACGAGTTGACGAGGTTCACGATCGGCAGCACCAGCCGCCCCTGCGATGACGGCGGCAGCGTCCAGGTCGCAGCAGCAGTCAGAGACAGGTACGAGCCGTTGCTCCATTGCGATTCGCCGGTCCAAGCCGACGGCGGCGTGACCACCTCACCACCGACCGCGGACTCACCCTCAACGACCTGAAGACCGTCGTACGTCGGATGTCCGGCAAGGCGCGCCACCTCGGGATGGGCGTCGAGAGCGAGCATGGAGAGCTGGCCGTGGATCGTGGATTCGGCGCCCGAGTTGCGGTTGACCACGCCGTCGCCGGAGACACCGTCGTACGTGCGACCGGTGGTCTGGTCGTACGTCGGTTCGCCGGCCTTGTTCGCGCCGAAGTACCAGGCGGCGACGAACGCGGCGACCTGCTTCAAGCCAGGCCGGCCTACCGCGAGCAGACCCTGCAGCCGGGCGTCGACGCCGTACGCAATCTGCGTCCGGTCGATCGGCGCGGGGAGCCACCCGTTGTCGGGTCCGCCCGCAGTCATCAGTAGTGGCGTGAAGCCGGCCGTGTCCCCGATCGCCGGCGCCAGCAAGCGGCGAGAGCCCAGCGCTGACGAGGCTGCGGCCAGCGCGGACGGCATCTGCGCGCCCCACGCGTGCCAGTCCGAGATCGACTCGCCCCACGGCAACAACGCCCGGAACGGCCACACCGCCCTCGACCCGGCACTCATGGCCGCGATGCCCTCAGCAAACTGAGCCAGCGCCCGCCGAGCCCGCGCAGACCCGCCAGTCCGGACATACGCGGACAAACCGAGCACCGCCTCGGACGTGGCGTCGGCGCCGTTCACGATCAACCACGCCGGCACCCGACGACCGTCGACAACGTTCCACTGGCCGTAGCGCACCAGCACCTGCCGCTCCAAGGCCGACACGGCAAGCTCGAGCCGTGCCCGAAGGAACTCCGCGAAAGCACGGTCAGCAGTGCGGAAGGCGGCGTACCCCTCCCCCAGCGCCCAGACCGTGCGGGCAAGCCAGTACGACGGTCCCGAGTCGGAGGGGTCCGGGAGCTCGACCGGATCGGCACTGGGGTTCAGCGTGCCGTCCGGTTGCATCCAGAGCACCACATTGCCGTTGCCTGACTGCAGGAACGTCAACCCACGCAGGAGATCCCGAGCGGCGACCATCGAGCCCCGCTCACCGAACTGACGCCAGTGCCGCAGGTACACCACAGCAGCCCGAGCGATGTCGTCCGCGTTGAAAGCACCCTGGCCGTAGGTGTTGGTGGCTGCGTCGTACGTGCCGCCGCCAATCCGTTTGTACGAACCATCGGACTGCCGGTCCGCGTAGGTCCACAGCACACCCAGTGGACCGGATCCGAAGGTGCTGTGGCCGGCAGTCGCCGGCGGCGTGACCGACGTACGCAGGAAGTTGAGGTGGGCGAGGTTGGACAACCGGCCGGAAGCAGAGGCCGGGAGTGTTACTGCTGATGCGGCGGCCAGGGCCACTGCACCGCCGAGGACGGTTCGGCGGGTCGGGTTCATGTCAATCGGTCCAATCTGGCCACACCGATGGCGGCGTCGGCCATGCCGTAGAAGACGTACCGGACGCCGTCGACCTCTTCGATGGCGGTCGGGAAGACGACGTTGCCGACGGTCCCGACCTTCTCCTCCTCGGTCTCCGGCACGAGGATCGGCTCGGTCGTACGAGCGATCACGCGGGTGACATCGTCGGGGTCGAGCAGCAGTGCGCCGGCCGCGTAGCAGACCTTCTGCGTGGTCGGGTCGAAGCCCTCCGGCTGCTCACCGGTGACGCCGTGGTGGATGACAAGCCAGCCTTCGGGAACCCGCAACGGCGCTGGACCGGCCCCGATCTTCAGCTCCTCGAACGGGTACTCCGACATCGCCACCAGCCGGTGGTTCCGCAGATGCACGAGATTCCGTACGTCGGCCTCGACAGCAGACACCGGTACGAACGACACCCAGATCCCCGGCCGGTCATCGGTCACCCCGGCCGGCAGGTGGACACCTTCGCCTTCGCGGAACCAGCCGAGGTCCCACATCGGCCGATGCAGCATCGCGTAGGACAGTTCGCCGTCGGGTCCCGGGACGGGCTCGGGGAAGAAGACCGTGTCCTTGTTGGGGAACAGGTTCAGATCCGTGTCCAGGTCGGCCTGGTACTCGAAGTGCAACGGCCCCAACCGCTTCCACGAGCGCAGATCCGTGGACACCGCCAATGCGGGCTTGGGTCCCAGTGGCCCATACGCGACGTACGTCATCACATGCAGCCCGAGCGACGGTACGAACGTCACCCGCGGGTCCTCGACGCCCGCGTTGTTCTTGCCCCGCTCCCAGCCTTCGTCCGGCGCGAGCACGACACCCTCACGCTCGACCCCGCTAGGGACACCGTCGGTCAGGAGGACGCGCGCCAGGCCGACCCGCGAGATATTGCCCGAGGCAACCAGTCGGGGCAGCAGGTACAGCTGCCCGTCCGGGGTGTGGCCGGTAGCCGGGTTCAGCACCCCTTCCGCCTCGAGGTCGTTGCCCGGGTCGGCCGTCATCAGCACGCCGATACGAGTCAGAGTGTAAGGAACAGTCACCACAAGATGCCTTTCACACAAGGAGAAATTAGCCCTTCACCCCGGACGAGATGTTCGTCGAGATGAAGCGGCGCTGGAAGATCAGGAACAAGGTCACCGCGGGCGCGGCCAGTACGCACGCCCCCGCGAGGACGGCACCGAACGGGTTCGCGGCCCGTGCCGAGACGGTCGTCAGGTAGTTCGACAACGACACCGCCAACGGCTGCAGGTCCTGCTGCTTGGTGATCAGGAACGGCCAGAGGAACTCGTTCCACGGCCCGATGAACGTCAGCAGTACGCCGGTCAGCAACGCCGGCTTCACCAAGGGCACCGCCACCCGCCACAGGATGCTCAACTCCGACGCGCCGTCGATCCGGGCCGCGTCGAACAACTCCTGCGGCAACTGCAAGAAGTACTGCCGGAACACGAAGACCGCGGTCGAGTTGATCGCGAACGGAAGGATCATCCCGAGGTAGGAGTCCGCCAGCCCGTAGCTGCGGACGATCATCACGTACAGCGGGATCGTCAGCAACTGGAACGGGACGACCTGGATCAGCAGCATCAGGTTGAACACGAACCCGCGACCCCGGAACTGCAACCGGGCCAGGGCGTAGCCGGCCAGCACGCCGAACACCAGCGTCCCGAGGATCACCCCGCCGGTGAAGATGCCGGAGTTGATCAGCGACCGGGCGAGGTGGATCGCCTTGTCGATCTCGCTGTAGTTGTGCAGGGTCAAGTTGCCGGCCGGGACCGCGCCCGCGATGGACGGATCCGGCTCCTCCTGCAGACTGCCGATCAGCATGTAGTAGAAGGGGAACAGGAACACGAACGCTCCGACGAGCAGCCCGACGAATCGAAGCTTCATCAGTCCTCCCTCCCCACGAATCGCCGTTCGACCAGGGCCAGGATCAGTACGCCGATCACCAGCAGCACGCCGATCGCCGAGCCGACGTCCGGATTGCCCTGCTCGATACCGCGCTGGTACATGATCAGCACCGGCGAGGCGGACGCCCCGTCCGGTCCACCGCCCCCGGTCAGCAGGTACGGCTCGGTGAACAGGTTCGCCCCGGTCACGGTCGCCAGCAGGACGACGAGGGTCGTAGCCGGCCGGACGCCGGGCACGGTCACGTTCAGGAACGACTTCCACTTGTTGGCGCCGTCCATCGACGCCGCCTCGTAGAGATCCTTCGACACGTTCTGCAACGCCGCCAGGTACAGCAGGATGAAGAACCCGAGCTGTTTCCAGGTCACGTAGATCGCGACCGTCGGCATGGCCAGCTTCGAGTTCACCAGCCAGGACGGGTCCGGTGCGAGCGGGCCGAGGACGGAGTTGACCAGCCCGTTCGAGTTGAACAGGAACAGCCAGACCCCGACCACGGCGACGCTCGCGGTCACGTACGGGACGTAGTACGACACCCGGAAGAACGTCCGCCACCGGATAGCCGAGTTCAGCGCGGTCGCCAGCGCCAGCGAGAAGATCACCGTCAGCGGGACGTTGATGACCAGGAAGATCAGCACGTTCCCGAACGCCCGCCGGACCGCGGGATCCGACAACACCGTCACATAGTTGTCGAACCCCACGAACGGCCGGTCCACGATCGCACCCGGCGCCGTGAAGAAGTAGTCGTGGAAGGACATGTACACCGCGAACCCGAGCGGGTACGCGAACACGGCCGCCAGGAACACGACGTACGGCGTGACGAACGCGGTCCCGATCGGATGCTCACCGAGGATCCGGGTGATCGGGTTGCGACGTGCCCCCGGTTTCATGACTGCTTGACGAGCTGATCGACCTTCTGCGCGGCGCCGTCCAGGGCCTCACCCGGGTCCTGCTGGCCGAAGATGACCGACTTCGAGTAGGCGTCGCGGAAGGTCTGCCAGATCGTGATCGAGTTCGGCACGTTCGGCACCTCGACCGTCCGCGCGGCCTGGTCGGCGAACACCTTGTAGTTCGGGTTCTTGGTGAAGTAGTCGGCGTACGTCGTCGCGACGTCCTTGCGCAGCGGCATCTGACCGGTCCCGGCCAGGAACTTGCCGTCCTGCTCCTGGCTGGTCGCGAACTTCAGCACGTCCCACGCCGTCCCGCGGTTCTGGCAGGCCGAGTACATCGCGACGTTCTTCGCATCGCTGAAGGTGTGGATCTCGTTGGCCGGCTTGCCCGCAGAGGTCGGGATCGGGACTACACCCCAGTCGACCTTGCCCTTGTACGTCGCGATCGCCCACGGACCGACTACTGCCATGGCGGCCGTCCCGTCGACGAACGCGTCGCCGGTGTACTTCTCCTGGGAGGCCAGCTTGTCCTGATACATGGTCCGCCAGAACGAGGCGACCTTCTTGCCCTCGTCCGACGCGAACGTCGCCTTGCCGTCGGCAACCAGCTGCTTGCCGCCGGTCTCGGCCGCGTACAGCGGGTAGAAGTCGAACCAGGACTGGTAGAACTCGTTGCTCGGCGCCGGGTAGATGGCGACCTTGGCTGCCTTCGCGGCGACCAGCTTGCGCGAGGTGGCGAGGAACTCGTCGTACGTCTTCAGCGGCGGGTTCGTGGTGTCGATACCGGCCTTGGCGAACGCCTTCTTGTTGTAGAAGATCATCACCGGGTTCGACTTCCAGGGCAGCTGGTAGTACTTGCCGTCGGTCGACTTGTACTGCTGCGCGACGTCACCGGAACGGTCCTCGATGTAGGACTTGCCGTCGCTGAACGAGTCCAGCGGCACCAGCCCGCCCTGCTTCTGGAACTGCGAGACCGAAGCAGGTGAGGTGTTGAAGATCAGGCAGGGCGCGTTGCCCGCGGTGATCGCGGCACCGATGACCTCCTCGGAGCTCTTCCCGGTCGGGATCTCCTGCGCGGTGACCTTCTGATCCGCGTGCGAGGAGTTCCAGGCGGCAACCATCTGCTTGCCCCAGGCCACTTCCTCGGCGTTGTTCGAGTACCAGATCGTGATCGGACCGCGCGCCTTGGCGGCGGAGTCGGCGTCACCAGAGCCGCCTCCGCTGTCGCCACAGGCGGCGAGTGAGCCGGCCAGGACAAGGGCCAGCAGTCCAGCTTGCAACTTCATGATTTCCTCCAGGGACTACGCAGGGGGCGAGGCGGTGGAACCGCGAACGACCAGCTGCGCGGGTGGGAGCTCGGCATCGGGTACGTCGGTCGCGCCGTCGACGAGCTGGTTGAGGGTCAGGGCCGCCGTCTCGCCGAAGCGGAACGGGTCGGCGCGGACAGTGGTCAGGCCGGGGTGGACATACTCGGCGAGCTCGCTGTCGTCGAAGCCGGCGATGCTGAGGTCGTCCGGCACGGTCAGACCGGCGGCTTGCGCCGCACCGAGACCGGCGATCGCCATCCGGTCGTTGGCGTAGACGATCGCGGTCGGCGGCTTCGGCAGGGCGAGCAGCCGCCGGGTCGCTTCGATCCCGCCGGCAGCCGTGAAGTCGCCGGCCTCGGTCGCCATCGGCTCCACGCCCGCAGCGGCCAGCGTGTCGACGAAGGCCGTGGATCGTGCGGTCGCATGCACGAAGGTCGGTGGACCGGCGACGTGCGCGATCCGGGTGTGGCCGAGCTCGAGCAGGTGCTCGACGACTGCGCTCGTACCTGGTCGGTCGTCCAGGATGACGGCGGGGAACGGCGACGAGCCGTCGGGGCGGTTCAGCGTGACGGCAGGCAGGTTGAGCTCGACCAGGAGGTCGATCCGAGGGTCATCGTGCCGGAGGTCGGACAGGAACACGCCGTCGACGCGGCCGTCCCGGGCGAGCCGCCGGTAGCCGGCCTCCTCGTCCTCGCCGGCCGTGACGACCTGCAGGACGAGCGCCTGCCCACGGCTGGCGAGCACACTCTCGACCCCGGCGATGAAGGCCGGGAAGAACGGATCCGACGAGAGCACGGCCGGATCCCGGGTGATGACCAGGCCGAGGGCGAACGCCTTCGAGACCGACAGCGAGCGGGCCCGGTTGCTCGGCCGCCAGCCCAACTCGTCGGCGGCCGCGAGGATCTTGTCCACCGTGGCCTGAGCCAGCCCGGGCCGCCCGTTCAGCGCGAACGAAACCGATCCCTTGCTCACTCCGGCACGGCTCGCAACGTCCGCGATCGTCGGCCGCTCTTTGCTCACGGACACCTCGCTGTCGGAATCAGCCGGGATTTAAACCGGTTTAAAAGGTAGTTAAACCGGTTTAAAACGCGTACGTCAAGAGCTCGTGTGTCACGCATCACAGATGGCTCAGACAGCGAGGAGGGTGGCGGCGGCGCCCAGCTCACGCAGTACGACCAGTCCGCGCTCCCGTGCGTACCGGTCCGGAGCCGTGGCCAGCACGACCGCGTGCTCGTAGCGGTCACCGAGTCCGGACCAGGCGGTTGCGGCCTCTTCCCATCGACCGGCCAGCGTGGCCGCCCACGGCCCGGGAGCATCAATCGGAGCCGGAGTCTGGATCCCCGCCCGGCCCAGATACGCGCACAGCTCGGCGTGGACCGATCGGTGTCCGGCCTGCTCGGCCAGCTCGAGCGACTGCCGAACCTCGTCGGTCAGCGAACCCAGCGAGCCGTCCAGCCACCCCAGCTCGGCCCGCGCCACCGCCAGCCGACTAGCCACATAACTGTCGTCCGCGACGGCGCGATCCGCGAGTGCGACGGCCAGCAACTCGCCTGCCTCCTGGTCACCACGCCGCGCAAGCAACCGCGCGAGCAGGCTCCGGGCGAGGGCTGCCATCGCCCCTGGTTCGCCCGGCCCGTCGAGGAGTGCGCGGAGATCGTCGATGGCGCGGTCCCAGTTCCCGCGACTTCCGTGCACCGCAGCCAGAGTCAACCGCAGGCGGTACTGGCCCGCGAAGAACTCCCCATCGGCGGCAGCCCGCAGACCATCGGCGACGTACCTCTCTGCCTCGTCCAAGCGGCCACTGCGATACGCACCACCGGCCGCGTTGACGTAGCACCGCACGAGTGTCTCTATCCGACTGTCCGAGCCGGCCAGCGCGATCGCGCGGGTCAGGTCCGCGGCACCGCCCAGGTCGCCCCGGGCCAGCCGGGCATCGCCCAGATAGCAGCTGGCCTGGGCCTCGAGCTCCGGCCGGCCGAGGTTCTGCGCGATGGCCAACGCCTGCGTGGCGGCGGATTCCGCTCGCGCGCTGGGCTCGGCGACTATGCCGACCGTCGCCAGATTGCTGTTGGCGCGAGCCACTTCGATCAAGGCGGCCGCGAGACGGGCGTCGTCCCCGAGCGGCTCGAGTACGTCGACAGCTTGCTCGGCTGCTTCCCGACCTCGCATCGGTCCGCGCGCGAACATGGCCACCCGGGCCAGCACGAGCAGCGCCTCCGCCCGCAGAACGGGGTCGTCCGCGGCGGCCTCGACCCCTGACTCCGCGGACTCCAGGGCAGCATCGAAGCGGTTGACGACGTACAGCGAGTACGCCCGCCGGGTGAACAACTCAGCCGCAGTGCGGGCAGCGAGTAGCTGACGGTGTCGCAGTACGACGTCCAGCACTCCGAAAGCCTGGCGATGAGCACCGAGCCGGGCCGCCTCGAGCCCGGCGCCCGGACCGTACTCGACGATCACGTCGGTCCGCCCGCAGCGCTCCGCGTGGTGCACCAGCCGCGCGGGTTCCGCGTCGGGACGGCCGAGGAGTACGTCGACCACGTCCCTGTTCGCCTGGATCCGCTCACCCGCGGTCAAGGCGGACTCGATCGCCCGCCTGGCCAGCTCATGATGGAACGCGACAGTCGCATCGGCGCCACTGACGATGCCGGATCGCTCGACGTCCAACAGTACGTCGGGATCGGCGAGGCTCTCGGCGAGCCAGCGCTCGGCCCGGGTCGGGACGACCGACAGGCGCGCCACCAGGGCCCGCGCCGGCGCCGGCAGTCTGCCGAAGCGAGCCAGGACCGCGTCTCGAACGGTGTGCGGAACGCCGGTCCCATCACTGGCGAGCACCTCGGTGACGAAGAACGGGTTCCCTTGCGTGATCCGATGGATCTCCAACGCCTCGAGCGGACTCACCCCACCAAGACGTCGTACGGCGTCCACACTGAGCGGCGGGAGGACGACGCGCTGGACGGACGGGCCGGCCAGACTCCCCAGCAACTGGCGGAGCGGGTGGCCGGCGTCGATCCCGGTCTCGCGGAACGTCAGCACCAGCACCGCGGGGATGCCCTGGAATCTCCTGGCCAGGAAGCGGATCGCATCGAGGGTCGCGTCGTCGGCCCAGTGGATGTCCTCGACCACCACAACCGTCGGGCGCTCGGCGAAGACCCGCAAGAGGGCAGGTAACACGCTGTCGGCCCGATCGCCGGACAGTGCCGCGGCCAGGTCGGCATCGAGGTCGGCCATGTCGCGGAACGGCCCGAGGCTGCGCGGCGCGAGCAGATCGTCGCACCCACCGACGGCCACTCTGATCGCAGGGCTCGAGCCGTCCAGGAACGCCCGTACCAGCGCCGACTTGCCGGCACCTGCTTCACCCGAGACCAAGACCACGACGCCACGGCCTTCGTCGACGGCCGCCCCGGCGGCGGCAGTGAGTTGCGCCAGCTCGGCGTCGCGCTCCTCCAGACGCGTTCTCCTGGGCGCCACCGCAACGGGCGGCGGTTCGACGGCCAGCAGGCGTTCCCGCAGTACGACGGCTTCGGGTCCCGGCGCGAGACCGAGTTCGGTGGCGAGAACGCGTTCCATCCGGGCGTAGCGACGCAGCCCATTGGTGCGATCGCCGGCCACGACCGCGGCGCGCAGGAGCTCGACGTGCGCCTCCTCGTTCGCGGGATCCATGGCCAGCAGGTCTTCCCAACGACCGGCACAGCGCAGTAGGCGCATGACCCGCAGGCGCAGTCGTTCGCGAGGTTCCTCCAGCCAGGGCTCGGACAGGTCGTCGGGCAGCAGTTCGCCCGACAGCTTCAGGGCGGCCCCGCAGCGTTCAGGCGAGCCAGTGCCAAGAGCTTCGTCCGCGGCGACGTCGAAGGCGGTCGCATCGACCTCGACGTCCGCAGCAGGGAAGAGTGCGATCGCCTCGCCCTTCAGGACGACCGCATCCCTGTCGCCGAGCACAGAGCGGGCGTAGTGAGCCGCCTTGTGCAGTCGCGGCAAAGCAACGTCCAGCGTGAGCTCCGGCCACAGCGCGTCCACCACGCGGTCGCGATGCAGCCTGCCGTCCGGGGCGAGCGCGAGCAGCTTGACCAGCGCGGCGGACTGGCGCCGGGTCCACCGGTTCGCGGTGATCGGCGCGCCGTCCACGACGACCGTGAACCCGCCCAGCAGCTGCACGCTGACCTGCACATCTCGGATCGTAGGCCCCCGGAGAATCTCGTTCTACTGCACGAAGTCGAGCGACTGGACCTGGTCGACCTCGGCCCGCATCGCCGCACTGACCTGCCGGAGCAGCAGCCGCGCCTCGTCGAGGGTCCAGGTGTACGACGCAACCGTCTCGGTCGCGTCGAACAGGTCACGCGACAGGCGATCACGGGTCTCCTCGTAGGTCGCCAGGGAATCAGTATTGATCGCGCGGGTCAGCAACTCCGCATCACGGAGCGCATCGGTGATGCCGTGCGTAGTGATCGGGTCCTTGTAGTAGCCCGCGTCTCCGACCAATGCCCAGCCCGACCCCCAGGAGCGTCGGACGAACCCGGCCGCACCAGCCCAGCCATGCAGCCGGCCCGCGGGCTTGGCCCGGAACACCCGCTCGGCGAGATCCGGCGCTTCGCCCAGCAGTACGGCGAACGCCCGGTCGGCCCCGTCGCGACGCAGCGCCCGCATTCGCTCCGGAGTGGTGGCGACGAAGACACAGGTCAACCCTTCGTTCGTCGGGATCAGGCCGGCGCCACAGCCGGGTGCGTACGCCCACTCGTACCCGGTGACCGGTACGTCGGCGTAGTACCGATAGAGGACCGCGCTCCGCGATCGACCTCGCCGTACGACCGGAGCCCGGGTCGCCGAGGCGACGGTGGATCGGATGCCGTCGGCACCGATCGTGATCCCGGCGGTGAGCTCTGACCGGTCCTGCAGGCGTACGCCGGTCACGCGTCCGTCCTCGTCGCGCAGCAACTCCGTGACTGCCGTTCCGTGGCTGACGTCGGCACCAGCCTCGGCGGCCGCGTCGGTGAGGACCCGGTCGAGGAGCTGGCGTCGCGGGGCGTAGAGCGCGGACCGCAGCGAGACCGGTTCGGGGTCGCGATCGCTGTAGTGGAAGGTCGCACACCGGATCGGTGGTGTATCGGCGAGCCGGTCCAGCAGACCCCAGCGCGACAGCTGCAGGACGCCGGCTCGCATGAGTCCGTGAGTGGAGACCGTGTCAGTGCCGTACGCGGACCGCTCGACCAGCGCCACGCGGGCCCCGGCCCGGGCGAGCAGCATCGCGGTCGAGGCTCCGGCAACGCGGGCTCCAACGACAATCACGTCGTACGCGTTCATGCCGCCGGCTCCGCACCACAGGCTGCCCGCCCGGTCAGCAGATGGCGTACGACGCTCGCCGCGTCGTGCCGGGCTCCGTCGATGAAACCCGAGTCGCGGCGGTGCTGGAACCGCTGGCCGACGACGTACACACCTGGTGCGGCGGTGATCCCGCGACTCTGCTGGATGTGCCCGTCCGGACCACAGAGGGGTAACCGGAGCCACGGGTAGTCGGGCCGGTAGCCGGTGGCAACGATCACCGTCGTGATGCCGGCACCGCGCAGGTCCACGGCATCGATCGGCTCCGGCGCGATCAGGGCGGGTGGACGATCGGTGTCAGTGACCTCGCCGCTGTACACGTCCACAGCATCGAGCAGGCGGTACATCCGTGCGTCGGCTGCTGCCGCGGTCTCGGCCAGATCCGGGCGGAAGCGCGCCCGGGCTCCGTCTGTACCGTCGTAGCGGCCGAGCAGCCGGACGCCATCGGTCTGAAGGGTGCCCAGGTCGAGCTCTCCGGCGCGGCCGGCCAGTTGCATCGACGGTTCCCGCCGGGCCGCCGCGGCGTCGCGCACCTCGCAGATGGTGCGCGACAGCCGGCCGGTGCGTTCCAGCCACCAGAAGATGTCCTTACCGCGGTACGAGCGGGGCAGTCTGGTGTGCCGCCCGACGGACAGGTGCACCTCGCGACCGGACCGGTTGAGCTCGTCAGCGATCTGCAAGCCCGAGGCTGAGGCCCCAATGACCAGTACGCCGCCCGGCGCGAGCTGGGCCGGGTTGCGATAGCTGGCGGCCGTCACGACCTTCCCCAGTCCGGCCGGGACCCGCGGCACACCCGGCCCGGTCGCGATCACCACCTGGCGCGCACGCCAGGTATCGCGATCGGTGCTGACCCGATAGCCGCCAGACTCGGACACCTCCAGGACTCTGGTGTCCGGGACGACCGGTGCGTCGAAGGACTCGGCGTACTGCTCCAGGTGCTGGACGAAGCGGCGCGCGCTCATGAAGCCGTCCGGGTTGGATCCTTGGTAGTCCCAACCGGGCAAGCGCATCATCCAGTTCGGCGAAAGCAGTCGCAGCGAGTCCCAGCGCTCACTGCGCCAGCGTTCGCCGACCCGGCCCCGATCGAGGACGACGTGGTCGCGACCCGCCTCGGTAAGCAGCCGGCTGACGGCGAGACCGGCGTGCCCGGCGCCGATCACGACGGTGTCGATGCTGATCATCACGTCCCCCTCGGATCGCGATCCGGCGTCGTCAGTGGGTGACCACGTCGATGGCGACGGGCGTCGGGTTGGCGAGTACGTCGTACACGGCCGAGCGGCGGCGGGACTGCTCGACGATGCCGCGCAGGGTTTCCTCGTCGGCGTCGCCCTCGATGCTGAACGTCACCCGGATCTGCTCGTAGCCGTTGCGGACCTGGTCGGACAGTCCGAGGATGCCGAGCAGGTCGATGTCGCCGGTGACCGTCGACGTCACCTTGGTGAGCTGGACGCCGCGGGCCGCGGCGATGTTGGCGACACCGGCGGTCAGGCAGGCGGCGATCGCGTGGAGCAGGTACTCCACCGGCGTCGGCGCGTGATCGGCGCCGACCAGGACCTCGGGGTGGTCGAACTCGATCACGGTGTCGGACTTGTGGCTCAGCTCCTGCAGCGCGCCGAAGAAGCCCGACGCGGTGGAGCGGCTGTGGGTCCCGGAGACCCAGGTGTTGGCAGCCCGGAACTGGAACTTGGCGATCTCGGGCTGGCCTTTGACGGCGTCGATGGTGGCGAACAGCGTGGCGGTGTCGACGCCGTTGCGGCTCGGCGTGCCGGTCGTGGTGGTCATGTCCCCTCCTCGGTGGATGGTGTTTGCCGAGGACGCTAGGAGGGCCACCTTCCGCGGACCTTCCCTCGCGCTTCCTCTGCGCAGTGCCGCGCTATCAGGCGGAATCCGCGCACTTGTTTGCAGCCGATCGCTTGACGGTGCGCTCGCGGCTGGCTTAACTAGGTCGGCAGTGACGCACCCAGCCGGTAGCGGTCCCGCGAGGGTCCGAAGTCCGGTTTTCAGGCGCCAGGGCCGCTCGATCCACCCAAGCCCGAGGCGGGGTAGCGTCCCCGGGACCGATGGAGCAATCGTGTCCAAACTCGCTCGCCGTCTGCTCGTGGCGACTGTGACCTCCGCCCTGGCCGTGACCGCGGCCGTCACCGTGTTCAACCGAACCCCGGCCGACGCGGCGGTCACGCTGCCGCCGACCCACGCCAAGTTCGACTACCAGATCGGCGGCGCCTACACCCCGCCTGCCGGCGTCCAGGTGGTGACCCGCGACCGCACCGCAGCACCGGCCGCCGGCCTCTACAACATCTGCTACGTCAACGCGTTCCAGGTCCAGCCCGGCGAACAAGGCCAGTGGGCATCCGACCTGCTGCTCCGCGACGCCAAGGGCAACCTGGTGATCGACCAGGACTGGGGCGAACCGCTCCTCGACCTCCGGACCGCGGACAAGCGGAACCGCGTCGCCGCCAAGGTCAACGGCTGGATCGACGGCTGCGCGACCAAGGGCTACAAGGCGATCGAGCCGGACAACTACGACAGCTACACCCGCTCGAAGAAGCTGCTCACCGCGGCCAACGCGAAGGCGTACCTGACGCTGCTCGCCACGCACGCGCATTCGAAGAGCCTGGCCATCGCGCAGAAGAACACGGTCGAGCTGGCCGGTAGCCGGCAGCCCGTCGGGCTCGACTTCGCGGTCGCCGAGGAGTGCGGCCAGTACGACGAGTGCGGTGACTACGTCGATGCCTTTGGCAACAACGTGATCGTGATCGAGTACACCAACAGCGGCCGTCGGACGGCCTGCTCACAGTTCGGCAGCACGTTGACGATCGTCCAGCGCGACGTCGACGTCTCCGTACCCGGTCAGTCCGGGTACGTCCGCAAGACCTGCTGACTCAGCAATTTCACCTGCCACACAGCTTGGAGACCGTCATGTCTCAGCATGTTCGTACCCTGTCCCGCCGCGACGTCCTGCGCGCCGCGGCAGCCGCCGCGGCCGTCGGCACCCTCGCCGCCTGCGGGAAGAGCGACGACGACGCGGGCGCCGACCCGAACGGTGTCGTCACGCTCGACCTCTGGCACGGCCAGGTCGACCTCGGCAAGGCCGCCATCGATGCCTTGATCAAGAAGTTCAACGACAGCCATCCGCAGATCAAGGTGGTCGGCGGCGGTGGCGGGGTCACCGCGGACAGCATGCTGCAGAAGGTCACGGCAGGCCTGGCGGCGGGGTCCTTCCCGGATATCGCGTACATCTTCGGGTCGGACCTCGCCAGCCTGACCAAGAGCCCGAAGGTCGCCGACCTGACCGACGCGCTCAAGATCGACGACTACTGGCCGGCCGCGAAGGACGCGGTCAGCGTGAAGGGCAAGGTCCGGGCCGCACCGGCGTTGGTCGACTCGCTCTGCGTGGTCTACAACAAGAAGCTGTTCACCGCTGCCGGCGTGCCCGAGCCCAAGGCCGGCTGGACCTGGGACGAGTTCGTCACCACCTCGCAGCAGCTGACCAATCCCGCCAAGGGCATCTTCGGCACCGGCTGGCCCGGTGTCGGCGACGAGGACACGGTCTGGCGGATCTGGCCGATGATCTGGGACCTCGGCGGTGACGTGGTCAGCGGTGACGGCAAGAAGGTCGGCTTCGACCAGGTCGGCGAGAAGGCGCTCGGCACCCTCGACCGCCTGCGCACCGACAAGTCGCTGTACGTCGATCCGAAGCCGGGCAGCGAGCAGCTCTATCAGGTCTTCCTCGGCGGCCGGATGGGGATGGTTGCCACCGGCCCCTGGCAACTCCCCGAGCTCCTCGACGCCAAGCTCGAGTACGGCGTCGTGCCGCTGCCGTCGTACTCCGGCAAGCCGGTGACGATCTCGGGGCCGGACACCTGGACCGTCTTCGACAACGGCAAGGCGAAGGTGAAGGCGGCCACCGAGTTCGTGAAGTGGATGGCCGATCCGGCGCAGGACATCCAGTGGGACATGGAGGGCGGCAGCCTGCCGATCACCAAGGCGACGGCGGAGCTCCCGCAGTGGAAGAAGCACTCGTCCGAGACGAACGGGCTGGACGTGTTCGTCAAGGCGCTCGACACGGCGAAGGTCCGGCCGACGATCACGACGTACCCGCAGATCTCGCAGCACGTCGGTCAGGCGATCGCCGCCGTCCTGCTCGGGAAGCAGAGTCCCGGGGACGCGGTGAAGCAGGCCGTCGACCAGTGCAACCAGGTGCTGGCGGTGCCGAGCTGATGGCCAACAGTGTGGTCGGTACGTTCACCGTCGATCCCCGCAGCCGGGCCGCGGCCAAGCGGCGCGCGCGGGGTGAGGGTGCGACGGGGTGGGCGTTCGTCAGCCCGTCGGTGCTGATCATCCTGGGGCTGAGCGTCGTACCGGTGCTGTGGTCGTTGCTGCTGTCGTTCCAGGTGAATGATCTGGTCTCGCCGTCGGAGTGGGTCGGACTGGCGAACTACAAGGCGCTGATGAAGGACCCGGCCTTCGGTGCGGCGGTCGAGCACACGCTGATCTACACCGTGCTGTACGTGCCGTTGAGTGTGATCGCCGGGCTGGCGATCGCGATCGCGTTGGATCGGAAGATCGCGTTCATCGGTCTCTACCGGACGCTGGTCTTCGTGCCGTTCGTGGTGTCTGCGGCGGCGCAGGGCGTGCTGTTCTCGTTCGTCCTCGACCCGGAGTTCGGCGTCGCGAACTCGGTGCTGCACAAGCTCGGGTTGCCGGCACAGGGGTTCTTCAGCGATCCCGGGCAGGCGCTGTACCTGCTGGTCGCGATCTCGCTGTGGAGCGGGACCGGCTTCTGCGTGATCGTCTATCTCGCTGGTCTGCAAGGGGTTGCGAGTGAACTCGTCGAAGCGGCGCGGATCGATGGAGCCGGCCGTTGGGGCGTACTCCGGCACGTCACGCTGCCCGCACTCGCGCCGGTGACGGTCTTCCTGTTGCTGTTCCAGACCATCAACGCGTTGCAGCTGTTCGATCTGGTCTTCGTCACCACCAAGGGCGGACCACTCGGGTCGACGGCGGTGATCGTGTACTTCATCTGGGAGAAGGCGTTCAAGACGTTCACGGCCGGCTACAGCGCGGCTGCGGCGTACGCGTTGGCGGTCGCCCTGCTCGTCGTCGGAGTGGCCTTGCAGATCTACCGGCGAAGGGCGGCGGCTCGATGAAGCGATTGCCCTTCAGTGCTTGGCATTTCGTACTCGCGCCGTTGGCGTTGCTGTTCGCCCTGCCGTTGCTGTGGTTGCTGGTGAGCTCGGTGATGAGCAATGCCGAGATCAACCGGTTCCCACCGGCGCTGATTCCGCACGCGATCAAGTTCGACGGTTACCGGTACGTGCTCGGGAACGCCCTGTTCCCGCGCTGGTTCCTGAACTCGTTCATCGTGTCGGCGGTCGCGGTCACGGCCAATCTCGTGCTCGGTTCACTCGGCGGGTACGCGTTCGCGCGGATCCGGTTCGCCGGGTCGAAGGTCGTGCTCGGGCTGATGCTGGCCACGATGGTGATCCCGTTCCAGCTGACGATGATCCCGACCTTCCTGGTGATGAAGGAGCTCGGGCTGATCGACACGCTCGGCGCGCTGATCATCCCGTCGCTGGTGACGCCGCTGTCGGTGTTCCTGTTCCGCCAGTTCTTCGTCTCGCTCCCCCGCGAGCTCGAGGAGGCGGCGTGGATCGACGGGTGCGGGCGGCTGCGGATCCTGATCTCGATCGTGCTGCCGCTGGCCCGGCCGGCGCTGAGTACGGTCGCCGTCCTCACCTTCCTCGCCACCTGGAACGACCTGACCTGGCCGCTGATCGCGATCAACACCGACACGACCTACACCCTCCAGCTCGGGCTGACCACCTTCCAGGGCCAGCACCACACCCAGTGGGCCGCCGTGATGGCGGGCAACGTCATCACGGTGCTGCCCGTGCTGCTGGGGTTCCTCCTGGCCCAGAAGGCGTTCATCCGCTCACTGGCCTCTACCGGACTCAAGGGCTGATATGACCTTCGACTTACTCGTGATCGGCGACGCCAACCCTGATGTTGTCATCGGGCCCGTCGACCAACCGATCCTCTTCGGCCAGCGAGAACGCCTGGTCCCCAACGGTTCTCTCGTACTCGGCGGCTCGGCCGCGATCATGGCGTGCGGTGCTGCCCGGCTCGGGCTCGACGTCGCCTTCGCCGGCCGCGTCGGCGACGATCCGGCCGGTGCCTTCGTGCGTACGGCGCTTGCCGACCGCGGGGTGAATGTCGACGGTCTGATTGTCGACAAGTCACTCCCGACGCCGCTGACCACGATCCTCCTGTCGGGTGACGATCGCGCGATCCTCACCTCCCCTGGCTGCATGCCCGCCACGAGCGCGGACGACGTACCCAAGTCGTTGCTGCGGTCAACCAGGCATGTGCATGCGGCATCGTTCTACCTGATGCCGTTGCTGGCGGCCGGGCTGGCCGGGATCTTCAAGGAGGCCAAGAGCGCGAAGGCAACGACGTCGCTCGATCCGAACGACGACCCCAGCGGGCGGTGGGACCGGACGGTTCTGGACCCGATCCTGCGGGTGACCGACGTCTTCCTGCCGAACGCGGCCGAGGCGCTGGCTCTCACCGGTCACACGGAGGCCGAGGCAGCCGCCGGCATCCTGGCCCGACGCGGACCGCTGGTCGTGCTGAAGAACGGCGCGGACGGAGCCCTGGCCCACACCGGCGCCAAGGTGACGACCGCCCCGGCCTTGAAGGTCGACACGGTCGACGCCGTCGGAGCGGGTGACAGCTTCGACGCCGGCTGGGTAGCCGCCGCACTGAACGGCTTCCGCACCGAGCGAGCGCTGGCAATCGCAGCTGCCTGCGGTTCGTTGTCCACCCGCGCCGCAGGCGGCACCGCAGCCCAGGCGGACTGGGAACTGGCAACGGGGAGCGTGATGACGCCATGACCAAGATCGTGTTCGTGGGCGCGGGCAGCGTGGTGTTCACGCAGGGGTTGCTCGCTGATCTGTTCAGTCTTGACCTGGGAGCGTTGCACATCGCGTTGCACGACATCGATCCCGAGCGACTCGACACCGCGTCCGCGGCTGCGGCGTACATCGCTCGCGAACACGAGGTGACGCCGCGAATCACCTCGCATCTCGAACGCCGGGCCGCACTGAACGGTGCGGACTTCGTGATCAATATCGTCCAGGTGGGGATGAACGCGGCGACCAAGATCGACTTCGAACTCCCGGCCCGGTACGGGATCCGGCAGACGATCGGGGACACCCTCGGCGTCGGCGGCGTCTTCCGCGCCCTGCGGACCTTCCCGGTCCTGAAGGGTCTGGCCGAGGACATCGCCGAGGTCTGCCCGGACGCCTGGCTGCTGAACTACACCAACCCGATGGTGATGAACGTGCAGTACCTGGCCGCACTCGGCGTCCGCAAGGTCGTCGGCCTCTGCCACTCGGTCTACTGGACGATGCAGGGCCTGTCCGAGCTGGTCGGCGTACCGTACGACGACGTCACCTACTTCGCCGCCGGCGTGAACCACCAGTCCTGGGTGCTGCGCTTCGAGCGCGGATCAGAGAACCTGTACGAGCGTCTGGACGCAGCGATCACCGCAGATCCCGAGCTGCTGCGGCGGGTGCGGGTCGACATGTACCGGCGGCTCGGGTTCTACCCGACCGAAACGAGTGAGCACTCGTCGGAGTACGTGCCGTGGTACCTGTCCCACCCGGGTGAGATCGAGCGACTGCGGTTGCCGGTGGGTGAGTATCTCGGGATCGTCGAGGAGAACCTGGCGTCGTACGAACAGACGCGGCAAGCCCTCAAGGCCGGGGAGCCGCTGACGGTCGAGCCGACGATGGAGTACGCGCCGCAGGTCATCCACAGCATCGTCACCGGGACGCCGCGGACCATCTACGGGAATGTCCCGAACACCGGGCTGATCAGCAACCTGCAGGCCGGTGGAGCAGTCGAAGTCCCTTGCCTGGTTGACGGTTCGGGTGTCCAGCCGACCTCGGTCGGAGCATTGCCGGCGCAGTGCGCGGCGCTGAACCGGTCCTATCTGAACGTCGCCGAGCTGGTGGTGAAGGCCGCGATCGAGGAGGATCCGCGGGCGATCAGGCAGGCCATGATGGTCGACCCGGCGACTGCGGCGGCCCTACCGGTCGAGCAGATCTGGGCCCTGTGCAACGACCTGGTGGTTGCTCACAGCAATTACTTGGCGTCGCCGTTGAGGGCGGCCTGTAAGTAGGTGCGGTAGGTCGCGAAGCCGTCGAGGACCTCGGCGGCAGTCGGGCGGCCGGAGAGGGCGCCGACACCCTGGCCCGCGTAGATCGACGCGCGGGCCGGGTCGGCGGCACGCGTCCCTTCGACGTACTCGGCGTGGCCGGCGTCGTCGGTCTTCAGCTCTTCTTCACGGCCCTGCCAGGTCTCGAAGTACGAGTTGCGCAGTGCCCGGCCACCGAACTCGTCCGGCCACCCAGCTCGCGAAGCAGCGTCGAACACCGTGCCGTACACGGTGGCGGTCTCGTCCGCCTCGATCACGCGCTGCCGGACCGGCTCGCTGGTCAGCGCTTCGTCGCAGGTCAGGAAGGCGGTCCCGATCCAGCCTCCGGCAGCACCCGCGGCCAGTACGGCGGCCAGCCCACGCGGACCTGAGATCCCGCCACCCGCAAGCACCGGGAGATCGGTCAGGTCGAGGATCGCTTGGAGTAAAGGAAGAGTGGCGACCGCGTTGCGCCCGTGGCCGCCGGCTTCGGCGCCGCGGGCAACGATCACGTCGACGCCGGCCGTGATCGCCGCACGCGCGTCGGCGACCGTCCCGGCCTGCGTCGCGACCACGATCCCCGCCTGCCGCAGCGGCTCGACGTACGGCGCATAGTCGCCAAAACTGAGCGACACCAGGGCGGGCTTCAATTCCAGCACTGCCTCGAGATGCTCAGGTCGATGCTCGACCGACCACGCCATCAGCCCGATCCCGTACGGCTTGCCGCCCGCCGCCGCGATCGCGCCCTCGGTCCGGATCCAGTCGGCCGTGACCGCGGACCCGGCACCCAGCATGCCGAGGCCGCCCGCGGCCGAGATCGCCGCGGTCAGCTTCCCACCGCTGACGTTGGCCATCGGTGCCCCCACGACGGGGACACCGAGGCCGAACCTCTCAGTCAGCCACACGGCCGTGACTCAGAACTTGTAGACGTCCGAGGCCGGGTCGCCGTGGCAGCGCTTGTACTTCTTGCCGGAGCCACACGGGCAGACGGCGTTGCGCGGCGTACCGGCGTACTGCAGGGTGCCCTCTTCGACGGCGTCCTGGTGCACGGAGACCTCGTCGTCACCGTCGATCGTCGGCGCCGAGTAGGACAGGCGCTGCGGACGGCTGTCGCCGGTCAGGCCCTTGGCGCGCAGGCGCGGGGTGTCCCGCGGCCGCACCTCGTCCTGGACCCGGCCCGGGAACTCCGCCACCGGAGCACCCGGCGTGAGGATGTCTTCCCCGCCTTCGGCGTCGGTCTCGTCCAGGGCCGCGACCTCGGCGGCCATCTCCATCTCCGCGCGCATCCCCTCGACGTCGACCTCGAGGTTGAAGATGTAGCCGACCGACTCTTCCTTGATCGACTCCATCATCGCGGCGAACATGTCGTAGCCCTCGCGCTGGTACTCGACCAGCGGGTCGCGCTGCGCCATCGCGCGCAGGCCGATGCCCTCGCGCAGGTAGTCCATCTCGTACAGGTGCTCGCGCCACTTGCGGTCCAGCACGCTCAGCACGACGCGACGCTCCAGCTCACGCATCGCGTCCTCGCCGAGCAGCTCCTCGCGCGTGTCGTACGCCGCCTGCGCGTCCTCGATGAACCGCTCGACCAGGAAGTCCTGGGTCAGGCCGGCCTTCTCGCCGCCGGCCTCCTCGATCAGGCCCTCTTCGGTCAGCTCGGTCGAGTACAGCGTCTTCATCGCGGTGAACAGCGCGTCCAGGTCCCAGTCCTCGGCGAACCCGTCCGCGGTCGCACCCTGCACGTACCCGGCGACGGTCTCCTCGAGCATGTCCGAGACCTGGTCCCGCAGGTTCGCACCCTCGAGCACCCGGCGGCGCTCGTCGTACACGACGTGGCGCTGACGGTTCATCACGTCGTCGTACTTGAGGATGTTCTTCCGGGTCTCGAAGTTCTGCGCCTCGACCTGGGACTGTGCCGACGCGATCGCCTTGGTGACGACCTTGTTCTCCAGCGGCTGGCTGTCGTCGTTGTTGCGCGACATCGCCCAGTCGACCATCTCGCGCTTGAACAGCCGCATCAGGTCGTCCTCGAGCGACAGGTAGAACCGGGACTTGCCCGGGTCGCCCTGACGGCCGGCGCGACCGCGCAGCTGGTTGTCGATCCGGCGGGACTCGTGCCGCTCGGTGCCGAGCACGTACAGGCCGCCGGCGTCGGTGACCTCTTCCTGCTCGTCCTTGACCTTCTGCTCGAACTGCTCGAGCACCTTCGGGTACTCCGCCTCGTACTCCTCGGCGGACTCGACCGGGTCGATGCCGCGGGCGCGCAGGTCCTTGTCGGCCAGGTGCTCGGGGTTGCCACCCAGGATGATGTCGGTACCACGACCGGCCATGTTGGTGGCCACCGTGACCGCACCCTTGCGACCTGCCTCGGCGACGATCGCGGCCTCCCGCGCGTGCTGCTTCGCGTTCAGCACCTCGTGCGCGATGTTCTCCTTGCGGAGCTGGGCCGACAGCCGCTCGGACTTCTCCACGCTGGTGGTGCCGACCAGGATCGGCTGACCGGTCTGGTGCACCTCGACGATGTCCTTGACCACGGCGTCGAACTTGGCGTCCTCGGTGCGGAAGATCAGGTCCCGCTCCTCGACCCGGATCATCGGCTTGTTGGTCGGGATCGGGACCACGCCGAGGTTGTAGACCTTGGAGAACTCGGCCGCCTCGGTCATCGCCGTACCGGTCATCCCGGCCAGCTTGCTGTACAGGCGGAAGTAGTTCTGCAGCGTGATGGTCGCGAGGGTCTGGTACTCCTCTTTGATCTCGACGCCTTCCTTGGCCTCGATCGCCTGGTGGAGTCCCTCGTTGTAGCGACGGCCGTGCAGCGTCCGGCCGGTGTGCTCGTCGACGATCAGCACCTCGTTCTCGACGACCACGTAGTCCTTGTCCTTGCGGAACAGGTCCTTCGCCTTCAGCGCGTTGTTCAGGTAGCTGATCAGCGGGGTGTTCGCGGACTCGTACAGGTTGTCGATCCCGAGCCGGTCCTCGACCTTCTCGATCCCGCGCTCCAGGATCGCGACCGTGCGCTTCTTCTCGTCCACCTCGTAGTCGGCCACCGGGCGCTGGTCCTCGGGCACCTTGTCGTCGGCGATCCGCGGCTTCAGCGTGTTCGCGATCCGGGCCATCTCGACGTACCAGCGCTGGGAGTCCTCGGCCGGGCCGGAGATGATCAGCGGGGTCCGGGCCTCGTCGATCAGGATCGAGTCCACCTCGTCCACGACGGCGAAGTTGTACTCGCGCTGGACGCAGTCCTCGATGCTGCCCGCCATGTTGTCGCGCAGGTAGTCGAAGCCGAACTCGTTGTTCGTGCCGTAGGTGATGTCCTTGCTGTACGCGATCCGGCGCTCGGCCGGGGTCATCTCCGGCAGGATCACGCCGTAGTCGAGGCCGAGGAAGTGATACACCCGGCCCATCCACTCGGCCTGGAACTTGGCCAGGTAGTCGTTCACCGTGACGACGTGCACGCCCTTGCCGGACAGCGCGTTCAGGTACGCCGCCAGCGTCGCGACCAGCGTCTTGCCCTCACCGGTCTTCATCTCGGCGATGTTGCCCAGGTGCAGCGCCGCGCCGCCCATGATCTGGACGTCGTAGTGCCGCTGGTGCAGGACCCGCTTGGCCGCCTCGCGGACCACCGCGAAGGCCTCGGGCATCAGCTGGTCGAGAGACTCCCCGTTCTCGAGCCGCTGCTTGAACTCGGCGGTCTGCCCCTTCAACTCCTCGTCGGACATGGAGACGAAGTCGTCCTCGATGGAGTTGACCATCTTCGCGATGCCCTGGAGCTGACGCAGGATCTTGCCCTCGCCGATCCGCAGGACCTTGTCGATCACCTTCATGGTGGGGAGTTCTCTCCTTGCTGCTGAAGCCTGGTTTGCGGCCAACGCCGACAGGGCACGACCGACCGCGCGGGAGGGCGTGCGTTCCCCCATCGTACGGGGCCGGGTGTGCCAAGCCACGCCCGCAGCGTGCCTCAGACCCTATCCACCCCACGCACAGGCGGTCCGGAAAGTTCCCGCTGCCCCGTCAGGAACCTCGCAGGGCGTCACTGAGCGCTGGCGAAAGGTCACCACCACCGGCCACCCTGACCTGGTCCAACCCCATCCAGCCGGCCAACTGGACCAGCTCGGCCGCCAGCTCGTCAGCGGTCTCGATCGGGGCCTTCGGTTCGGCATGCGCCGACTGGACCAGCAGCACGCCGGCGGTCCGGTCCGCCTTCAGATCCACCCGGGCGACCAACCGGTCCCCGAGCAGGAACGGCAGCACGTAGTACCCGTAGATGCGCTTCTCGGCCGGCACGTAGATCTCGATCCGGTACCTGAAGTCGAACAGCATCTCCGTCCGGGTCCGCTCGAACACCAGCGAGTCGAACGGGCTGACCAGGGCGCGTGCGTTCACCCGCCGTGGCAGCCGCGCGTCCTTGTGCAGGTACGCCGGCCGCTTCCAGCCGGCGATCTGGACCGGCAGGAGCTCACCCTCCTCGACCAGCTCCTCGATCGCCTGCGCGGTCGGCTCCGGCGCCGTCCGGAAGTAGTCCCGGAAACACTGTGCGGTCCCGACCCCATGCGCCCGGGCCGCGATCGACACCAGCCCCCGGTGCGCGTCGGCCACGGACGGCGTCGGGGTCGCCAGTACGGCGGAGGGCAGCACCCGCTCGGGTACGTCGTACATCCGCTCGAACTGCTGGTTGCGGCGGGCCACCGTGATCTCACCGGCGAAGAAGAGGAACTCGAGCGCCCGCTTCACGTCGGACCAGTTCCAGCCCCAGTTGGTCCGGTCGCGCTCGACGTCGTCGTCGATCTCGCGGGCGGACAGCGGGCCGTGGTCGCGGACGTCGGTGAGCACCTGCTTGATCAGGTCCGGCCGCTCGGCGGCGATCGAGCGCGGGCCACCCCACGCCTCGGTGGCCGCGCGGGCCATCCGCCAGCGCATCAGCGGGTGCGTCTCGACCGGGATCAGGGACGCCTCGTGCGCCCAGTACTCGACCAGGCGGCGCGGCGCCTTCCCGGCCGCGCGGTCCAGCACCTCACGCGGGTAGGGACCGAGGCGGGAGTAGAGCGGCAGGTACTGCGTGCGGCTCAGCACGTTGACCGAGTCGATCTGGATCAGGCCGATCCGCCCGAGCACCCGGGTCAGCGCCCGCGCGTCCGGGACCCCCTTCGGCCGCGGGTCCATGAACCCCTGCGCCGCCAGCGCCACCCGCCGCGCCTGAGCCGTCGACAACACCTGCGTGGTCATGAGCTGAATTCTGCCGTGCACCGCCGACAGAATTCAGCGCAATCGATCCTGTGGGCGCTGCTCGACGGCTGATGCCGCCTGCTGGGCCGGCTTCGGGGCGTTGGCGACCACGAGCGCTGCCTGAATGCTCGCTCCGGCCATCGCGAAGACTTGGAAGAAGGCGACGAAGTTGGCCCAGGGCGTGTCCGGGCCGATGTCAGTTGCCCAGAACGTGACAGCGGCTGCCAGATAGGTCGCGGCTGACACTCCGAGCCGAATACTCCGGCGACGAGCGGCCAGGATTCCGAACAGGACCGGGCTGCCCGCACCGAAGGTGACCACTGGAATCGCCGCGGCCCCAAGCTTCCGCCAGACCTGTCCCCAATCGGTCGGCCGGCGGACCGGGACGACCGGCGGAGACGGCACAACCGGCGCGTAGACAGCGACGTGCCGGCGACCGAGAGCGCTCTCGGACTGGTACAGGTCCTCGAGTAGCTGCGCGTGCGTCGCGGCGAGTTGATCGCGTGCCGACTCGAAGGTCGGGCCGTCCAGGCCCGTCAGCGCCACGCCGCGCCACAGATCGAGAGCCGACCTGATCTCGCGGACGGCCTCGTCCCAGCGACCTGTCGCGCGCAACTGGCGGGCGAGCTGTACGGCGTCCTCGAACCTGTTCAGGTCGAGATCGTTGCGTTCGACCCGCAGGACGTAGCGACCGTCGGCCTGGACGGTCAACTCGCCGTCGGTCCCCGGCGTACGGTGCGGGTCGATCGACTCCCGCAGCTCGCTCACCACCGTCCGCAACTGCTGTGGGCCGTCGTCAGGTGGGTTGTAGGCCCAGACGGCTACCAGGAGGTCGGCGACGGAAACGGCAGTGTTGGCACGTAACAGGAGTGCGGCGAGGACCCGCCGATGCCGCTCTGACCTGAGGTCCAGGATCACCCCGTCCTGGAACACAGTCAGCGGCCCGAGCAGCCGGTAGCGCACCGTCACCGAGGCAGCGGCCTCCATCCCACCCCTCCCCACCGGACCCGTTGTGCCCGTTCCCCGAACCAGGCCAGAAAGCGTACGTGCGACCAGGGCCATAACTCGGGAGTTACCGCAAGTGGGAGGTGCGCTACACACAGTGCTCGGGGGAGGCTGCGAGAAGGCCACGCCGCCCGTGTGGCCCCTATCAACCTGGAGTGAGGCATGACAGGAAGATTGCAGTTGGTCCGAGCCGCGGTAGCGGCCGGTGTGCTGGCCGCGGCGTCCCTCGGTGCGGTGGCTGTCGGCCCCGCGTCGGCCGCGTCGGCATCCGATGGACCCAGCCCCCGGATCGTCGGCGGCACCATCGCCCACACCGCAGACACCCCCTGGGCCATCCAGCTGTCGAACAGTGGCTCCCCCGACCCGACCGAGGAGTGGTGCGGGTCGACGCTGGTCGCGGCCAACAAGATCGTCACCGCGGCGCACTGTGCCCAGGAGGCCGCGTCCACCTACACAGCGATCCAGGGCCGCGACGTGCTGAGCGACACGTCGACCGGTCAGGAGTCCAAGATCAGCAGCATCTGGGTCGACCCGGACTACGGCAACCAGCCCGGTCACGACGTGGCCGTGATGACGCTGACCACGCCGTTCGACGGAGTCGCCACGCTGCCGCTGGAGACCGACTCCGCCGCCGACACGGCCGGAGCGGCATCGGTCGTCTACGGGTGGGGCGAGACCGAGGGCACCGGCCCGGCGGACACCTTCCAGAAGGTCGACGTACCGGTGCTGGGCGACGCGTACTGCTCGGAGGCGTACGCGTCCGAGGGCTACACCGCCGACGGTGAGATCTGCGCCGGGTACGAAGACGGCGGCAAGGACTCGTGCCAGGGCGACTCCGGTGGCCCGCTCGTCCTGAACGGCCGCCTGTTCGGCGTCGTCTCCTGGGGCATCGGCTGCGCCGACGCCGGCAACCCGGGCGTCTACGCCGAGGTAGCCACCTACGCCTCCGAACTGCAGGCCCAGATCGGCTGACCCTCAGCGCAGGAAGAAGGGGCCGGGCTTCGCAGCCCGGCCCCTTCTGTTTGTGCTCCTCCCGGGCCTAGACCGTCAGGCGGATGACGCCGTAGTCGTAGCCGCGGCGGCGGTAGACGACGCTGGGCTGGTTCTCGTCGGCGTCGACGAACAGGTAGAAGTCGTGTCCGACCAGTTCGAGCTCGTAGAGCGCCTGGTCCAGGGACATCGGCTTGGCGGTGTGGGTCTTCTCGCGCATCACCAGCGGACCGTCGCCGGTGACCGTGAGCGATCCGACCTTGTACGTCGCCACATCGTCCTCGGCGACTGCTTCCTCCGCTGCTGTGTTGTTTATCGGTTGCTTCGCGTTGACGTGGCGCAGGCCTTCCGGCGAGCGCTCACCGCGGTGTACCCGGCGCCGGTCGGCCGCCTTGCGGACCTGGGCCCGGAGCCGGTCCAGGCAGACGTCGAACGCTGCCTGTTTGGTCTCGCCACATGCTTCGGCGCGGACCACCGGACCCTTGGTGTACATGGTGAGCTCGACACGCATCGCCCGATCGTGCTGTCGCGGGTTCTTCTCCTGGCTGACTTCCACCTCGCACCGCAGTACCCGATGATCGACCTTCTCGATTCGCTCGAGTTTTTCCTCGACGTACTGCCGGAAGCGGTCACTGACCTCGCAGTGATGACCCTTGACAACGACGTCCACGGAAACCTCCATCGATCGGCGACTTCTTGTTACGTCTGCGGGCCCCCGTTGAACTCCTCATCGCTGTGCCGGTTGCGGTTGGGACGCCCGAAACGAGAACACCCGCGATCAAGCCCGTCGGACTCCGTGGTCAGGATTCCGGCTGATCCGGTCCTGCTCCACATCCCTGCCCGACAAGCCCGTGCGGGTGTCATAGGCCAACGCTAGTCGGCTTCGGCGAAAACCGGTAGGGAAGTTCTCATGAACCAGACGCCGAGTACCGGCGGGTCGCGGCGATGACGGCGCAGCCGAGGACCGGAATCCGGTCCGATTCCAAGGCGCGGCACGCCTCGGCGAGCGTGGAACCGGTGGTGATCACGTCGTCGACCAGCAGGACCGGTTGATCCGTCAGTCTTTCAGCCCAGCGCGAACGGGCCGCGAAAGCCCCGGCCAGGTTGGCGGTACGGCGTTCCGCGGACAGGCCGGCCTGGTCGTCGGGACGCCGTACCAAGCGCAGCGCGTCGGCCAGCCGGGCGTCGATCCCCTGCCTGCGCAGGGTCCGGACGGCCGCCTTCGTGATCCGCCGCAGCGGGTCGTGCCCGCGCTGCCGAACCGTCCGGCGCGCCGACGGGACCGGACACAGCCAGACCCCTCGCCCCTCCCCCAACGCACTCAGCACCGTTGTCGCGAGCACTCCGCCCAGCGGACGCGCCAACGCATACCGGGCGTTCTCCTTGTGGGCGATGATCAGCCGCCGCAGCTCATCGGCGTACGGCGCACTCGCGGTCGGCGGAGGTAGGCCCGGTGGACGCGGGTCCGGCCAGGCACGGAACGGAGTCACTGTGGTCAGTAGCTCCCGGCAACCACCACAGAGAGTGATCCCGGGCCGTTCACATCCGGCACACCGCCCGCCCAGGACAAGGTCGGCCAACGCGTCCCGCACCGGCACAGCGGTCAGCCCGGGTACGTCGGGATGATGGGCGGGCCGTTGCCGTCGGAGTCCATCGGGACCCACGTCAGGTCCCGGCTGAGCCAGTGCAGCTGGCCTTCGACGTCCTGGATCACCGGGAGAGTGTCGGAGCTGGGGTTGGACACGATCAGCCGGGCGGCGAAATCGGGCGGCGACCCGGGCAGCAACTGCAGCCCGGAACCGTCGGAGTTGACCAGCCAGGGCCGGTTGATCGCCAGCCTGGGCGCCTTCGGGCTCACGCCGATGACCAGGATGCCCTGCTTGTTCCAGGCCGCGTCGGTGATGTTCTTCAGCTGGAGCCGGAGCGGCGAGAACTGCCCGAGCACCAGTTGCTTGCCGCCGTTCTCGGACTGGACGGTCCCGGTCTCGACGTAGTTCTCCCCGGTCGCCTTCGATTTCATCACCAGCAGCGCCCGGACCCCGTCCGGTGCCATCTTGAGCACCTGCGGGCTGTCTCCGCCGAAGGCGACCTTGACCGTGTTGACGATGTTGTCGCGGTTACGGACCCGCAGTCGCGGGCTCGCGCTGTCGGCCTTGTCCAGGATCCACAGGTTGTCCTGGTAGTCGAAGCTCGGCGTCAGGACCCGGCCGTCCACCTTCGGCAGCCTGCTGACCTTGTCGGCACTGCTGGTCGAATCCAGTTTGGCGGTCGCGACGAAGTCTTCGCCCTTGTTGTTGCCGGTCACGATCGCACCCAGGTTGCCGTGCAGGTTCACCGCGAACGACTTCGCGGTGTACGCCTCGTACAGCTGGCTCGAGTCCAGATTCTTGGCGGCGATCTCCGACGCCCCGTCCAGACCGACGATCCGCTGGACCTTGCCGTTCTTGAGGCCGTACAGCTCGGTCAGCGAGCCGCCCGGGACGGTCGGGTCGTACGTGGCGAAGTTGGCGAACGGCAGCACGTCCGGGTCGTCCGGCAGCAGCGGTGCGCCGCCGACGGTGATCTTGGCCCGGAGACTGAGCTGGTTGAGGGTCCAGACGATCTGGGCCGCCAGCAAGCGCCGGTCCGGCTCCCGGAGCGTCCCGGCCGCGTCGTTGAGCGCGACCGTGGCCACGCCCAGATCCACCGGGACGGACACCTGTACTTCGGTGCCCGGTGGGGCCAGCGTGATCACGCCGTTCCCGAGCCGGCCGGTCGGGCCCTTCAGCAGCTCCTGGACGAGTTGGGTGGCGGCCTGGCCCTGGGACAGGTTCACCGGCAGGTACACCGGATCAGGAACGAGCAACTCCCGGCCGGGTGTGAAGAAGTAGAGGTCGCGCGGTGCGAGCTTCAGATCCACCTGGTTGCTGCCCAGATACACCCCGGGCGGCGCCTCGGCGACCCGGAACTGCCCGTTCACCTTGGCCAGCTTGAAGAGGAAACTCGCCGACTGGTTCGCCAGGGCGGGGATCCACTCGCCCCGGTCGTTGATCGTCGCGAGCTTCGTCGCGGTCAGCAGGACGTTCCCGTCCTTCAGCTGGAGTGCGTCCGGCTGCTGGTCGTAGACGACCGTCTGCGACTCCGGCTTCCACGCCGCCGCGGCCTCCGGGGTCATGTACTGCCGGGCGATGTCCGGCGCCTGCGAGTCCGACATCGCCTCCAGGAACCCGCTCACCAGCGGTAGCTCCTTGGCGTCCGGCCGCGGCGGCTTCGCCTCGACACCGACGCCGCCGGTGTCGCCGGCCAGTCCTTCGCGACTCCCGGAGCGGATCGAACCCTTGGTCGGCACTGTCGCGCAACCGGTGACCAGGAGCACGACCGCGAGGGCCGCGCCGAGGAGTTTGCGTCTCACCGGTCCTCGCCTCCGGTCAGCTTCTGGTACGGCGCCCCGACGTCGACCAGCGACTTCTCAGTGACGACCCGGCTCGCGTCGGGCGGCCGGGGCGGCAGCGGGGATCCGGTCAGGCTCACGTCGGTGCGGCGCGGCAGCGTGAGCCGGAAGTAGGCGCCGTCCCCCGGCGAACCCCACGCATCCAGCCGGCCGCCGTGCAGCCGGGCATCCTCGAGCGCGATCGACAGGCCGAGTCCGGTGCCACCGGTGGTCCGGGCCCGGGCCGGGTCGGCCCGCCAGAACCGGCTGAACACCATCTCCGCCTCCTCCGGCCGGAACCCGATCCCGTGGTCGCGGACCGCGACCGCGGCCGCGTCGTCGTCGTACGCCGTGCTGATCCGGATCGGCAGGCCCTCACTGTGCTCGATCGCGTTGCCGATCAGGTTGCGCAGGATGCGCTCGATCCGGCGCGCGTCGACCTGGGCCCGGCACGGCTCCGGCATGTCCAGCTGGACCTCGCAGCCCTTGCGCTGCAGCAAGGTCTCGTGGTTCTCCAGGACGCGGTTCACGATGTCGCGCAGGTCGACGTCCTCCAGGTCGAGGGCGGCCGCGCCGGCGTCGAACCGGCTGATCTCCAGCAGGTCCGCGAGCAGCTCCTCGAACCGGTTCAACTCGTTCTGCAGCAGCTCGACCGAGCGGCGGCTGATCGGGTCGAACTGGTCCCGGCCCTCGTGCAGCAGGTCGGCCGCCATCCGGACCGTGGTCAGTGGGGTGCGCAGCTCGTGCGAGACGTCGGAGACGAACCGGCGCTGCAGCCGGGACAGCTCCTCGAGCCGCCGGATCTGCCGCTGCAGGTTGCTCGCCATCTTGTTGAACGAGACCGCCAGCCGGGCCAGGTCGTCGGTGCCGCGGACCTGCATCCGCTCCTCGAGCTTGCCGGCCGCGAGCCGCTCGGCGATCCGCCGAGCCATCCGGACCGGCGTGACCACCTGCCGGGTGACCAGCCAGGCCACCGCGCCGAGCAGCACGATCAGCAGCAGTCCCGCGGTCACCAGGGCGCGCTGGACGACGTCGAGCGTCTCCTGCTGCGCGGTGAGCGGGAAGAGGAAGTAGACGGCGTACTTCTCGCTGGTCAGCTTGATCCGGAGCTGGGAGCCGATGACCAGGCCGGGGACGCTGGGACCGTCGCGGTAGTTGATCTCGGTGTAGGTGTCCCACAGCCTGGTCTCGTCGCCCATCACCGAGGACGCCAGCTCCTGCGGGATCGAGTCGCTGTTGACCAGACCGGTGTAGCGGATCGCGTTGGACGCGGACGAGTCGGTCGGCACCAGCACGACGTCGTACAGACCGGGGCGGTTGGAGCCGAGGACCAGGTCGCTCAGCTGGGTGTTGATCGTGTTCCGGTCGGCGGCGTTGATCGAGTTGGACAGCTGGGTCAGCTGCGCGAGCGCCTCGGCCTGGGCACTCGTCCGGCGTGACTCGAGTACGCCGTCGGTGACCTGGCTCATCATCACCCAGCCGACCAGCAGCAGTACGACGGTCGACATCAGCAGGGTGCCCGTGACGATCCGGGCCTGGATGGACCGGCGCCAGATATCCGGCCAGTGCTTCGGATGCGTCCGCCAGAGTGGCTGCGGATAGGCAGGCCAGTCCGCCGCGGCGGCGGTCAGCTCGAGCTCCGCCCCGCGGGCCTCGGCCACCTCCTGCTCCGGTGGGGCCGGCGGCTGCTGTTCCGAGCCCACCGTCGATCCGATCACTGTTTCGACCGAAGGGGTCTCGGAAGCGGCCTGCGACTGCCTGTCGCGTCCGTACTCGATCAGTCCGCACCCGCCTTGTAACCGACGCCGCGGACCGTCACCACGATCTCCGGGTGCTCGGGGTCCTTCTCGATCTTGGAGCGCAAGCGCTGGACGTGCACGTTCACCAGCCGGGTGTCGGCCGCGTGCCGGTAACCCCAGACCTGCTCCAGCAGGACCTCACGGGTGAACACCTGCCACGGCTTCGAGGCCAGGCAGACCAGCAGGTCGAACTCCAGCGGCGTCAGCTGGATCGTCTCGCCGGCCCGCTTGACCGAGTGCCCGGCCACGTCGATGGTGAGGTCGCCGATGGTCAGCGACTCCGGCCCGGG
Organism: Kribbella sp. NPDC051952; assembly: GCF_040680855.1. Lineage (NCBI taxonomy): Bacteria > Bacillati > Actinomycetota > Actinomycetes > Propionibacteriales > Kribbellaceae > Kribbella > Kribbella sp. NPDC051952. Next base: position 59,143 of record NZ_JBFAXQ010000018.1, read on the forward strand.
CTCGTCCATCCGGCGCAGCCGGGCCCGGATCCGGGCCACCAGCTCCTTCGGCTTGAACGGCTTGACCACGTAGTCGTCGGCCCCGGACTCCAGGCCCAGCACGACGTCGACGGTGTCGCTCTTGGCGGTCAGCATCACGATCGGCACGCCGGACTCGGCCCGGATCGCGCGGCAGACGTCGATCCCGTCCATGCCGGGGAGCATCAGGTCGAGCAGCAGCAGGTCCGGCTTGAACTCACGGAACGCCGGTACCGCCTTGTCACCGGTCGCGCACAGATAGGTGTCGTAGCCTTCGTTGCGCAGCACGATGCTGAGCATCTCCGACAACGCGGTGTCGTCGTCGACGATGAGGACGCGTCCCCTCATTGTCCGGTTACCATCTGCCACGCCCAGCTCCTCGCCGTCCGATCGTTGTGCGCCCAGCGGATGCTGACCGTACGCACTACGGATAGTGTCCCATTCCCCGGGTAGTGCACACGCCGGATCGCCGAGTGACCCCAGTTTGGGCTGTGATCATGGTGCATCGCGGGGTCTCACCACAACTCACGTCCTGGGTCCTGATCGAATACAGCCCAGCGGTCCACCCGGAGGGGAGGCAGAAAGTGGCCGACGACATCCGTTTGCACGAGGAGACGGCCGCCGAGCCGTTGCGCCCCTGGCTGCCCGCGGACCTGCTGGACAACGCGGCCCGGACGATCTCCGAGAACAAGACGATCATGCTCGGCCTTCCGGTGCTGGCCGCTATCGCCCTCGTCGCGGTCCAGGCCGCCCTGACCGAGGTCGCCGTACCGGGTGGTCTGGACGGGTTCTTCGGTGCCGACGATCCGTTCCAGCAGGCCGGTGCGGCGTTGTTACTGACGTACGGCGTGCAGCTGGTGCTGTTCAGTGTGGTGTCGAGCATGCTGGCCGGGATCATCGCGCTGGCCGCGGTGCGGAGTCAGCTGGCCCACCGGGTCGGCCCTAAAGAGCTTCTGCGGCTGGTCCGGCCGGCGCTGCCCGCACTGGCCGCGGTCGGCCTGATGCAGTCGCTGTCGTTCGTCCTGCTGATCGGTGGCTGGGGTCTGGCGGTGCTGGGGATCGGAGCCGGCGCGGATGCGGCGATCTCGTCCGACGTGGCCGGCGGAGTGGCGGTCGTGATGATGCTGGCCGGCGGCGTACTGGTGGTGATCTTCGGGATCCGGCTGGTGCTGGCCGGGACCGTCGTACTGATGGAAGGCCGGCACGCACCGGACATCGGGCTGTACATCCCTGTCAGGGTGGGGATCTGGGGATCGCTGCGGCGGTCCTGGCAGCTGGTGCGAGGCAAGTTCTGGCGGGTGCTCGGGATCCTGCTGTTCGGGGGGCTGGTGGTGAACATCGTCAGCTACGCCTTGCAGTTCGGCATCTCCCTGCTGATCCTGACGGTCGGTTCGTGGGCGGACAGTGGTGACGGCACCGGCGCCACGGTGATCGCGATCGCCCTCGGCGCGGCGGCCGGACTCGCGACCGTGCTGACGCTGATCGCCAGTCTCGCGTTCATGTCCGCCGTCCAGGCCCTGATCTATCTGGACCTCCGCGTACGCCGGGAGGGCCTCGACCTGTGGATGCGCCCGGCCCTGCGACCAGGGGGTACGGCGTGATCCTCGCAGAGCCACCCGTGGACATCGGCCGGGACCAGGCTGCGCAGGAGGCGGCCAAGGAGCTGTCGAAGTCGGCGTACCGGCAGTCGGGTGATTCGCTGATCCAGAAGGCGATCGGCAAGGTCCTGGACTGGATCGCCGATCTGCTGGACACGCTGTCGGGCAACTCGCCGAACGGGCACGCCGGTCTGATCATGCTGATCGGTTTGCTGGTCCTGATCGCGGTCGTGGTGCTGTGGCGGGCCGGCGTACTGCGGACCAGTCACGCGACCAAGCAGACCGTGTTCGACGCCGGCAGTGGCCCGCTGACCGCGGCTGCCTACCGCGCTCAGGCGGAGCGGGAGGTTGCGGCCGGGGACTACACCCTTGCGATCCGCAGCCGGTTCCGGGCCTGTGTCGCCGAGTTGACCGAGCGCACGATCATCGACGAGCGGGCCGGGCGAACGGCGTACGAAGTGGTCGCGGACGCCGGTCGCGCGGCGCCCGCACTGCGCGACCCGCTGCAGCCGGCCGCCCTGGTCTTCACTGAGGTTGTCTACGGCAACCGTCCGGGCACACCGGAGCGGTACGCCGCTGTGGTGGCAGCTGACCAGGCGGCGCGGGCCGCGCGGGTGTCTCTATGAGTACGCCGGTTGGCCGGAGTGCTGGGGAGAGCTGGCGGGCGCTGCGGATGCCGCTGCTCATCACCGGTGCCGTCGTACTGATCGCGATCGTCGTCATGATCGCCACAGCCGCGCGGACGTCAGGGCCGTTCAGTCCGGACTCCAGCGATTCGGACGGTGCACGTGCGCTGGCCGCGTTGCTGAAGAACCACAACGTCAATGTGCACAGCACCGAGGTGCTCGACGACGCCGTACAGCCGGGCGACGGTAAGGCGCTGATCATCGGCCCGGCGGGGTCGCTGACTCGCTCCGACTGGCAGCGGATCGCGGCTGCGCGCTGGAGTCACGTCATCCTGGTCCGCCCCGGAGCAGTGGCGTTGGAGGTGCTCGCACCGGGTGTGCAGGACGCCGGTCAGACGCTTGCGTGGCGCAGTCGCGAAGCCGGCTGCGATCTGCCGGCCGCTGCCAAGGCGGGCACGGTGTCGGTCGCCGGGTCGACGTACTCCGCTCCTGATGCTGCGCAGCGGTGCTACGGCGACGGCATCACCAACACAGTCATCCGGCTCTCGCAGGACGACCAGATCGTCGACGTGGTGGGCACTCCGCGCTCGTTCACGAATGCGGAGCTCGCCGAGGACGGCAATGCGGCGCTCGCACTCAATCTGATCGGGACGGATCAGGAGCTGACCTGGTACCTGCCGCAGTGGGAGTCCAGTGGCTCCGCAACTGGCGGGTCCGACGGTCCTGACCTGGTCCCGCCGGAGGTCCGGTATGTGGGGTGGGCGCTGGCGTTCGCCGTACTGGTGGTGGCGCTTTGGCGGGGGCGTCGGCTCGGTCCGGTGATTGCTGAGCGGCTGCCGGTGATCGTGCATGCTGCGGAGACGACTGAGGGCAGGGCGCGGCTCTACCGGCGCTCACGGGCTCGGGACCGCGCTGCCGCGGCACTGCGGGAGTCTGCCCTTGGCAAGCTGCACGGCATCCCGCAGCGAGCCGATCCGTCGGCCGTTGTCGCGATTGTTGCCGCCCGCACCGGTCGGGACCCGGCCATGCTGTACGAACTGCTCTACGGCTTACCGCCTGTTGATGACGCCGCTCTGATGTATTTGTCCCATGAACTCGACGTACTGACGCAGGAGGTACGACACCCGTGACGACTACCGAGGTCACCGCGGACCAGGCCAGGCAGGCGCTGGTCGCACTGCGGACCGAGATCGGCAAGGCAGTGGTCGGTCAGGACACCGCCGTGACCGCACTGGTGCTCGCACTCCTCTGCCGCGGCCACGTCCTGCTGGAGGGCGTGCCAGGCACGGCGAAGACGCTGATGGTCCGGGCGTTGTCCATGGCCATGCGGTTGAACACCAAGCGCGTGCAGTTCACCCCGGACCTGATGCCTGGTGATGTGACCGGGTCGCTGGTGTACGACGCGAAGACCTCGGAGTTCGAGTTCCGGCCGGGACCGGTGTTCACGAACATCCTGCTGGCGGACGAGATCAACCGGACTCCCCCGAAGACCCAGGCAGCGTTGCTGGAGGCAATGGAGGAGCGTCAGGTCACTGTGGATGGCGAGCCGCGGATGCTGCCGGTGCCGTTCGTGGTCGCGGCGACGCAGAACCCGATCGAGTACGAGGGCACCTATCCGTTGCCGGAGGCTCAGTTGGACCGGTTCCTGCTGAAGGTGACCCTCGACATGCCGCCGCGCGACGCGGAGATCGCCGTACTGGCTCGGCATGCGCAGGGCTTCGACCCGCGGGATCTGGAAGGCGCCGGTCTGCGTCCGGTGGCTGGGCCGGAGGACCTGCTGGCCGGGCAGAACGCCGTACGACGGGTTGCGGTCCGGGACGATGTGTTGGCCTATGTGGTGGACCTTTGCCGGGCGACTCGGCAGTCGCCGTCGCTGCAGCTGGGGGTGTCGCCGCGTGGGGCTACTGCGTTGCTGGCGGTGTCGCGGGCTTGGGCTTGGTTGTCGGGACGTGACTATGTGATCCCGGACGATGTGAAGGCGATGGCGCGTCCTTGCCTACGGCACCGAGTCCAGGTACGCCCTGAGGCGGAACTCGAAGGCGTCAGCGCCGACGCGGTCCTTGAGAGCGTCCTGGCGACAGTGCCCGTCCCCCGCTGATGGACACCCCTGTGCGTGCGCTCCCACCTCACCACATGAGGTGGTGTTGATGGTGGTTACGGGTCGGGCTGGGCTGCTTGCGGCGCTTGGGGTTGTTTTTGTTGCTTTGGTGATGCCTAGCTGGAGTGGCGTCGGTGTGGTGGTTGCGGTCGTGCTGCTGGTGTGTTTGGTCGACCTGCTGCTGGCTGGGTCGCCCAGACGGCTCCAGCTGAGTCGCGAGGGCGACACCGCCGTACGGCTCGGTGAGCAGGCCGTTGTCGAGTTGCTGGTCGCCAACCCGGGCCGGCGGGTGCGCGGGCTGTTGCGGGACGCGTGGCCGCCGTCGGCCGGCGTCCTGGACCCACCACACAAGCTGAACCTGCCTGCTGGGGAGCGGCGGCGGTTGGTGACGCATCTGGTCCCGACCCGGCGCGGTGATCGGCAGGCGGTGCGGGTGACGGTGCGATCCGTTGGGCCGTTGGGCTTCGCCGGGCGCCAGGGTTCGCATCAGGTGCCGTGGACCGTGCGGGCGCTGCCGCCGTTCAAGAGCCGGAAGCACCTGCCGTCGCGGTTGGCGCGGTTGCGAGAGCTTGACGGGCGTACGGCGTTGCTGGTGCGCGGGCAGGGGACGGAGTTCGACTCGCTGCGTGACTATGTGCCGGGTGACGACGTACGCAGCATCGACTGGCGGGCGACGGCTCGGCGCGGGAACGTCGTACTGCGCACCTGGCGTCCGGAGCGCGACCGCCAGGTAGCCATCGTGATCGACTCCGGCCGGATGTCCGCGGGCCGCGTCGGCGACGCACCCCGACTCGACCACGCGATGGACGCAGCTTTGTTGCTGGCCGCCCTGGCGACGCGGGCAGGTGACCGGGTCTCCTTGCTGGCTTGCGATTCCGCCGTACGGGCCGACGTACGACGTCCTGCGCCGGAAGACGTACTCCCGTCATTCGTGAACGCACTGGCGAACGTCGAGGCCGAGCTGGTCCAGACCGACTTCCGCATCGTCGTCTCCCAGGTCCTGGAGCGGCTGGGTCAACGCTCGCTGGTGGTCCTCCTCACCGGCCTCGACCCGGCGGTCATCGAGGAGTCCCTCCTACCCGTCATAGGCCCGCTCCTCCGCCGTCACGTCGTAGTCCTGGCATCCGTAGCCGACCCCCGCCTCACCGAACTGGAGTCCACCCGCTCCGACCTCTCCGAGGTCTACGCCGCCGCCTCAGCCGCCCGAACCCGCCTCGACCGAGACCGCCTGACCGCCCTCCTAACCCGAGCCGGCGTAACAGTCGTAGACGAAAACCCGGACCAAATAGCCCCCGCCCTCGCCGACACCTACTTGTCCCTGAAGAAAGCCGGCCGCCTCTAGGACGAGTGCGATCAGGCCAGCGCGGGGATCACATGGTTGGGCGGGCTTGGGCGAAGGTCCAGCGGTGGCCTTCGAGGTCTTCGGCTTCGTAGCAGCGGTAGCCGTGCTGGTGGATTTCCGTGATGATCTTGGCGCCGTTGGACTGGGTGTGGGCGAAGTGGGCGTCCAGGTCGTCGACGTACACCCAGATGTTGTGATCGAGGCCGCCGATCCGGCCGTCGGTGAGTTTGAAGAGCAGGATGCCTCGTCCGCCGACGTGCAGCTCGATCCAGTCGGGGTGGGTGCCGTCAGCCGGGATCTTGTCCCAGGAGTCCAGGCCGAAGACGGTGTGGAGCCACCGGGCCGCCTCGGCGGGATCCTCGTAGTACAAGCCGATCGCGAGCCGTTCGAGCTCGCGCGGTGTGCGCGGCGCGGAGTCGCGGCGGGCGTCCCACTGCGCGAACCAATGGATGACGTTCGGCCAGAAGTAGAAGGCCTTCGAGCCACCCTGGACCAGGGCCTGTACGACGGTGACGCGCGTACCGCCGTCGGTGGCGTCGAAGCGGACCTCGGTCTCGGTGTCGTCGACCGAACTGCGGTACCCGAGGACCGCGCCCGGTTCCCACGCCGTGATCGTGCCGAGCTCGAGTGCGTCGTCCTGGTAGACCTCGAGGATGCGACCGCCGATACCCGGCTCGATCCGCATCTCGATGGCGCGAGCCGCGTCGAAGAAATTGATCGGCCCGCGGACCCACCACAGATCGATCTCCGTGGTGAACACCTCGAATGCGGTCGCGGGGTCGGCGGCGACCTCGACCGACGCCGTAGCGGACTGTTCGGTCATGACGACTCCTTCTGCTCGATGTGGCGTTTGAACGAGCCCAGTTGCTCGCGCCAGTGCGCCTGGACCTGGTCCAGCCAGGCCTGCACGGCCACCACGGGCTCGGGATTGAGGTGGAAGAGCCGGACCCGGGCGTCGTCCGGCACCCGCTCGTCGGCGACCAGCCCGGCCGCCAGCAGGATCCGCAGATGCCGACTCATCGCGGGCGACGACGCACCAGTCGCAGCCGCCAACTGCCCGGCTCGCTGCGGTCCCTCACCCAGCAGTTGTACGACGTGCCGCCGCGTGGGATCCGCGAGTACCTCGAAGAACCGATCCACCTGATCTTCCACCATGCCGCAATAGTTCTACTATCTGTTAACTATTGTCAACCGCTGGAGAGATCTCAGGCGGATGGTGGGTCCGAGTGGTCAGTGGGTACGGCCGGGGGCCATCCAGCAGGCGACCTGAGCGTCTTTGGTTGCGGGGAGGATCGGAAGAGGAGTGGAGTGGCAGGCCTCGGCGCCGTTGCCGTTGGCTACTAGTTGGCAGCGGGGGTGGAAGCGGCAGCCGGTGGGGATTCGGGTCGGGTCCGGCGGTTCGCCGCTCAGCACGATCCGCTGCGGCGACTCGGGGAGGACCGAGAGCAGTGCCTGGGTGTACGGGTGCCGCGGGTTGGTGAGGACGTCCTCGGTGGGGCCGGATTCGACGATGCGGCCGAGGTACATGACGGCGACGCGGTCGGCGATGTTCCAGGCGAGGCCCAGGTCGTGGGTGACGACCAACGCGGACAGGCCGAGGTCGTCCCGCAGGCGCAGCAGTAGCGCAAGGATCTCGCCGCGTACGGACGCATCGAGCGAGGCGACGGGCTCATCCGCAATGAGCACGCGGGGGTCCAATGCCAACGCGCCGGCGATGACCACGCGCTGACGCTGACCACCCGAGAGCTCATGTGGGTATCGCAGGAAGAACCGTTCAGGCGGACGCAATCCAGCCCTCGACAACGCGGAAGCGACCACCGCTTCCTCGTCCGGCAGCCCGTGAATCCGCGGGCCTTCGGCAACGGCCTCGTACACGGTCTGCCGCGGATTGAGCGAGCCCATCGGATCTTGCAGCACCAACTGAACCTGCCGACGGAAGGCCCGGAGCCGGCGACCCGAGTAGTTCAGCGGGATTCCGTCGTACGACACCTGGCCGCTGGTCGGACGTTCAAGACCGAGGAGCGTACGGGCGAGAGTGGTCTTGCCGCAGCCGGATTCACCGACCAGGGCTACGATCTCACCGCCGCCGACGGACAGGTTGACACCGTCGACCGCGCGAGCCCGCCGACCGCCGCGACCGGGGAACTCCACCACGAGGTCTTGCGCTTCAAGCATGCTCCGCCCCCACTCGCACACACGCCGCCTGCCGATCGGCACCAGCCGGGCGAAGCTCGACATCATCGGTCGCGCAACTCTCGAGCGCGACCGGGCACCGCGGATGGAACGAGCACCCACCGGGCAACTGCTGGGGATCCGGCGGATCGCCAGCGAGCCCTCGGGGCGCAAGCCGCGACGCCGGATCACCGACCGTCGGGAACGCAGCAGCCAGCGCCTGACTGTAGGGATGCTCGAAGGAGCCCGACGAAGGACCGAGCTCGACCAGACGACCGGCGTACATCACGGCCAAGCGATCACACACGTCAGCCAGCACCGACAGATCGTGCGAGATCATCAGCAGTGAGATGCCGTGCTCGGCGATCAGTTGCTGGATCAGCGTGAGTACCTGCGCCTGCACCATCAGGTCGAGTGCGGTCGTCGGCTCGTCCGCGATGATCAGTTGCGGCGAGCAAGCAAGCGCCATCGCGATCATCACTCGTTGCCGTTGGCCACCACTCAGCTCGTGCGGATAGCTGCGGGATCGCCAGGCCGGCAGACCGACCTGCGCCAGCAACTCCCGCACCTTTGAGGCAGCCTGCGCGCCCGAAGCCAGCCGATGCACGAGCAACGGCTCCGCGATCTGATCACCGATCCGCTGTACCGGGTTCAGCCCGTGCTGCGCACCCTGAAACACGATCGACGCCGACGACCACCGCACGGCCCGCAACCGCCCCCACGTCATCGCCAGCACGTCCTCGCCGTCCAGCAACACCCGCCCGGACACAGCAGCCGACCGCGGCAGCAACCGCAGCAACGCGAGCGCGACCGAAGACTTCCCCGACCCCGATTCCCCCGCCAGCCCAACTGCCTCACCGGCCGCAAGCGACAGCGAAACACCGCGTACGGCGGGAACATCGCCGGATGGCAGGCGATACGTCACGCACAACTCATCCAAAGTGAGCATCACACCGCCCTGGTCCGGAGCCGGGGATTGAGTACGGTCTCCAAAGCCCTGCCACACAAGGTGAACGCCATCACCACGATCACGATGCACAGACCGGGCACGAGGATGTACCACCACGCTCCCGCGGTCGCCGCACCCCAGTCGTACGAGCCGCGCAGCATCGTCCCCCACGAGGTCTTGTTCGCACTCACGCCGAGGAACGCCAGCGTCGACTCGGTCACGATCGCGCTCGCCACCTCCAGCGTCGTACTTGCCAACAGCAACGGTGCGACGTTCGGCAGCACATGCCGGGTGGTGATGTGCCAGTGCCCAGCGCCGAGCGCCAACGACCTTTCGATGTACGGGCGTGCCTCGACAGCCAGCGTCTGCGCCCGGATCAACCGTGCCGTCGACGGCCAGGACGTCACGCCGATCGCCACGATGATCGTCGCCGTCGAACCACCGAGAATCGCGGCCAGCACCAACGCGGTGACCAACGACGGCAGCACCAGGAACCAGTCGGTCACGCGCAACACCACAGCACCGATCCACCGCCGGAAGTGCCCGGCCGCGATCCCGAGCACGGTCCCGATCACCATGCTCAGCAGCGCCGCGAGGAATCCGATCAGCAGCGAGGTCCGCGAACCCCACCAGATCATCAGCAGGATCGAACGCCCGGACTCGTCGGTCCCGAGCGGATCGTCGAGACTCGGCGGCGCCATCTTCGCCCGCGTCCCGCTGACCACGTTGGTCACACCGGCGTCGATGAACAGCGGCGCGATCAACGCCAGTACGACGGCCAACGCAAGGATCACGAGTCCCGCAATCCCGGCTCGATGGGTACGGAAGTCGGCCCAGAAACGCGACGCCGCCCGGCGACGGCGTACCCACGTCACGCTGCTCATGCGGACCTCACCCGTGGATCGAGGATGTGATAGACCACGTCCGCCAGCGTGTTCATCAGGATCACCGACACCGTGATCAGCAGGAACGTCCCCTGCATCAGCGTGAAGTCCGGCACCCGGATCGCCTCGTAGAACAACTGCCCGAGCCCCGGCCAACTGAAGATCGCCTCGACCGTCACCGCGCCGCCGACCACGAACCCGATCCGCATGAACACCAGCGTCACCGTCGGCAGCAGCGCGTTCGGTACGGCGTGCTTCCGCCGGATCTCGTCGTCCCGCAGGCCTTTCGCCCGGGCCGTGGTGATGTAGTCCTGCCCGACCTCGTCCAGCACCGACGACCGCATCACCAGCAGGTACTGCGCATACACGACCGCGACCAGCGTCAGACACGGCAACACCATGTGCTGCGCGACATCCAGTACGCCGGCGAACCCGTCCGGCTTGTCGACACTCGAACTCCCCCGGGTCGGGAAGATGCCCGGAATCGGTCCGACCCCGGCCGCGAACACCATCAGCAGAAGCAGTCCGAGCCAGAACGTCGGCACCGACCACAACACCAGCGAGATCGCGGTGGAGACCTTGTCGAACCGGCTCCCCGGCTTCCACCCGGCACGGGCGCCCTGCCAGATTCCCAGGCTGACGGCCAGCACCAGCGCCGTACCGGTGAGCAGCAGGGTCGACCCGATCCGCTCGCCGATCAGGTCGACCACCGGCCGCTTGTACTCGTACGAAACCCCGAGGTCGAACTGCAGGGTCTGCTTCACGAAATGCAGGAACTGCTCCGGGATCGACTTGTCCAGACCGAGCCGGGCGCGTTCCAGATCGAGCTGCTCGGGCGTCATGTTGCGCCCCTGCGCGAGGGCCCGGACCGGGTCGCCCGGCAGCATCCGGAACAGGAAGAACGTCGCGATGATCACCATCGCGATGCTGAGCAGAGCCCCACCCACCTTGGCCGCTGCGTAGCGCAGCAGACCATTGCGGGCAGGGGTCTCCTCAGGTGCCTCTAGGGTGACCGTCATTCGCGCTCGTCAGCAGCGCCCTGTCGGCGCCGGGAGAGGAAGAACCCACCGATCGCGAGTACGACAACCGCTCCCGCGATCCCCGCGATCAGTCCGGTGTTCGACCCGCCGCCGCTGTCGGCCGACGCGCCGTCCTTCGACACCGCCTCCAGCGTGTAGAACGGCCAGTAGCCGGAACCGCCGTACAGCAGGCCCTTGTCCTCGGGAATCGGCGTGATGCTGGCGATCCGGTCCTTGCGGTAGCCCTCTAGGTCGTTCGGGTAGTACAGCGCGATCACCGGTGCGTCGGTGTACAGCCGCTCCTCCATCTTCTTGATGGTGTCGGCGCGCTTGGTCCGGTCGAGCTCCTTCTGCTGCTCCTTGTAGAGGCCCTCGTACTGCGGGTCGCAGTAGAACGACTCGGTTCCGCCACCCTCGCCGGTGGCCGTGGGACGCCGGCTGCACAGGTGCGTGGCGAGCACCTCCTCCGGATCCGGGTTCACCGACCAGCCGCTGATCGCGATGTCGAACAGTGCCGTCGTACCGGTCTCCTCGGTGAACTTGCTGGAGTCGAGCCGCTTGGTGGTCAGCGTGATCCCGATGTCCTTGAACCAGCCGGTCAGGTACTCGGCCAGCTTGTCCTCGATCGGGGTGTCGGTGTGAATGCTGAACCGGAACTGCAGTTTCCGCGATCCGTCCGGCATCGTCCGTACGCCGTCCGGCCCCTTCTTGTACCCGGCGTCGTCCAGGATCTTGTTGGCCTTGGCAACGTCGTACGAGATCTTCTGGTCGCCGCTCGCCTCCCAGAAGAAGTCCTTGTACAGCGGCGGAATGATCGAACCGTCCGCCGGTTTCGCCAGCCCGTTCTGCACCTCGTCGACCAGCTTCTGCTTGTCGATCGCGTAGTGCAGAGCCGTGCGTACGCGCGGATCCTTCAAGGCCGGATGCCCGTCACCGATCGGCTTGTTGTCGCTCGTGGTGGCGCCGTGGTTGATCTGCAGGTACGTCGCCCGCCGGCCCTGCGTGTTCCACTCGACGATGTTGTCGTCGCCCTTCAACGACTCGAAGTCCGGCGGGTTGAGCCGGCCGATCAGGTCGATGTCGCCCTTCTTCAGGCCGACGATCGAGGCGGCCGGGTTGTCGTAGAAGATCACCTGCAACTCGTCGATCTTTGGGCGGCCGCGCCAGTAGTCCGGGTTCGCCTCGAGCCGGACGAACTGGTCCTTCTTGTGCTCGACGGCGACGTACGGACCGCTGCCCACCGTCGGGTACACCTCGGCGTCGTACTTGCCGATGTCCTTGACCTTCTCCCAGACATGCTTCGGCATGATCGGGACCGGGTTGTCGAGCATCGACGCCTGCGGGGCCTTGAGCTTGATGGTCAACTCCTGGCCGTTCGCGGTGACGCTGGCGAAGTTCTCCACCGCCGGGCCGTTGCCGGTCTTGGCGGCATCGTTGGTCATCATCGTGTTGAACGTCCAGGCCGCGTCATCGGCTGTGATCGGCTGCCCGTCCGACCACTTCGCCTGCCGGATCTTGAAGGTCCAGGTCAGCCCGTCCGCCGACGTCGTCCAGGACTCGGCCAGGTCTGGACTCGGCTGCAACGTCTTGGAGTCCGGCACGGTCAGGAAGCCGTAGATCATCCGCTGGATCGACCCGGTCACCAGTCGCACCGCCAGGAACGGGTTCATCGAGTCGACCGACTGCGTCACCCCGATCTTGATCACTTTCCGCGCCGGATCCGCGGCCTGCGCCGTACCCGGTACGAGCGCAAGCAGGCACATGGCCGCCCCCGCCGCCAACAGCTTCCTGAGCATCGAGCCCCACCTTCCCCAGCTAGAAGTGTTGGGGAAGAAACCACACCAGCAACCCCACCCCTGTCAACGAAATACCACCGATTGACACATTTAAGTAACCTTCTAACCTGCCACGCGGTGATCGAAGGTGGGCGTGGCCGATCCACACGTGCCACAGGCGCTCACTCCTCAGACGCGCCCGCTTCGCGACGGCCTCGGCGCCGCGCGTGGAACCGACGGAGCTCGGCGCACTGACCAGAACCCCGGGAAAGGTCGCGTCAGGTCCCTCTGTCTGTGCGGTGCGCGTCCGCCAGCTCCTCGACAAACGGGATCTTGGTGACGCAGTGCTGGTATTGAACGGAGGCCTCCTCCACCGAGATCTTCCCGAATTGGAGAGACGTCAGCACACCCTCGAGTTCGGTATTGCATATCTCCGCAGCACTGACTTGGGCCGCCACGTCGTGAGACTTACTCAGATTGCTTGAAATCGCCGCGATCAAGGACACGATCAACGCGGCGACGCAGAGCGGCCGCCAAACACTTGCGGCACTGCCGAGGGAAAGCTCCTCTTTCAGGGCGTTGGTGAACGGCGCGCCACCCAAGGCGGGACCTCCCACGAGCACAGCCGCCGTCGCACTGCTGACAACACTGATGTTGACCAGCCGATTACGGCGTGGCCGGGCTGCGTGCAGGAAGGTCGCGATACCCGCCCGCCGAGCTTCGATTTGCGTCCGCAACTCCGTGCGGACAGCGGAATCATCGGTCATCCCGCGCCCCCTGCCTCCCCGAGCCACCAGATCCGCGATCAATGGCGGCCAGCGCATGGTGGCAGGTCGTGCAGTAGTCGCAGAGCCGGCGATGATGGCTCCGTCTTAGCTGCGAGTCTGGCACTTGCCGTCAGTTTCCGCCAGCTAATTAGCTGCGTAAACCGGATTCACGCTCACCGCGCCGGGTAATACCTCGGGAACACATTCCAGAGAGCTACGCACAGTACTTATTGCGCCTTTGTGCATGCGGCCAAACACTTTAGGTAGAGCTCGGTCAAGTGTTTGCTGCATGATTTCTCAACAATTAGCTGCGAGCACATGTCGGCCCACCTCCACCCGTCGCCGCGGCCGGATCACCGGGATGCGCTGGCCAAGCACTCGCTCGCGGGCGGTAGCCCGCAACTCGCCGGCGACAGCCGGCAACACCGGCGGTAGCCGGGGCGGGTGGGAGCGGGCGTAGCTGGCGCGTTGAGGAGCGTAGCGACGAGCGAGAGTGCCTGCGCAGCACGCGTGGGGCGGGCAGCTTCCACCACTCAAGACACGCCCATGGCCGCTTGACTACACGGGTGTGTAGTAGTTTGCTTTTGTGTGTAGTGGGAGGAGTTGGGATGGATCGGTCGGTTGAGGATTTGACTGCTCGGGCTCGGATTCGGGATGCCGCGATTCGGTTGTTCGGGGAGCGTGGGATCGAGGGTGCCTCGATTCGGGATATTGCCGGCGAGGCCGGGGTTTCGTCGGGGCTTGTGCGGCATCACTTCGGGTCGAAGGAGGCGCTGCGTGAGTTTTGCGACCAGTACGCGCGGGACCGGATGCTCGAGATCGGCCAGGAGATCACCGACGCGGCCGGGGTCGCCGGGCTCGATCCGACCACGATGCATCCGCGCGTCTTCCCGCTGCAGCTGTATCTGGTCCGCTCGATGATGGACGGCTCCGAGACCGCGACCGCGCTCTTTCTCGAGGCGGTCGACTCGGTCGAGCTGTGGAGCAAGAGCTACGGCATCGAGCCGACGGACCGGCGCGCGTACGCCGCCGCGCTGGCCGCGATCAAGCTCAGCGTCTTCGTCTTCCGCGACCAGGTCTCCAAGGCACTCGGCGAGGACATCACCTCGCCGGAGGGATACGCCCGGATCGGCAAGGGCCTGATGGAGGTCTTCAGCATTCCGCTGATCTCACCGGAACAAGCAGAACAACTACGCAGACAACAGGAGAAGTGATCATGCCGGCTGCGATCAGCACGGAAGGTCTGGTCAAGACATTCGGGCGTACTCGCGCCCTGGACGGCCTCGATCTCGAGGTGCGGACCGGCGAGGTGCATGGCTTCCTCGGGCCGAACGGCGCGGGCAAGACGACGACGATCCGAGTCCTGCTCGGGCTGTCCCGCGCAACCTCTGGTACGGCGCGGTTGCTGGACGGTGACCCGTGGTCGGACGCGACCGACCTGCACCGCCGGCTCGCGTATGTACCGGGCGACGTGACGCTGTGGCCGAATCTCTCCGGCGGCGAAGCGATCGACCTCCTCGGCCGGATGCGCGGCGGCGTGGACAAGAAGCGCAAGGCCGAGTTGCTCGAGCGGTTCGATCTCGACCCGCGGAAGAAGGCCCGCACCTACTCCAAGGGCAACCGGCAGAAGGTCGCACTGGTTTCGGCGTTGGCCTCTGATGTCGAACTGCTGCTGCTGGACGAGCCCACCAGCGGGTTGGACCCGTTGATGGAGGAGGTGTTCCGCGAGGTCATCCAAGAGGTGAGCGACCGCGAGGGACGGACCGTCCTGCTCTCCAGCCACATCCTGTCCGAGGTCGAGGCGCTCTGCGATCGGGTCACGATCATCCGGGCCGGGCGGTCGGTCGAGAGCGGCACGCTGTCCGAGCTGCGGCACCTGACACGTACGTCGATCCAGGCCGAGCTGGTCGGCCCGATGGACGGCCTGTCCACGCTGACCGGCGTCCACGACCTCACCGAGGACGACGGGCGGGTCCGGTTCGACGTGGACACGGACGAGATCAACCCGGTGCTGCGCCGGCTGACGGAGATCGGCGTACGGAGTCTGGTCAGTCAGCCGCCGTCGCTCGAGGAGCTGTTCCTGCGGCTCTACGAGCCCGAGGAGGTCGCAGCGAAATGAAGACACTCGCTGGTACCGGCAAGCTGATCCGGCTGATCCTTCGCCGGGACCGGATCGTGCTGCCGCTGTGGATCGTGCTGCTGGTGGCGATCTCGGTCAGCTACGTGCAGTCGTACGGCGACCTGTTCCCGACGCCGGAGTCCCGGGTCAAGTATGCGAGCAACGCCGGCTTCATCACCCTGTACGGCGAACTGCACGGCACCAGCCTGGGTGAGTTCGTCACCTGGCGACTCGGATTCGTCCCGGTGATGATCGGGCTGATCAGCCTGCTCACGGTGATCCGGCACACCCGGGTCGAGGAGGAGACCGGGCGGCGCGAGTTGCTCGGGTCGAGTGTCGTCGGACGCCATGCCCAGTTGGCCGCCGCCCTGCTGACGGTCGTCGGTGCGAACCTCGTCCTCGCCGTACTGCTTGCCTTCGGCATGCACAGCCAGGACCTGCCCTGGGCCGGATCTGTTGCCATCGGCATCGAGTACGCCGGCACCGGAATGCTCTTCGCCGCAGTAGGCGCGGTGGCCGCCCAGCTGACTGCCAGCGCGGGGACGGCGAGAGGGATCGCGATCAGCGTGCTCGGCGCGGCGTACGTACTGCGAGCAGCCGGCGACACCAGCGAACACACCAACGGACCGCTCGCCTGGCTGTCGTGGCTGTCCCCGATCGCTTGGGCACAACGGATTCGTCCGTACGGCGCCAACCAGTGGTGGCTCGCGGTTCTGGTGCTCGCGGCAACCGTCGTACTCGTTGCCGTTGCCATCTATCTGTCCGTACGACGAGATGTCGGCGCCGGCCTGTTGCCGGCTAGAC
The DNA here is from genome assembly GCF_040680855.1 of Kribbella sp. NPDC051952. NCBI lineage: Bacteria > Bacillati > Actinomycetota > Actinomycetes > Propionibacteriales > Kribbellaceae > Kribbella > Kribbella sp. NPDC051952. Next base: position 75,314 of record NZ_JBFAXQ010000018.1, read on the forward strand.
CGGGGCCGGCGGAAGGGTCCCTCGGTTCACCGCTGGCGTTGGCCTGGCGGTTGCACCGGGGGCTGCTGGCTGCCTGGATGCTCGGATTCGCCCTGCTGGGCTTGCTGTTCGGCGGTGTCGCGAAGGGCGTCGGCGATCTGATGCGGGACGATCCGAAGATCCAGGAGACGTTCCAGCGGCTCGGTGGGTCGGCCGGTCTGATCGACTCGTACCTGGCCGGGGTGATGACGATCGTCGGGTTGATCGCGTCGGCGTACGCGGTCCAGGCGACGCTGCGGTTGCGGGCCGAGGAGTCCGCCGGCCGGGTCGAGCCGGTGCTCGCCACTGCGACCAGCCGGCTGCAGTGGGCCGGGAGCCATCTTGCCTTCAGCCTGCTGGGTCCGGCGCTGGCCCTGCTCGCGGCCGGTGTGGCCGAGGGACTCGCGTACGGAGCCGCGATCGATGATGTAGGTGGGCAGTTGCCCCGACTGATCGGTGCGTCGCTGGCACAGCTCCCGGCGGTCTGGGTGCTGGCGGCGATCGCCCTGGCGCTCTTCGGACTGTTCCCACGCCTGTCCCCGGTCGCATGGGCCGGTCCGGCGTTCTGCCTACTGATCGGCCTGGTCAGCGCCGGCGTGGACCTGGCCGACTGGGTGCGGGACATCTCACCGTTCAGTCATCTTCCCCAGCTCCCAGGCGGTACGACGTCAGCCGGCCCGCTGATCACCCTCCTCGTGATCGCCGCCGTACTGGCTCTCGCCGGACTGGTCGGACTGCGCCGACGGGATATGCCGGTCGGATAGGTGTCGAGGGCAGGGGTACCGGTTCCGACGTCTCTGCTGAAAGGAGATAGTCATGACCGACGTATCAGCATCACCCCTGCCCACGACCGTGGATCGGGCCACCTTCCAGGCCGAGCTCGACGAGCTGCGGGTCCGGGAGAAAGCGCACAGCCGCGAGCAGGATGCGATCTCGGCGGCCCGGCGCCGGTTACCGATGGTCGAGGTCGACGCCGGCATCACGGTGACCGGACCGGACGGGCCGGTCACCCTGCTCGACGCGTTCGAGGGCCGCAAGCAACTGATCGCCTACTACTACATGTGGCACGAGGGACACCCCGCCGCCGAACAATGCCCCGGCTGCACCTGGTGCAACGGCGCCGTCGGCGAACTGTCGTACCTGCACTCGCGCGACATCACGTACGCCGTCTTCTGCCAGGGACCGTACGACGAGAGCCGGCGCTACCGCGATTTCATGGGCTGGACGATGCCCTGGTACTCGGGCGTGGGTTCACTCGAGCAACTGCTCGTCGGCCGGAACATCGGCCAGATGTACCTGGTCTCGTACATCCGCGAGGGTGACCGGGTGTTCGAGACCTACTGGACCACGCTGCGCGGTGTCGAGGTGATGGACAACAGCTACCACCTGATCGACCTGACCGTGTACGGGCGCCAGGAGGAGTACGAGGACTCGCCCGACGGCTGGCCGCAGGGCTTCGGCGTGAACGAGCACATCCTGGTCACCAACGGCCGGCCGATCGCGCAGTGGCCACGGATCGAGGCCGGCCGCTCGGACGACCTCAGCGCCGGGCGCTAGGCCTCAGCGCCGGGCGTTGGGCTCAGCGAGGGGCGTTGGGCTCAGCGACGGGCGTTCCGGGACCAGATGAACGCATAGACCCCGAAGGCAGCGAAGCCGACGGCGAGGATGGTGAGCAGCACAGATCCGAACGGCTGCTCCTTGACCGTGTGCAGCGCGGTGTCCAGACCGCCGGCTTTCTGCGGGTCGTAGTCGATCGCCGCCCAGCCGAACAGCACACCGACCACAATCAGCGCGGTGCCCTTGGCGGCGTACCCGATCTGACCGACCAGGATCGTGCCGTCCGGGACACCGGCGGTCAGGTCCTCGGTGAACTTCTTCGTGATGGCCTTGTAGATCTGGTAGACCCCGATCCCGATGATCACCAGACCGACCACGACGATCAGCACCCGGCCGGGGCCGTGCGCCATCACCTTGGCGGTGAGCGACTTCTGTCCTCCGCTGCCCGAGCTGCCGGACCCTACCGCGATCTTGACCGCGCTGATGCCGAGCACCAGATACACGATTCCCCGGCCGGCCGCCGACACCTTCTTCTCCAGGTCCAGGTCGCCGTACGCGAGCTCGAGCCCGCGCCAGATCACCAGCGCGAACAGCCCGATCGCGACGATCCAGAGCAGTACGCCGCCGAGTGGCTTACTGGCCAGTTCTTGGAGGGCACCCTGCTGGGACGCCTCTTGCGACGACTGGCCCCACGCCAGTTGCAGTGCGATCCACGCGATCAGGAGGTGGATCACGCCGTACGCGATCAGCCCGACGGTGATCCCGACGCCGTACGACTGGCTGTGCCTCACTTGCTGAGCGGACTTCATCCCTCCCCTGTGCCCAGGAGGAGGCCGCCGTACGCGCTACGCGGAGACGGGCGCGGTGGCCTCACGGTCGGCTTCGTCGATGTCGCCGTACTCGCCGGAGCGGTAGGCGCGGCGGCCGAGGGTCCAGACGTAGGTGATGAAGGCGAGCTCGGCCAGGATGCCGATGGCGATCCGGACCGGGCCGGGCAGGAACGGCGTGACGAAGGCTTCGATCACGCCGGTGAGCAGGAGGACGGCGGCCAGGCCGATCGCCATCCCGACGGTGGCACGGCCGGTTTGGGCGAGGGCCTGCATCCTGGTCCGCGGGCCGGGGGCGATCCAGGCCCAGCCGAGGCGGAGTCCGGCCGCGGAGGCGACGAAGACGGAGGTCAGCTCGAGCAGCCCGTGCGGCGTGATCAGGCTGAAGAACAGGCCGCCCTTGTCGTTGCTGATCATCAGGCCGGCGCTGACGCCCAGGTTGAGGGCGTTGTCCCAGAGGATGAAGACCGACGGGATCAGCAGAATACCGAGCGCGAGAGCGGCAGCACTCAGGGTGGCGTTGTTGATCCAGACCCGGAGCGCGAAGTCCTGGGCCGGGTTCTCCGAGTAGTAGGCCTCGAAGTCATGGTCGACCAGTTGCTGGATCTGGGCCGGCGTACCGATCGAGTCCACGACCTCCGGATGGACGATGATCCGCCAGGCCGACCAGGCCACGACCAGGTAGAACAACAGGCCGATGGTGACCCACCAGCGTCTGGACGCGTAGAGGGCGGCCGGGAAGCTCACCAGGAAGTACTTCGAGATGTCACGCCAGACGGGTGCCTGCGCACCGGTCACTGCACCACGCGCGTCGGCGATCAGGCCCGAGAGCCGCCCGATTGAGACTGGGTCCGCACCGGCGGCCCTGAGGGCAGCCAGGTGCGTGCCGACACGCTGGTAGAGGGTGACGAGTTCTTCCGCCTCCGCACCGGTCAGGCGGCGCTGCCGGCGAGTCAGGTACGCCAGCCGGTCCCACTGCGGCTGATGCACCGACACGAACGCCTCGACATCCACAGCCGCACCTCCTCCTCTGCTGGCTCCTCGCGCTGGCAGACTAGCCCGACGCGGTGTCTATGCAGGGTCTATGCAGGAGGGGGGTGACGGAGTGTCTCAGCTGGTCACGGGCGAGGCGGTTGTCCTCCAGGTGCGGATCGCCCGGATGCCTACCCGGGCGCTGGCGTGTGCGATCGACGTACTGCTGCAGGGGATCGTCTTGGTCGTCCTGATCTCGCTGCTGGCCGGGTTCCTGCTCGGCGGGGAGGCGAGTGACGCTCTCGCGGGCGCGCTGATCTTCATCGTCGTACTGGTCGTCATGCTCGGCTACCGGGTGGTGATGGAGACCCTGACCCGCGGGCGGACGCTCGGGAAGATGGTGCTCGGCCTGAAGGTGGTGCGCGACGACGGCAGCTCGATCCGGTTCCGGCACGCGCTGGTGCGGACGCTGCTGTGGTTCTTCGTCGACTTCGCGCCGTGGTTCGCGGCGAGTCCGGGGATCGTGGCGAGCCTGATGAACAAGCAGGGCAAGCGGATCGGGGACATGGTCGCCGGTACGGTCGTCATCCGCGAACGGCACCAGCCGATGGCATCGCCACCGCTGTTCGTGCCCGGGCATCTGGTCCAGTGGGCGCAGTCGCTGGAGCTCTCGCGCCTGTCCGACGACCTGGCCAACGCCTCCCGCGACTACCTCGCCCGCTACACCGAACTGCAGCCGGACGCCCGCATCGCGCTGGGAGACGCGCTGGCCACCCGGGTCGGCCAGGTCACTGCGCCAGTCCCCCCGGTCCCGCTGATCGCCCCGGCGTACCTGTCTGCCGTCCTGGCCGAACGCCGCCGCCGCGAACTGAACCGCCTGGCCACAGCCCGCCCCGCGACCACGCACTACGCGATCCCGACGGGCCCCTTCGCGCCACCGAGCCCGTACGGTCCCCAAGCGCCGGTAGCGCCACCGGGGCCGTTCGCCGTACCCGCACCGGTCGCCGCGTCACGCCCAGCCACCGTCAACCCGCAGGGCTGGGCCGCGCCAGGCAGCAACGACTCCACCCAGTGGTTCTAGCCAAAGACAAGCGCCCCACAGGTGGGGCTGTGGGGCGCTTGTTGTGGGGGGATCAGTAGCGGTAGTGCTCCGACTTGTACGGACCCTCTACCGGTACGCCGAGGTAGGCCGACTGCTCCTTGGAGAGCTCGGTCAGCTTCACACCCAGCGCGTCGAGGTGCAGGCGGGCGACCATCTCGTCGAGGTGCTTGGGGAGCACGTAGACCTCGGTCGGGTAATCGGCCGTCTTCACGAACAGCTCGATCTGGGCGAGCACCTGGTTGGTGAAGGAGTTCGACATCACGAACGACGGGTGCCCGGTCGCGTTGCCCAGGTTCAGCAGGCGGCCCTCGGACAAGATGATGATGGTGTGACCGTCCGGGAACCGGAACTCGTCGACCTGCGGCTTGATGTTGACCCGCTCGATGCCGGCGGTCTTGTACAGCCCGGCCATGTCGATCTCGTTGTCGAAGTGACCGATGTTGCCGACGATCGCCTGGTGCTTCATCGCGGCCATGTGGTCGGCGGTGATGACGTCCTTGTTGCCGGTGGTGGTGACGAAGATGTCACCGATCCCGACGACCTCGTCCAGCGTGGTCACCTGGTAGCCGTCCATCGCGGCCTGCAGTGCGCAGATCGGGTCGATCTCGGTCACGATCACCCGGGCGCCCTGGCCCCGCAGCGACTCCGAGCAGCCCTTGCCGACATCGCCGTACCCACACACGACGGCGACCTTGCCGCCGATCAGTACGTCGGTGGCCCGGTTGATGCCGTCGATCAGCGAGTGCCGGCAGCCGTACTTGTTGTCGAACTTCGACTTGGTCACCGAATCGTTCACGTTGATCGCCGGGAACAGCAGCGCGCCGGCCTTGTGCATCTCGTACAGCCGGTGCACACCGGTGGTGGTCTCTTCGGTGACACCCTTGATGCCGCGGCCGACCGTCGTCCACAGCTGCGGCTCCTCCTGCAGCGTGCGGGTCAGCAGCTTCAGGACGACGGCGTACTCCTCGGAGTCCGCGGTCGACGGGTCCGGGACGGCGCCGGCCTTCTCGAACTCGGTGCCCTTGTGGACGAGCATGGTGGCGTCGCCGCCGTCGTCCAGGATCATGTTCGGGCCTTCTTCACCCGGCCACTTCAGCGCCTGCTCGGTGCACCACCAGTACTCCTCCAGCGTCTCGCCCTTCCAGGCGAACACGGGGACACCGGCGGGAGCGTCGGCCGAGCCGTCCGGGCCGACGACGACCGCGGCGGCCGCGTGGTCCTGGGTGGAGAAGATGTTGCAGGAGACCCAGCGCACCTCGGCGCCGAGCGCGGTCAGCGTCTCGATCAGCACCGCGGTCTGGATCGTCATGTGCAGCGAGCCCATGATCCGCGCGCCGGCCAGCGGCTTGCTCTCGCCGTACTGCGCCCGCATCGCCATCAGGCCGGGCATCTCGTGCTCGGCCAGCCGGATCTCCTTGCGGCCGAACTCGGCCAGACCGAGGTCCGCCACCTTGTAGTCGAAGGTCATACCGCTCCTGCTCCCCTGAAGACTGTGAATTGCTTCCTGCCTGCCAGAGCCTAGAGCGCCGAGCACAGTGGTTTGATCGCCTGAGAGGCGATTCTGACACTGAAATGTCAAGATTGATGTCATGCGCATCACCGAGGCCGCCCGCCGACTGGGTACCACCCCGCGCATGCTGCGCTATCGAGAGGCCCTGGGCCTGCTCCCGCGCTCGCGTGCCGGGCAGACCGCACAACGCCAGTACGACGACCGCGACCTCGCCGCCGTCCAGCTGGCACTCGATCTCGAACGCCGGTACGACGTGACTCCGGCCGCGCTGGCGTTCGCCCTCAGAGCCCTGGCCGAGCCGTCCGTGGCCGCGGACCTCCGCAACCTCGGCTACCGCACCGGCCGCCTCACCACCCCGCCCACCCAGTCCCAGATCGACCGCGACAGGGCCCTCCGGTGGCTGGGACGGTCGGGTGTGCTTCCACCCAAACCGCGCTGACCTGATTCCTCCGCGCAAAGACGGGTACCGTTCAAGTATCTTCAGCTGCCCCAGCCCTTGGCCGCATTCCTACGAAGTAGACCGGGACGTCGACCATGACTTCAGCGACAGCTTCCGAAACTTCGCCTCCGGGCGAGTTCCAGCCCGTTGGTGGCCGCCTCGAGCGCGGACTCATCTGGGTGTTCATAGTCCTGCCGACGCTCGCGCTGGTGCCGGCGATCTTCTTCGCCTGGGGCGGCTGGATCGGCTGGCACGACATCGTCCTGCTGGTCGTGTTCTACGCGATCACCACGACCGGGATCGGCGTCGGCTATCACCGCTGCTTCACCCACGGCGCGTTCAAGAGCAGGCGGGGGCTGAAGATCGCACTCGCCATCGCCGGCAGCCTGGCGCTCGAAGGACCGGTCATCCGCTGGGTGGCCGACCATCGCAAGCACCACAAGTTCTCCGACCGCGACGGCGACCCACACTCACCGTGGCGCTACGGCACCACCCCGTGGGCGGTGACCAAGGGCTTCATCTTCGCGCACGCCGGCTGGGTGCTCTGGGGTGACGACCGGGCCGAGCCCAGGCACTACGCACCGGACCTGATGAACGACCCCGACATGGCCGCGATCTCGCGGCAGTTCCGCGCGCTGGCGGCGATCTCGCTGCTCGCACCGGCACTCATCGGCGGGCTCTGGGACCGGTCCTGGCAGGGCGCCGCGACCGGATTCTTCTGGGGCACCCTGGTCCGGGTCGCCCTGATGCACCACGTCACGTTCTCGATCAACTCGATCTGTCACGTCACCGGCAAGAAGCCGTTCGAGGCGCGCGACCGATCCGGGAACGTCTGGTGGCTGGCGATCCTCAGCCAGGGCGAGTCCTGGCACAACCTCCACCACGCCGACCCGACGTGCGCACGCCACGGCGTCCTCAGAGGTCAGATCGACATCAACGCCCGCTTGATCAGGTGGTTCGAACGCCTCGGCTGGGCGTACAGCGTCAGATGGCCGGACCAGGCCCGTCTCGGGAAGAAGCTCACCCGAGCCGAGAGCTAGTGCGAAGGAGCCTCGGGAACGGCCGGGCGCTCATCAGGCGTGTAATCGGCGTGGTAGACGTCGGGCTCGAGGTAGATGTGGACCGACATCGGCTCGGCCGCGCGGATGGCGCGCTCGGCGGCGTCGATGGTCTCGGCCACGACGGACGCGTCGGTGGTCGGCTCGACGCCGAGCTTGGCGGCGACCAGCACCTCCTCCGGCCCGAGGTGCAGCGTCTTGATGTGGATCAGCCGCTGTACGCCCGGGGTGTTCTCGATCGCGGCGACGATCTTCTGCTGCGACTCCCGGGTCGCGGACTCACCCAGCAGCAGCGACTTCATCTCGATCGCCAGGAAGATCGCCACACAGACCAGCAGCGCGCCGATCGCCATCGAGCCCAGGCCGTCGAACACACCGTTGCCAGTAGCAAGGGTCAGGACGACACCGATCAGCGCCAGCACCAGACCGGTGAGCGCCGCGAAGTCCTCCAGCAGGATCACCGGTAGCTCCGGCGAACGGGCCTGCCGGATGAACTTGGTCCAGCCGATGTCCCCGCGGATCTTGTTCGCCTCGACGATCGCGGTCCGGAACGAGAACGACTCCATCATGATCGCGACCAGCAGGACGGCGACCGGGACCCACTTCCAGTGCTCGATCGCGTGCGGCTCGTGCACCTTGTGGTAACCCTCGTACAGCGCGAACAGCCCACCGACGCTGAACAGCACGATCGCCACGATGAACGAGTAGACGTAGCGCTCCCGGCCGAACCCGAACTGGTGCAGCTCGTCGGCCTCCCGCTTGGCCCGCTTCGCGCCGACCAGCAGCAGCACCTGGTTACCGGCGTCGGCGAGCGAGTGGATCGCCTCGGCCAGCATCGAGGCCGACTGGGTCAGCGCCCAGGCGGCGAACTTGGTGACCGCGATCCCGGTGTTCGCCAGCAATGCCGCAACCACGGCCTTGTTACCGCCACCAGCCATGTCTCCAGGTCCTCCGTACGAATCAGGGGGAATCAGCGCGCGGACACGACGAACGCCGTGCCGGAACCACGCAAGATACAGGGTCCCTCGGGTCCCGCGGCGAACGCGGACTGACCGCTGGACAACGTCACCTCGGAATCTTTGCCGACAGCATCGACCGTTCCCGCGACGCAGCAGATGATCCGCGGACCGGCCCCGTCGATCGTCCGCTCGGCACCCGACAGCTCCACCTTGTGGATGGCGAAGTACTCACACCCGGTCTCGTACGTCGACACTCCGTCACCGAGCTCGGTCTCGGCCAGCACCGGATCGGCCAGTGGCTCGAAATCCACCACCGAGACCAGCTCCGGTACGTCGATGTGCTTGGCGGTCAGCCCACCCCGCAACACGTTGTCCGAGTTCGCCATCACCTCGAACCCGAGCCCGTGCAGATAGGCGTGCACGTTCCCGGCCGGCAGGTACACCGCCTGGAACCGCTCCAGCCGGACCCGGTTCAGCAACAGGGCCGCGAGTACGCCGGGGTCGTCCGGGAAGTCCGCGCACAGCTTGGACATCGTCTCGACCTCGACCTCGAAAGCCTCGCCGCTGTACTGCGCACAGGCCTCCCCGAGGGCCGCGACCAACGGGCGGATGGTGTCCCGGTCGGTGCTCATGAACTGCGTGAACGCCTCCTGGAGCTTCCCGTCCCGCAGGAGTTCGGTGAGCTCCTCGAGCCCGACCGGCTTCAGCGCGTCCAGCAGCGCCACCGTCGACTCGAGCGGCCGGAATCCGACCAGCGCGTCGAACGGCCCCAGCGCGATCAGGATCTCCGGCTTCGGCCACGCGTCCTTGTAGTTCCGCTCGGCCGCGTCCCGCGGGATCCCGGCCTCCTCGTCCCGCGCGTACCCGTCGATCGCCTGCTCCCGGGACGGGTGCGCCTGGATCGACAACGGCTGCCCGGCCGCGAGCAACTTGGCCAGGAACGGGAACCGGCCGTCGAACCGCTCGGCCGTCTCCTCCCCCAGCACGTCGCTGGGCCCGGCCGACACCACGTCGTACAGCGAATCTCCCGACGGCAGCACGGACGGCGCGGACTCGTGCGCACCCATCCACAGCTCCGCCTGCGGCGTGCCGTCCGACTCCACCCCGAGCAGCTCGGGGAGGAGTGTCCGCGATCCCCAGGCGTAGTCCCGGATGGTGTTCTGCAACCGCACTACCACGCTGGATCCTCCGAGGGATTCCCCAGTTCGACAGGGTCGGTGTCAGACGCCGCACCGTAGCGACCGAGGCCGAGACCCAGGTACGCCGCGGCGTAGCGGCCGTGTTGCGTCAGAGCGGCGTACCGGGCGATGTCCGTGCCGTCGGCCTGCTTGACCACGTGCACCCGGACGTCGTGGGCCTCCGCCTTGGACTCCAGCTTGCGGCGATGCTCGGCCACACCCGGGTCGTCCACACCGTCGTCCAGGATGACCAGAGCCGGCCGCAACTCCTCCGGCTTGTCGAAGGGGTCCGCGAACAGGTCCCGCGGCGGCTGCTTGAGCACTGGCAGCAGGTGGCCGGCGTCAGCAGCCAGAGCAGGCCGCCCACTCGACAACCGGATCGCCTCGACCACACGCCGGGCCGCACGGGCAGCGAGCACAGAGCCACCCCAGACCAGCGGCAAGGCGTCCGCAAGCACGAGTGCGAGCTCCTTGGCCGGGTTGGACGACGCGTCGTTGTTGGGCGAGCACTCGATCGCGACCTCGTCCAGCAGCGTGGCAACCGACTTGTAGTCGACCTCCGGACCGAGCTCCATCTGATGCAACGCCTGCAGTACGGCGACAGCCGACGCCAGCTGGTCGTCCGACTGTGAAGGCAGCCGGATCGCGTGGCGCAGACCCGCGGACGCGATCGCCACGGGTGAGTCCTCGGGCGTGGCCACCATCAGGCCACAGCCACGGCGTACCGCTTCACCGGCGGCCGAGACCGAGTCGGAATCCTCAGCGGCGCCGCTCAGGATGATCACCAGGTCCAGCGGACCGGCCCACCCGGGCAGACCCGGACCGGGCCAGGCGAGGAACGGAACCGGGCAGACCGGCTCCAGCACGGCGCGGACCAGCCGGGCGTCGCGACCGGCGGCCACGACAGCGCGCGGGCGGAACCCGTCGGACTCCAGCTTCCCCAGCACGTCGTCGGCCGCTTCCAGCTCGGCCCGCACGCGGGCTCCGGCCATCGCCAGCCGGCGGAGCAGGTGATCCGCCGCCCGGAGTACGTCCGGGTCGTCCAGCCGCGTGTCGTCGAAAACGCTCATCAGTTGTCCGCGGACTCGGTGTCTCTCGGATCCCGGGCCTCGTCGATCAGCAGCACCGGGATCTCATCGCGGACCGGGTAGGCCAGGCCGCAGGCGGTGTTCGTGCAGACCAGCTCGTTCGCCTCGTCGTCCACGCGGAACTCCGACCGGCACTTCGGGCAGACCAGGATGCTCAGCAGGTCCGGGTCCAGATTGACTGCCATTCAGTTCTCCTCCACCGATGCGCCGGTGATCAGGGCCAGTACTTCGTCACGGACACGTTCCATCGTGGGCCGGTCCGCGGCCTCGACGTTCAGCCGTAGCAGCGGTTCCGTGTTCGACGCACGGACGTTGAACCACCACTGTCCCGCCGACACGGTCAGGCCGTCCAGATGGTCAACGGTAATGCCGTCGCGGCCGCCGTACGTGTCTTCGATCGCCGCGACCGTCGCGGCCTGGTCGGTAACCGTGTTGTTGATCTCGCCGGATGCGACATAGCGCTCGTACTCGGCGAACAGCTCGCTGGCCGGCCGGTCCTGCTCACCCAGCGCGGCCAGCACGTGCAGTGCGGCCAGCATGCCGGTGTCGGCCCGCCAGAAGTCCCGGAAGTAGTAGTGCGCCGAGTGCTCGCCGCCGAACACCGCGTCGGTCTCGGCCATCTTCTGCTTGATGTTGGAGTGCCCGACCCGGGTCCGCACCGGCACGCCACCGTGCTCGGTGACCAACTCCGGCACCGCCTTGGACGTGATCAGGTTGTGCAGGATGGTCGAGCCCGGGTGCTTGGCCAGCTCGCGGACCGCGACCGCGCCGGTGATCGCGCTCGGGGAGATCGGGTCCCCCTTCTCGTCTACCACGAAGCAGCGATCCGCGTCGCCGTCGAAGGCCAGGCCCAGATCGGCGCCGGCCTCGCGGACCTTGGCCTGCAGATCGACCAGGTTCTTCGGGTCGAGCGGGTTGGCCTCGTGGTTCGGGAAGTTGCCGTCCAGCTCGAAGTACAGCGGGACGATCGTGACCGGGCCGGTGGCGAACACGGCCGGGACGGTGTGGCCGCCCATCCCGTTGCCGGCGTCGACCACGACCGCCAAGGGCCGGATCTTGCTCAGGTCGACGAGATCGTGCAGGTGGTCGGCGTACGCGGTCAGCAGGTCCTTCTGCCGGACGTGGCCGGGCGCGGTGTTGCCGGTCGTCGGGCCTTCGGTCAGGGCCTTGGCGACCAGGTCGGCGATGTCACGCAGACCGGAGTCCGAGCCGACCGGTGCGGCGCCCGCGCGGCACAGCTTGATGCCGTTGTACTTCGCCGGGTTGTGGCTGGCCGTGAACATCGCGCCGGGCAGGCCCAGCCGGCCGGACGCGAAGTAGAGCTGGTCGGTGGAGGCCAGCCCGATCTCGATCACGTCCGCGCCGGTGCTGGTCACCCCCTCGGCGAAGGCAGCAGCCAGGGCCGGGCTGGACGGTCGCATGTCGTATCCGACCACGACCGCCCCCGGACCGCCGAGAACGTCCAGGACCTCGACGAACGCGGCCCCGGTCGCCCGGGCCACCGACTCGTCCAACTGCTCCGGGACGACCCCACGTACGTCGTACGCCTTGAAGATCGCAGCTACGTCAGCCATGCGTGGACCCTATCCGGCCCACGGTGAGATCCGAATTTCAGGCTGTGCTCTTTCCTTACTCGAACCAACCAATGTCCTTGCGGTGGTGAACGGTCGGCAACTGACGCTCGCTGGTCGGCGCAGCCCACTTGGTCGCGTTGGCGATGATCTGCTGGACCTCGGGCTGGTGGTACGTCGGGAACTCCTGGTCGCCCGGGCGGAAGTAGAACACCCGGCCCTGGCCGCGGCGGTAGCAGCAGCCCGACCGGAACACCTCGCCGCCGGTGAACGAGCTGACGAAGACCAGCTCGTCGGGCTGCGGGATGTCGAACAGCTCGCCGTACATCTCCTCGCGCTCGATCACCAGCGGGTGCGGGATGCCCTGCGCGATCGGGTGACCGGCGGCGACCGTCCAGATCAGCTCGCGGTCGTTCTCGGCCCGCCAGTCCAGCGAGCAGGTGGTGCCCATCAGCCGGATGAAGATCTTGCTGAAGTGCGCCGAGTGCAGCGCGATCAGGCCCATCCCGGAGAGCACGTGCTGCTGCACCCGGTCGACGATCGCGTCGTCGACGTCGCCGTGCGCCGCGTGACCCCACCAGGTGAGCACGTCGGTGTCGGCGAGCACTTCCTCGGTCAGTCCGTGCTCCGGATCCTGCAGCGTGGCGGTCCGGACGACGACGTCCGCGCCGAGCTTGTCGCGCAGCGCCGCCGCGATCGTGCCGTGCATCGTGTCGGGGTACAGCTTGCGCACGGACTCGTCGCGGCCCTCGTGCACGTTCTCGCCCCAGACGGTGACGCGAATCGGATCAGTCATGAAGCACAACCTCTCGTCCTGCCTTCGCCGAGGCGTAGCAGGCGTCGATGACCTCGGTCCGGAGCAGCGCTTCGGATCCGTTCTGACCTTCCCAGTCGCCACTACGGACGATCCGGACGAACTCCCGTACCACCGCGCGGTGGCCCAGCCCGGCACCGGTCGCCGGCTTCACCTCGGCCGGGATGCCGGCGACGTCGGTGAAGATCCGCAGGGTGTCCTCGGTGGTGTAGTTCTGCACCTCGATCTTGGCGCCGCCCTCGGTGCCGAACAGCTCGATGCCGAAGTTGTCGCCCGGCGCCCGGAAGGTCGCCCAGCTGGTCTCCAACTGCAGCGCCCCGCCGCCTTCCAGCCGCAGGTACGCCGTCGCGAGGTCCTCGACCTCGAACTTCGACCCGAGCGTGTCGACGACCGGCCGTTCCGCGCTGGCCACACTGCCCTTGCCGCGCGGACCCAGCTCGGCGAACGTGTTCGCCGAGACCGTGGTCACTTGCGGCTCGCCGAGCAGGTGCAGCGCCATGTCGAGGATGTGCACACCCAGGTCGATCAGCGGTCCGCCACCGGACAGCTCGCGGTTGGTGAACCAGCCGCCCATGCCCGGGATGCCGTTGCGGCGCATCCAGTGCGCCTTCGCGTAGTAGATCCGGCCGAGCTGACCCTCGTCGATCTGGTGCTTCAGCGCCGCGACGTCACCGCGCTCGCGGTGGTTGAAGACCACCTTCAGCACCCGGCCGGCCTGCTTCGAGGCCTCGACCATCGCCGTACCCTCGGCCACCGTCCGGGCCAGCGGCTTCTCGGACAGCACGTGCAGGCCCTTCGCCAGCGCCGCGAGGGCAATAGGAGCGTGCAGCTGCGTCGGCGTGCCGATGCTGACCGCCTCCAGGCCCGGGGTCTCGAGCAGGTCCTCCCACTTCTCGTAGAGATGCGGTACGCCGTGCTTCTCCCCCAGGGTGGTCAGGAGATCCTTCTCCAGCCCCGCGAGGGCGACCACTTCGACATCGGGCAACTCGGAGAACGCCTCCAGCGCCGTCCGTCCGGCGAAGCCCAGTCCGACTACTCCGACCCGCAGTTTTTGATCGTTCACAGCCACGATCCTCTCCCGATGACAACGACGGACACAAACCCCTTCCCACACTACGGAACAGGTTCCAACATCCGCGGGAGGGGCGCGTGTCCGTCAGTCAGCCGTCGCCGCCGTCGAACTCGGCGTCGGTGGGAGCGGCCAGCGGAAGCGGAGGCGGGAAGCCGAAGCGGGAAGCCGAAGCGGGTTGGGACGCGCAATGGGAGAACAAGACCGGCGGTTATCCCTTGCGCTTGTGGGTTCTCCTGGCTCATACCAGGGGAGAACCCACAACTGCGAGGGATATCGCCTCGTGTTCGCTGCGCTCGACACTGATCATCCGGGCTCACGAGCGGATATCCCCGCGGAGGTCTCTCGACCGCAGATCCGGTCGGCGGATCTGCGGTCGGCGGGGCCGGTGGATGGGTGGGGGTGGTGGGTCAGTCCTCGTCGGCGTCGAATTCGGGGTCGATCTGTTCCGGGGAGAGGGCGAGGACGTCGGCCAGTTCGAGCACCAGCGCGGACCGGACCAGCCAGGCCAGGCCGGTGCCGGAGCGCTCGGCGCGCAGTTCGATCGGGCGGCGGAACACCACGATCCGGTACGGCTCGTGCGACGTACCGCCGGTGGAGTGGGTGAGCGGGATCTCGGTCGCGTCGAGGTCCAGGTTCGGCACGTCCTCGATCGCGAACTCGACCCGGGCGACGACCTGCGGGAGCCGTTTCTCCAGCCGGGTCACCTCGATCGCGACCACCTCGTCGAACTGGGCCGCGGCCGACCGCTGCAGCGGCAGACCACGCGGCGCGAACTTGCTCGGCCGGCTGATCGGGCCGAGCATGCCGCGTCCGTGGCGGTCTATGTGCCTGCGATGACGGCGAGCCTCGGTCACACGCTCAGCCTAGTGGGCGTAATGTCTGGTCGTGAGCATCGCCAGGATCTGTTCGCGCGCCGCCTGTCATCAGCCGGCTGTGTCGACGCTCACGTACGTGTACGCCGACTCCACGTGTGTGCTCGGCCCACTGGCGACGTACGCGGAACCGCACTGCTACGACCTCTGTGCGGACCACGCCGACCGGCTGACCGCTCCGAACGGCTGGGAAGTCATCCGGCTCGCTCCGGACCCGGCTGCGGCCGGACCGTCGTCGGACGACCTGGAAGCCCTGGCCAACGCGGTCCGCGAGGCCGCCCGGCCGTTGCCGCCGCGTGGCGAGCCCGGCCGTGGCACACCGGGTGCGCCGGTCGAGGTAGCCCGCCGAGGCCACCTGCGCATGCTGCAGGACCCCGGCGCGAACACCTCCGAAGCCTGACTACCTCAGCGCTGCACTGACATCGGGCTGGGCGCCGAGCTGGGCTCGGAAGACCAGTGACGTCGTGAGCGGCCAGGCAGCTACCTGCGCCACGTCGTCCTCGTCCGCCTTCGCCGAGGGCATCAGCGTCACGCCGGCCACGACCGTGCCCCGGGTCTGTTCGACCATCAGGTACGTCGGTCTCGGCTGCGCCTTGAACGGGATCGCAGTGGTCGACCCACCGACCACATCCAGCGCCCGCGTCTGCAGCACCCGTCCGGCCGCATCCCGCAGCTCGAACTTCACGCTGCCGTTCTTACCGGGAGCCGTCACCTGGAGCATGGCCTGCTGCTGATGTGCCGGCAGCACCAGGTACGCCGGTCCCGTGAGCGCCTCGGCCGACCCGATCGACGCGAAGTCCTTCCCACTCTTGTCCGACGTCCGCATCGACGCTGTCACCGGTTGGTCCGACGTGATGGTGAGCGCACTCGCATCGGCGTGCAGGACCGGATCGAGCTGGTACGTCTTCACCGACCCGGCCGGGATCACCAGAGTCTCCAGACCAGCTGGCTTGAACGGGCCGTTCGGGCCGTTGATCGTCAGACTGGCGGTCGCCTGCAGGTCCGACGGGTTAGCGACCGACAGGATCCGCAGTCCGGCTCCCGGTGCGACGGCCGGCACGAACACCTTGGTCGCCGGCGGCGACGACGTGTTCAGGAAGTCCACTCCGGCCGGGACCTTGCCCGTCATCGGGTTGGATCGCAGTGAGGGCGCCACCCGCCCACCGGTGGAGACGACATGCAATGCGATATCGCGCAGGTTCGTCGCGACCTGCCCGAGGAACACCTCGTACGAGTCCCGGGCCGGT
Source organism: Kribbella sp. NPDC051952 (assembly GCF_040680855.1). Classification (NCBI taxonomy): domain Bacteria; kingdom Bacillati; phylum Actinomycetota; class Actinomycetes; order Propionibacteriales; family Kribbellaceae; genus Kribbella; species Kribbella sp. NPDC051952. The sequence continues at coordinate 91,598 of NZ_JBFAXQ010000018.1, forward strand.
ACGACGAGTCCGCGTGCGACCGGCAGGTCCTGCGGACCGCTGCGCGCGAACACGGTGACGTCGACCGTGGCGTTGACGCTGTCCAGGTTGGTCAGAGTGAGCACATCGCGGCGGTCACTCGCTCCGGACGCCCCGACGAACCAGAAGTCCGAACCGGGCAGCTGGCAAGGCACGCTGGCCATTCCGCGGTTCACACCGGCGGTAGCGGTCGTCGTACTCGTACCGACCGTGCCTGCGGCGAGTGGTCCGGTGCCGTGGATCGACAGCGGCGCCGGCTTGGTGGAGACAGGGCTCGAACCGATCTGGCCACGGACGAGCAGCGAGCCGACCGGATTGGCGTCGGCCTTCAGCGCGGTGATCGCGAGCGGCGCGTCACTACCGGACGCGGTCGGCGTGCCGTCGGGCAGTGTCGGGGACACTCCGCTGACCACGCTCGACATAGTGCCGCCGGGAGCGGGCGCGAGCGCCGGGCAGGACAACGCCGTACGGTTCACCACCGCGGGCTCCGGTACGGCGGCAGCCTCCGGACGCGTCACCGCTGCCTTGGGGTGGGTGACCACGCCGATGCCGGCGACAGCAGCCATCGCCAGCACGCAGGCTCCGAGCCGGATACGTGGATCCGACAGCAACCGCCTCACCGGTTGTCCCTCCTCGCGTGGGTGCCGTGCGGGACGGCGACAGTACGGCGAACGGTCGGCAGGCAGAAGATCAGCGCGATGATCCAGCCGATCAGGCCGAGGATCCGCCACAGACTGTGGGTCTGGTCCTGCAGGGGCGAACTGCCCTGGACCTTCGTCCGGTCCACCAGCCAGGCCGCCTCGTTGTCGTTCGCACTCGCCCGGGTCAGACCGGGCAGCGAATCGAGCGTGGACTGCAGCGTCGGATCCACCGGAGCGGGCAGGTAGACGTAGTCGATCGCCAGACCGGCCAACTGGCGGCCCTCTTCACCGGTGCCGCCGCCACCAAGCGTCGACAGCACCTCGGTGATCGGCTTGGTCTGCTCGGCCGTCGGAGCGGCCTCCAGCGACCCCATCCGCGGGCCGCCGTTCTTCACGAGTGAGAACCGCATCTCGCCCTGCGGCGCCTGGCGCACGATCAGGATCGACTGATTCTCCGGTGGCGCCTGACCAGAGACCAGGTACGCCGGAAGGTCCTGCGCGGGCCCGCGGAACAGCGGCCCGTCCATCCCGCGCACCAGCCAGAACCCGGCCGTCACGATCGTCGTCACCAGCACGATCCCGAGCACGCCTTGCACGATGATCTCGGTGGACTTGCCGACCGAATCCCAGGCGACCGTCACGGCAACGACCCAGCCGGCTGTCATCAGGAACATCAGCGGCCCACTGCCACCACCCAGCCGGCTGGCGACCAGTGTCCCGGCCAGGCCGGCCAGTGCGGCGAACCATCCGAGCAACTCGTACCGCTGCCGCGTCTCCCGCAGCAGGCTGACCAGCGCCACCACAATCAGCGGTACGGCGAGCCACCACGGCGTCGGCCCACCCATCGGCGTACCGGTCAGCAGGTGCTGCAGGCTGTCGCCCGGACCAACCGCAGCGGTCGGTGGGCCACCAGCCTCCTGCCCCAGCCGCGACGGGTGCAGCACGAGCTGGATCGTCCACGGCAGCACCAGCAAAAGGCCCAGTACGACGGAGAAAACGAGCTGACGTCCTTGCCTGCGCCACCCCAACCCGAGCACCGCACCGAGGACCAGGATCACGCCGATCAGCAGACCCAGGGCCGGAGTGAACGCGAACAGCACGGCCTGACAGATTCCCGCGAACCATGCGGCCCGCCAACTGCCTTGAATGACCACGCGACGCCGCCGGGCCACGGTGTGCACCGCAGCACCCAACAGCGGCAGCACAATCGCAGCCACACACGTCCCGATCCGGCCCTGCGTGATGGCGCCGTTCGTGAAGACAGCAAGCCCGTACGCCGACGCACCCCAAGCCCTCGCGACGCGGTCGACGACGAACGCGCGCAGCAACGCCCACGCGGCCAGACCGGCCAGCGGAACCGCACCGAGCAGCAGCAGGTTCACCGCACCGGACGGACCGAACATCACCGTCGAGAACGCCCAGAACTGCGCCAGCCAAGCAGGCGGCGTCACACCGGGCGGACCGGCGGCCGCCGCATGCCAGAGCGCACCAAGGCTCTCGTGCGCCGGCAACAACAGATGAGACCGCAGTACGCCGCTACCGATCAGACTGCGGGCCGAGATCAACGCACCGATCGCCAGGAACACCCAAGCGATCAGGAACGGACGCCGGATCAGCTGACGGCGCCAGCGGGGTTGGTCGGCAGCTACCCGGGCCGTGGACTTCGCCCGGCGGGCACTGGTGACGACCTGCTCTTCCGGTTCGTCCGCCCACGCCTCACGGATCCGCTCGGAGATCGTGGTGGTCGTCTCTTCCAGGTTGTGCCGCAATGCGTGCACCGACCGGGAGAACAGGCCCTTGATGTCGTCGTACGGGACCTTGTCGAGATTGCGGCGGTTCTTGCGGGCCTGGGTCCAGCCACCGGCCAGCAGCGTGCCGAGCAGTGCGGTCCACTCGTCGACCGCGCCGGATGGCGTCTTGCCGAGCAGGAACCACACCGAGCGCATGACCGTGCCGAACAGGAACCGCAGGATCAGCAGGGGCAGCAGCTTGCCGGGCGCGTTCGCGAGAACCGTGTAGTACGCGTGAGCACGGTCGAGTTGGTACGCGTGCCGACGGGTGCCGGCCAGTGCACGCTCGCCGGTCGCGGCCGCCTGGGCGTGGTAGATGACCGAGTCCGGCGCGACGCCTACCTGGAAGCCGGCGCGGCTCGCCCGCCAGCCGAAGTCGATGTCGTCGCGGAACATCGGCAGCCGCGGGTCGAACCCGTGCAGCGCCTCCCAGACATCGCGGCGAACCAGCATGCCGGCCGAGCTGACCGCGAGCACGCTCCGCGGCTGGTCGTGCTGACCTTGGTCGAGCTCACCGTTCTCGATACCGGTGTCGCGACGACCGCCGAGGGACGTACTGACGCCGACCTCGAGCAGCTCGCGGTCCCGGGGCCAGAGCCGGAGCTTCGGGCCCCAGACGCCGATGTCCGGCGAAATCGTGGCCTGGAGCAACAATTTCTCCAGGGCCTTCGGTGCGGGTGCGCAGTCGTCGTGCAGCAGCCAGAGCCACTCGATCACGGGCATATGGCCGTCATCGCCGTACGGGCCGACGGCCGACGGGATCGGGGCGAACCCGACCGCCTCGAGGCCGCGGGCGACCGCCATCCCGAAACCGGTCCGGGCGGAGACGCTGACGACCGGCTCGACACCGGGCATCGCGGCCAGCAGTTCAGCGGTCTCGTCGGTGGATCCGGTGTCGACCGCGATCAGGCGGTCCGGGCGTGGGTTGAGCGCCCAGAGCGCCTCGGAGAGCCGGGGCAGCCAGGCAGCGCCCTCGTGTCCGACCACCACCGCGGTGACGACGTGCCGGACCCGCGGGCGACCCATCGGGTCGTCGATGTGATCGGTCGGGAAGTCGACAGAGTCGAAGAACTCCCAGCCGGCCGGAGCTTCTTGTTCCATGCGGAGCTGTGACACCTCGATGGTTACGGACGGTCTGGGTCACCATACAGCCGCGCGGCGAAGGCTCTAAAAGCCGCGGGCCCCGGTGACTGTTCGTCCCCGGGGCCTCGCGGAAAGTTCGTGTGAAGTTGTCTGCCGTCCTTGACCGTCAGACGGCCTTTTTCTTCAGCTTGCGGCGTTCCCGCTCCGACAAGCCGCCCCAGATACCGAAGCGCTCATCGTTCTGCAGTGCGTACTCGAGGCACTCGCCTCGCACGTCACAGCCGAGGCAGACCTTCTTCGCCTCGCGGGTTGACCCGCCTTTCTCCGGGAAGAAAGCCTCTGGATCGGTCTGGGCGCACAGCGCCCGTTCCTGCCAGTTCGGCTCCTCCTCGATCGCCTCACCGTCGACAATCGCCATCAGCTCTGTCACGGTACGACCTCCTCGACCCTGTTCGTTCCCCTGTACATGTGGGTTTGCGGTCCACATGCCTGACCTCGTCCGTCCTGCGCTCTGCAACGGTCCCCGATACCGAGTGTCCAACGAACGACACGGTTGAAATTACATTCCTGCAATCCACGAAAGTCAAGCCGTGGTCTGCTATTGGCATCATCCGCAACACGGCTGCAAAACAACGAGAGGCCTGTGGACACAGGCCTCTCGTCACTGCTATGGCCCTACCGGCGGCGCCGAAGAGAACTTTCGGCGTACCGTCGGCAAGGGCTTGCTGCCCGATCAGGCCGGGCGAACCGCCTTACCTGGAAGGACTTTCACTTCCGGTCAGGAAGGCTGGGACCACCAGCCCTGCTGGTTCTGGCCCGGCTGCTGGTCCTGGTCGTTCTTCTCCGGCTCGGTCGCCGCGGGGTCGATCCGGGTCTGGTCGGCGGCCTCAGGCTCCGCTGCCGGGACACTCGGCTCGGCCGCCGGGGTCTCCTCGGCCGGCCAGGACTGCTCCGGCTGCTGCCACGACTGTGCGGCCTCGGGCTGCTCGTGCGAGCCCTCCTCGCGGACGGCGTGCTCCGACTGGCCGCCCCACTCCTGCTGGCCCTGCGGCTGCTGACCGTAGTCCTGACCGCTCCACTGCTGCTGGCCGCCGTCGGCGCCCCACTGCTGCTCCTGCGGCCACTGCTGCTCGGCCTGGTGCGAACCCTGGGCGGCGTCAGCGCCACCCCACTGCTGCTGGCCTTCGGAGCTCCACGCCTGCGTCGGCTCGACGCCCTGACCCTCCGCGGACCACGACTGCTCGGCCGGCTGGTGCTGCGGGTCGGCTGCGTGCTGACCGGCCTCGCCGGCGGACCAGTTCTGCTGCTCGCCCTGGTTCCAGCTCTGCTCCTGCGGCCACTGCTGCTCGCCCTGGCCCGCGGCGTAACCACCGGCGGCACCGGCTGCACCGGCACCGGCCGCGGCGCCGTAGCCGCCGTACTGGCCCTGGCCCTGGTCGTACTGGCCGTACTGGCCCTGGGGCTGACCCTGCTGGCCCTGCGGCTGGCCGTAGCCACCCTGCTGCCCGTACGGCGCGGTCTGGCCGTACTGCTGCTGGCCGTACTGGCCCTGACCCTGGCCCTGCGGCGCGAACTGGCCCTTCGGGGCGCGGACCGGCGCCGGCAGCGACTGGAAGTTCTTCAGGATGTAGAGACCGGCGGCGCCGTACAGGGCCAGGCCGGCGAGTGCGTAGACGAAGCCGACGAGCTTCAGGCCGGCGGTGCTGGTCTCGTTGAAGCCCGCGAACGCGGTGACCAGACCGAGCAGCAGCGCCAGACCGGTGATCACCAGCGAGGCAATGGCCACGGTCCGGGCGTTCGGCGTCCGCTCACCCGCCTCGGTCACCAGCCAGACCGCTCCCGCCAGGGCGACCAGCAGCAGGAGTGCGCTGAACGAGGGCGGGGTGAGCGTAGCTTGCACGCCTCCGGCGGCGGCTGTGAAGCCGGCGCCGCCGACAAACAGCCGGATCACTGAGGCCAGCACGAGCAGGCCGGCGAATGCGAGCAGGGTGTACGCGACCGGCTCTCTGAGCTTCTTGGTTGCGTCGGTGACCACGAGGGCTCCTCGGGATGTTGGGGGGCCGTACAACTGAGCTGTGCGGATGGTTCGGACCCACCGCAGCATAGTCGTGCGGTGGTCCGACTGATTGACGACTCGTGCAGACTCTTCCCATGCGATTGACAGTGCTGGCCGGTGGCATCGGCGGATCCACCTTCCTGCGCGGGCTGCTGAAGGCCCGCCCGGACGCCGAGATCACGGTTGTGGGGAACACCGCGGACGACATCACCCTGTTCGGGCTGCGGGTGTGTCCCGACCTCGACACGGTGATGTACACGCTCGGAGGCGGTATCTCGGCCGAACGCGGCTGGGGCCGTGAGGACGAGACCTGGGTGATCAAGGAGGAGCTCGCGGCGTACGGCGTGGAGCCGACCTGGTTCGGGCTCGGCGACCGCGACGTGGCCACCCACCTGGTCCGGACCCAGATGCTCGACGCCGGCTACGGCCTGACCGCGGTGACCGAGGCGCTGTGCGAGCGCTGGAAGCTGCCCGTCCGGCTGCTGCCGATGAGTGACGACCGGGTCGAGACCCATGTGGTCATCGACGACCCGGACAAGCCCGGGCGGCGCAAGGCCATCCACTTCCAGGAGTACTGGGTCCGCCTGCACGCGGAGGTTCCCGCGCATCAGATCGTCGCGGTCGGCCAGGAGAAGGCGAAGCCGGCCCCCGGCGTACTGGAGGCGATCGCGACCTGCGACGCGCTGATCCTGCCGCCGTCCAACCCCGTGGTCTCGATCGGCACGATCCTCGGCGTACCGGGCATCCGGGACGCGGTCCGGGAGACCCCCGCGCCGGTCATCGGCCTGTCCCCGATCATCGGCACCAGTCCGGTCCGCGGTATGGCGGACAAGGTCCTGGCCGCGGTCGGCGTCGCGTCGACCGCCTCGGCCGTCGCCCGGTACTACGGTTCCCGCGCGTCCGGCGGCGTACTGGACGGCTGGCTGATCGACAGCTCGGACGCGATCCAGGCAGATTCGATCGCCGGAGCCGGAATTCACGTGCAGGCCGTTCCGTTGTGGATGACGGACGAGACCCTGACCGCCGCGATGGCTGACGCGGCCCTGAACCTCGCGGAGGCCGTACGGCGATGAGGAAGCAGCTGGAAGTCTTTCCAGTGACCGGACTGCCGGAGGTGGCGGCCGGGGATGACCTGGCCGCGCTGATCGGTGACGGGACCGACCTGCGGGACGGCGATGTCGTATCGGTCACGTCCAAGATCGTCAGCAAGGCCGAGGGCCGCCTCACCCACGGCACCCGGCAGGAGGCTATCGACGCGGAACTCGTGCGGGTCGTAGCCCAGCGCGGCGAGACCCGGATCGTCCAGACCCGCCACGGCCTCGTGATGGCGGCCGCGGGCACGGACACGTCCAACACCGCCCCCGGCACGGTCCTGCTGCTCCCGGTGGACCCCGACGCGTCGGCGCGGGCCTTGAGGACCGCCTTGAAGCAGCGGTACGACGTGAACGTCGGCATCGTGATCACGGACACCCTGGGCCGCCCATGGCGGAACGGTCAGACCGACCTTGCGATCGGCGCGGCCGGAGTCCGTGTGGTGGAGGACCTCCGCGGTACGACGGACAGCCACGGCAACGTCCTCGCGGTGACCGAGCCCGCGCTGGCCGACGAGATCGCCGGTGCGAGCGAACTCGTCAAGGGCAAGGCCGACGGCGTACCGGTCGCGGTCGTGCGCGGGCTGCAGGACGTCGTACTCCCGGTGGGAGACGACGGGCCGGGTGCGCGGGCGCTGGTACGGGACGCGGAGTTCGACATGTTCAGCCTGGGAACGCGTGAGGCGGCGCGGGCCGCCGTACTGGAGCGTCAGGCTCCCACCGGTCCGCGCGAGGTCGATCCGGCGCTGTGGGACGGGCTGCTGGATGAGGAGGAGGACATCCACCTCGAGCTGCTCGACAACGCCATCACGGTCTTCGGCGACCAGCCTGTCGCGGTCGGCATGATCGCCGAGCGTCTCGCCGTACTGCTGCACGCCGAGGGCTACGGCGTCACCGTCCGAACCGGCCCAGGCAGCGAGGCAACGATCACGTTCGGCTCACGGTCCCGCTAGTTTTCTAGGCAAGTTCTTAGGGTGACCTCGTACACTGCGTTGGCACGGCGGCGCGGTGGCCGCCCAGATCCGGGAAGACCAACACTGTGGGTAAAGCGTCGTCGCAGAAGCAGTCGCGCCGCCAAATGATCGAGAAGATGCAGCGGGACCAGGCTCGCACGGACCGGACCCGGACCATTCTCATCGTCGTCGGGTCGATCATCGTCGGACTGGCCATCATCGCCTACCCGGCGATCCGGCTGATCCAGGACTCCCGGACCAAGAACCAGGCCCTGACCGAGTTCGGCGTGGCCGTGTCGGCAGCCTCCTGCGACACGATCACCGACGACGCGGCCACCGGCACCCTGGACCACAAGCCGGACGGTACGCCGATCGACTACTCGGTCTCGCCGCCGTCCTCGGGCTCGCACTATGCGACCTGGGCGCCGTTCGACAAGAAGTTCTACACGCTGGACGATCGTCCGCCGGTGCCGAACCTGGTCCACAACCTCGAGCACGGCTACACGATCCTCTGGTACAAGGACTCGCTCCCGCAGGACCAGAAGGACCAGATCGAGAAGATCTCAAAGGCGAAGCTGCCGGACAGCTCCAACGGCAAGTTCATTGCCGCGCCCTTCCGTGAGACCGACGGCAAGCCCTGGCCGGCCGGCAAGAACATCGCCTTCGCCCACTGGAGCGCCAACACCTCCGGCTCCGACAAGGCCTTCGGCCACCGTCAGTTCTGCGGCTCCGTCTCCGGCGACGCCCTCAACCAGTTCATGGACAAGTACCCGGCCCTGGACGCCCAAGAGCCTCAGGGCGGCTGACGGCGGTTAGCGGCTGAACAGCTTCCAGTGCCCCTCGGAGACGACCTCGACGTTCCCGTCGATCACTTTGAGGGCGGTCTGGTCGTCTGTCGCGTACGCCGGCACCGGCATGCCGGCGGCCCATTTCTCGGCGCTGGCCATGGTGTTGTTCTCGAAACCCGGGTAGTCCAGGTGCGGAAACATCGAGAAATCGACGATGCCCAGCGTTTTGTCGCCACCACCGGGCGGGCCCCAGCGAACGAAGCGCTCCCCGATGCTGGGGGTCATCACCATGCTCCCGGCGCTCAATCCCACGTAGACCGCGCGCAGCGACGGCAAGAGGTCTGCCAGTCCGGACTCCCGCATCCAGTGGCACAGATACATGGGATCGCCGCCTCCCACCAGCAGGACGTCAGCCTCCTGAACCAGGGGGACCCAGACCTCTTCGTCGATGCTGGGCAGCGCGGTGAGCTCAAGCACGCTCACGGACTTCCAACCCAGTTCGGTCATGGGGCAGAGGGGTTGTTGCCCACTGATCAGTTTCCAGGCCTGTTCGGCGCCGCCCGGCTGGGCGTACATCGCGGTGGGAATACAGAGCGCGTTGCACTCGGCAATCGGCTTGCCCAGCAGGTCGACCAACGCGTCGTGGATGCTCGGGTTCTTGATGCCTGAGTCCGTGAGGAGAAGCTTCATCACACCTGTCCCTGGCTGAATCGTCCGGCTTGCTTCTGGTTCGCTTGGTGGGGGGCGGCCAGCCAGTCCTGGGCCAGACGTGGGTCGGCTGGTTCCTCGCCTTGGCGCAGGGCGTCGAGGTAGGCGAGGTCGGCGGCGAGGCGAGCTGCTATTTCGGGGCCTTCGGCAACGGCTCCGTGGCCGGGGATCAGGACATTGACGTCTTGGGCGGCCTTGCCGAGGCGGTCGAGTGCTGCGTCGTAGGCACCCAGTTGACCCGGCCGGCGCGGGTCGAAGAGTGGGATCAGTACGTCGGACAGCATGTCGCCGGCGATCAGGACGCCTCGGTCCGCGAGGAGTACGGCGGCGTGGCCGATGGCGTGCGCGTCATGCTCGACGAGCTCGCCCGGCACGGGTCCCCCGTCCGCGGGCAGTGGGGTGAGGAGCCCGATCAGCTCGAGCGGGATGTCCGAAGCACTCTCCGCGGCCATCGCCTGCGCCCGCTCTCGGGCTTCACTCGCAAGCTGCACGCAGTCGGAGGTGGCGTAGCGCGGCACATCGCCGTACCGGGAATGCCAGAGCAGGTGATCCCAGTGCGGATGGGTGGCGAACCCGGCAACCACCGGAACGCCAAGCTTGTCCACGTCATCAGCAAGCTCGTTCAGATCGGACCCGTCGATGCCGGGATCGACCAGGATCAGCCCGGCCTCCCCGCGCACCACAACGGCGTTGCTCCAGACCCACTCGCTCTGCCGAACCCATACCCCGTCCGCCACCTGTTTCAGCATCCGCTCACTGTGCCAGGTGTCTCCGTCCAGCGCGAGAGGCGTCAGGGCTTCAGGAGGTTGGCGTGCTCGCGTACCCATCGGGCTTCGGTGGCGGCCCACTCCTGGCTGCCTTCGGCGACCCAGGTCCGCTGCGGCTCGACCCCGGCCCGCGCCAGCGACAGCTCGAGGGCCATGGTTGCCTCCGTCCGGGTGGCGATCGCCTCGGCCACGTCGAAGGCCGGCAATCCGCCGTACGTCTGCAAGAAGGCGCGTACTCGCGCCGCCCGGTCAGGCACGGCCGGGAAGTGGTGCCATTTCAGCGCCATCTCGTCGCTGCGCGCGGGTGTGAACCATTGAAGTGCGTACGCGACGTCATCGAGCCGCGGACCGCGATGCAGAAAGTCCCAGTCGAAAAGGCCGACGGCCTCGTCGCCGTGCCACACCATGTTCCAAGGGCCGACGTCGCCGTGACACCACACGATCTCCGCCTCGGACTTCACATTGGGCGCGCCGAAGACCGCGTCCACTGGCGGCTCCCAACCGACAGACGCGTCGTGAATCGTCCGCAATAGCCGGGCCGCAGAACGCAGCCCGGCCTCGGAGTGTTGATGCGCCCAACTGTCCCCGCCTGCGTCCCCCTCGATGACCACCAGCCGCTCGACGTTGCCGTCGACACCGATCGGTTCCGGAACGCAGGTCAATCCTTGCCCGCGCAGGTACCGCAAGAACGAATGCACGGTCGGCGACCAGGACGAAGCGGGCCGAGTAACGACACCGTCTTCGATCGAGACCGGTCGCAACGCATCGATGCCGTCATCGCTCGGAGCCACGACCGGACCCTAGCCGCGCCCGGCCACCCAACGCACCGGCAATTCGCCCCCGTGGCCTCATCGTGGGCGAGGTCGCTCCACGATGAGGTCGTGCCTCGGCATGGGTCGAGGCAGGCGGTGGGCCTACTTGGCCGGGCCTTGGGGCTTGAAGCGGCGGACTTCGTGCGGCCAGCCGCATCCCTCCGCGACCTTGCCTGCCCACATCTTGGCGGTCTCGTCGTCCGGCACGTCCACCAGGGCGAACCCACCCAGGAACTCCTTGGTCTCGACGTACGGCCCGTCGGTGATCAGCACCTCGCCGCTGGTCGGGTCGGCGTGGTAGACCGGCCCGTCCTCCTCCTCGAGGCCCCCGGCGAAGACATAAACGCCGGCATCCTTCATCTCGTCCACGACCGCCCTGGCGAGCGGCCCGCGCCCGCGGAACCACTCCTCGGTGTGGTCGCCCACCCACTGCTGGTTGAAGTAGATGAGGTACTCGGGCATCTCTGCTCCTTCGGCCTGAGCGGACCCACTGTCCGCCTCCACCTACGCTACGAACGGCGTACGGCGGATCCGACAGGCTACCGGCAGAAGTTTTCCGGATTCCCTCCCACGCGCCGAAATACGAGGGACAGAACCAGGTCACGAAGGTAGCCTCACGAAACCATGGACCCGTACGACGTCACGCGTGCGATCGCGGCTGCGACCGCGATCGCCACCTCGCTCGACCTTCCGGCCACCGACGCAACCGTTCTGCACAACTCGAACAAACTGGCGCTGCACCTGACGCCGGCCGACGTGTTCGCCCGGGTCGCCCCGGTGGGGCAGGAGGTCGCACAGTTCGAAGTCGAGCTCGCGCAACGACTCGCCGAGATCGGATCCCCGGTGGCCGCGTTGGAGCCCCGGGTGGACCCGGTTGTCTACACGCGCGATGGCTTCGCAGTCACCCTGTGGACGTACTACGAGCCTGCGACGCCTGACGTCGTACCAGCCGACTTCGCCGAGGCGCTGGCGCAGCTGCATGCCGGCATGGGCAAGGTTGATATGGCGAGCCCGCGGTTCACGGACCGCATCACGGAGGCGGAGAAGATTGTCGGCAATCCGGCTCTCTCGCCGGAGCTCACCGACGCGGACCGCGCGTTCCTCAGCGACACGCTAGGCAGCGTACGGCGGGCAATCCACGACCGCGGTGCCGCGGAGCAGCTACTCCACGGCGAACCGCATCCAGGCAATCTGCTCAGCACGAAGAACGGCCCGCTGTTCATCGACTTCGAGACCTGCTGCCGCGGCCCGGTCGAGTTCGATCTCGCCCATGTCCCCGAGGCCGTCTGCGAGCACTACCCGAACGTTGACCAGGCCCTACTCGGCGACTGCCGCCAACTCGTCCTCGCAATGGTCGCAGCCTGGCGCTGGGACATCGGCGACCAGTTCCCCAACGGAAAGCTGTTCGGCGACGAACTCCTCCGCACCCTGCGCGAAGGCCCACCCTGGCCGACCCTCGACGCGGTGACCAGTCGACTGGACCTGTCCCAGGACCCACAGGTGGCAGAGGCCATCGCCGCAGAGCAGGAGTCGCTGAGCCCGGAGTGCCGAGCCGACCCAGCCCGCCTGCGCAGGCTGCTGGCCCCGGACTTCCACGAGTACGGCGCATCCGGCGGCGAACTCGAGTTCGAAGGCACCGCAGAACTGGTCGCAGCCAACACCGACTTGAACGCCGAGCCGATCCGCGTCCAGAACATGCGCGGCTACCGCCTGGCCGACGGCCTGGTGATGCTCAAATACACCTCCGACAACGGCACCCGCCGCTCCCACCGAACCTCCCTCTGGCGCCGAGTAGCCACGGCCCACTGGCAAATGTTCCACCACCAGGGAACCCCAACCCAGCAATAACATCCGCCATCCAGCGATCCGTCGCTCTGCCTGGGGTACCGGAAGTTGAACGTCCGGAATTGGGGGTACGTTGCGGGCATGTCCGACTTCAGGATCAGGGCGCTTACGCCGGAGACGTTTGACGACTTCGCCGCTCTTGTCGAGCGGAACAAGGGCATGTTCGCCAGCTGCTGGTGCACGCATTTCCATCCCGACTGCGCGGAGAAGGGGCAGACCGCCGAGGGGAACCGGGCGCTCAAGCAACGTCTCGTGGCCGACGGGATCGCGCATGCGGCACTGGTGTACGACGGCGACCGGGCCGTCGCCTGGGCGGAGTACGGATCACCCGACGAACTGCCCAACCTCCAGCACCGCAAGGAATACCTGGCCACTGCCGAGCGACTGCCCGACTACCGCGTCACCTGCATCCTCGTCGAGCGCAGCTTTCGCGGTCAGGGCTTGGCCGCGATCGCGCTCCGCGGAGCCGTCGAGCTGATCGCCCAGGCCGGCGGCGGCGTGGTCGAGGGCTACCCGCACGACACCGGCGGGATCCGGAAGAAGAACTCCTCGTTCCTATACAACGGCACCCGAACGATGTACGAACGCGAGGGCTTCACCTACGACCGCCCCAAAGGCCTAGGCAACTGCGTAATGATCCGCAAGGTCGCCCGGGCTGAGCGCAACTGACTCAACCCGACGCCCCATGAGAGGACCACCCTCCCGGCACTCCACGGGACGACTACGCTCCTGGCGCTCCAGGAGAGGACGACCCTCCCGGTGCTCCACGGGAGGACTACCCTCGCGGCACTCCGCGGGAGGACCACTCTCCCGGTGCTCCACGGGCGGACTACCTCCTGGCGCTCCACGGAGAGGACTGCCCTCCCCCGCGTGCTCCAGGGCACTCGCTGACGATTGGCGGGGAGGCGGGCTGGTGCCGCCCGAAGGTGGTCGGGCGGGAGAGGCGGGCTGGTGCCGCCCGATGGTGGTTGGGCGGGAGTTGGGAGACTCTGCGGATGGAGATCGTGGTGTTCCATTCGATGTGGGGTTTGCGGCCGGTCGAGGTAGCTGCGGCGGAACGCCTGCGGTCGTTGGGTTATCAGGTCTCGTTACCCGACCTGTTCGACGGTCGGACCGCGCCAGGTGAGATCGAGGCGGGCTTCGCGTTGATGGAGGAGATCGGCTGGTCGACCATCACAGACCGCGCGTACGACGCGTTGTCCCAGGTATCCGACAACGCCGTACTGATCGGGTTCTCGATGGGCGTCGGCGTGATCGGTCAGATCTGGCCCGACCGACTCGCCGCGAAGGCGGTGGCCTGTCTGCACGCCCCCGCCTCGGTTCCGTCCGGCGTGCGCTCCGGCACCCCCGTGCAGTTGCACTATGCGGCGGGCGACCGTTTCGTCCCGCCGGAGCAGGTCGTGGAGTTCCGCCGCAGCGCAGAGGCCGCCGGTGCGGTCGCGCTGATCCGCGAGTACGACGATGCGGGGCACTATTTCACCGACGAGTCCCATCCCGACCACTCACCTGCTGCAACAACCGGCGCCTGGAGCGACCTCCTGGACATGCTTCGGTCAGTACGTTGATCGGGGGCGAGACGCACATCTCACAGCCACCGAACCAACCCACCCACCGCTTGTGTCCCGAGCTATCTGGTTGGTGATCTAGGAGTAGTCGGCAATGAGCGTGGGCCACCGATCTTGAGCCCACGCGAGCCAGGTCGTCCACTGTCCAGGCGGCCCAAAGCTGTCTACGCCGGCAAGCTCGGCGTCGTCGGGTGCTTCGAACTTGGTACGCCAGCTAACAACGTCCGCCTCAGGCATCGGAAAGGTCTGAGGCATGCTGGCCTCGCGGTGCGCGATGCGGGCGAGCTGAACGTCCAGGTCAACGGGCAGATAAACCACCTGACACGGCACCCCGACTTGGTCGGCCAGCCAGCGCAGCGCCGAACGATCGTCCCGGCTCCAGAGCCCGAAGTCGAGCACGACGCTGGTTCCCAGCCGCAGTGTCCGCAGCGCCGCCGTGATCATCCAGCCTTCAAGCAGATCACGCTTGCCCTCAGCCCGCAACGAGGTACCGAACAAGGAAAGGTGCCACTCGTCCGGAGTAAACCGCAGCGCATCGTGAGCCCTAGCCAGCTCTTGAGCCCGCGTCGTCTTCCCAGCCCCAGGAAGCCCAACCATCAAGAACAGCGTGACCCCAGACATCACCAAGTCCCCCCAAACATCCCACCAACGCAAGCCTTCCCCAACGCCATGACCAGGCCCGGTCCGACGCAGCGGCAGTCACCGTACCGCGCCCCCTAATAACCCAACCCCACCACGCGAGGCCCAGCACGACCGAACGCCCCACACATCCCACGAGGCCGCACTACGACCGAACGCCCAACAAACGCCTGGTCCGGCAGGCAATCCATCGGCTGTGCCTTCGAAGGGATATCCCTTCGCGTTGGGGGTTCTCCCCTCCCACACCAGCAGAGAACCCACAACCCAAGCGGACATCCCCTCCTGTTGCGTTGGGGTCAGAGGGGCTGAGGAATCTCCGGAGCTGCGTACGACGAGTCGTGCAGGCCGGTCGTCTCACGCGGACTCAGCCGAAGCCCACCAACTGCTCGCGTGATCACAGTGAGCCGCCGGATCACACCCCACGCTCACCACCCTGCGCGCACGCCGCCGGATGAGGCCGAAGGGTTGTCGCCGCGGGGCGGTGCCAACCAGTTAGGTGCCAACCGGTTAGAGGTAGCGGTCGGCGTGGTCGGATTGGACTTGGGCTACTAGGTCTTTTACTCGTTCTCCGTCGGAGAGGGGGCAGACCATGGTGACGTCCTGGGTGTGGACGATGATGTGGCTTTGCAGGCCCACCGCGGCCACAAGGTGATCAGGGTCGTCGGTGACGATGATGTTGTTGTGGGAGTCGAGCAGGCAGCTCAGCGTCGTACCGTCGGTCCGGTTGCCCTGGTCGTCCGCGTCGTACGTCCCGGCCAGCGCAGCCCAAGAGCCAACGTCCAGCCAGTGCACAGGCATCGGTACGACGACAACGTCAGCATCGACCTTGCCCTGCGAGGCCGGCTCCATCACCGCGTAGTCGACGCTGATCTTCCGCAGGTTCGGGTACACCGATGCCAGCGTCTCGTCACGCGAAGGGGTGTCCCACACGGACGCGACCTCACGCAACCGAGCCGCCGACTCCGGCAGGAGCTCGTCGAGGACGCTGAGTACAGTCTCGGCGCGCCAGACGAACATCCCGGAGTTCCACCAGAACCGCCCCGTCGCCAGGTACTCCTCAGCGGTCGCGCGATCCGGCTTCTCCCGGAACCGGTCGACCACGAACGCGGAGGTCCCGGCAAGAGCCGAGCCACGCTCGATGTACCCGAGCCCGGTATGCGGATGGGTCGGCTCGATGCCGAACGTCACCAGCGATCGGCCCCGCTGCTCGACGACCGCGAACCCGTTCTCGATCGCCTCCTGGAACTTGTCCTCCGGGCTGATCAGGTGATCCGACCCGACGAACGCGACCACCGCGTCCGGGTCGTTGCGCGCGACCACGGCAGAGGCCAGGCCGACCGCGTTCGCGGTGTCGCGGCGGGCCGGTTCACCGATGATGTTGTGCGCGCCGAGCTCGGGAAGTTCCTTGCGCACCACCTCGGTGTAGGCGCCGACCGTGCAGACGTAGATGTTCTCCGGCTCGACCAGTCCGCGCAGGCGGTTGTACGCCACCCGGAGCAACGACTCCCCGGCCGCCAGCGGAAGCACCTGCTTCGGCCGGTCGTCCCTCGACAGCGGCCACAGCCGTGTCCCCGAACCTCCGGCCAGGATCACCACGTTTCGCATGAGGAGAGACCCTACCGGTCCTCGCCCAACACCGGCGGCATCCGGAGATGCGCCAGGTCCGGCGGTACTGGGGACGTGGTCCGCCAGAAGTGGTCGGACTCGCCGTCGAGCGCGGTGGCGGGCGCATCCGTGAGCCGGAACCGATCCCGCAGCCGCCCGTAGAAGTCGGTCGGACGTAACCGCACCAGCCGAAGCCGCCGAGGCGATCCGTACACCCCGATCCAGTCCCCCGGATCGAGCACCCCGCGCAACTGCCCGTCGATACTGACCGCGGCCGGACCCGAGTGCGGCAACACCCGCAACGCGACCGGCTCGTCCGGCGCCGTGACGACCGTCCGGTTGAAGGTCATATGCGGCGCGACCGGCGTGAACACGATCGCCTCGGTGTTCGGCGACAAGATCGGCCCACCCGCCGCGAAGCTGTACGCCGTCGACCCGGTAGGCGTCGCCACGATCACCGCATCGGCCGAGTACGACGCCAACAGCCGGCCGGCCAGATACACCCCGAGCGCCACCTGATGATCGCGGGCCAGCTTCTCCAGTACGACGTCATTCAGCGCCGTCACGTCCAGCGCCACACCCCACCCGTCGTCCTGGGCCAACTCCGGACGCACCGCCGGCGGCGGCAACGCAGGACCGTGCCCGTACCGCAGCAGCGACTCGATCCCGCTCGGGATCTCCAGCGGACGCGAGGCCCGCATGGTCAGCGTCATCCGCTCCTCGATGGTGGCACCGCCGTGATGCACGGCCTCCAGCGCCTCCTCGACATCGCGGCAAGCGACCTCGGTCAGGAATCCGACCTTGCCGAGGTCGACGCCGAGCACCATCGCGTCGTTCTTCGCGGCGATCCGGGCGCCGCGCAGGAACGTACCGTCACCGCCGAGCGTGACGACGAGATCCGGGTCGCCGGCGTGATGCAACTCGTCCATCCCGCCGCGCCGGTCCTCGTGCGCCTTCCACACGTCGATGTCGGTGCAGCCGATGTCATGATTCGCGGCCCACTCACGCACGGTCGCGGCGGTCTGCACCGCCACCGGACGCCCCTCGTGCACAACCAGCCCCAGCCGGCGCACTGCCACGACAGACCACCTCCAGACGGGTTCCTGGCTACACGGTAGCCGCCCCAGGACAACCGGCGAGGAGACTAGCGCTCCGGTGATTCCGCCTTCGCGGCGCTGACGATCGGGTCGGTCTCGTCGTCGAACTCCCCGATCACCTCCTCCAGCAGATCCTCCAACGCGACCACCCCGACCGGCTGGTCCCCATCGCGTACGACGGCCAACTGCGAACGCTGATCGCGCATCGTCCGGATCGCCGTCGCCACCGGGGTCCCGGCAGCCAGCTCGAGTGGCGCGGTCATCAGGTCCGACGCCTGCAGCGTCGTACCACCGCCGGTGGTCGCCCGGGCCGCATCGCGGACGTGGACGATGCCGCAGATCGTCGTACCCGAGCTGACGACCGCGAGGCGGGAGCGGCCTTCGCGGCGGCTGGTCAGCTCGACCTCGCGGGCGGTCGCGGCTGCGGGAACCGTCGAGAGCTGGGCGATCGGCGTCATCACCTGGGCGACCGTGGTGTTCTGCAGCGCGAGCATCGCGGTGAGCAGATCGTGCTCGGGCGCCGCCAAGGTGCCGTGCTCACGGGAGGACTCGATCAGCAGGCGCAGTTCGTCGGGGCCGTGCGCGTTGGCCAGCTCGTTCTGCGGAGTCACTCCGACCAGCCGGACGCAGAGATTGGCGAACCAGTTGAGCACCAGCAGCAACGGACGGAAGACCCAGGTGAACGCGCGGAACGGCAGCGCGAGCACGAGAGCCGACCGTTCGGGATCGCTAATTGCCCAGGACTTCGGAGCCATCTCCCCGAGCAGCACGTGCAGCAGGCCAATCCCTGCGACCGCGATGATCAGCGCGATGACATGACCGACGCCTTCAGGAACATGCGCCAGCTCGAACAACGGATGCAGCAGGTGCGCGACCGCCGGCTCGCTCAACGAACCGAGGCCGAGGGTGCACAAGGTGATGCCGAGCTGCGCACCGGCGAGCATCACCGACAGCTCGCTGACGCCGGCGATCGCGGCCCGGGCCGAGCGGCTGCCGGACGCAGCTGCCTCCTCGAGCCGGTGTCGCTTCGACGCGACCAACGCGAACTCGGCGGCGACGAAGAAGCCGTTCAGCGCCAGCAGGACGACCGAGATGATCAGGGCGAGCGTCGTACTCATCCGATCCGCTCCATCACGACGAGACCGGGCACGCGCCGCTCGATGGTCCGGACGATCAGCCGGACGAACTCGGCCGGGATCGGCCGCCCGTCGTGGTCGATCCGGTGCGGCAGTTCGACGACGAGCTCATCGCCGACCGCCGGGATCCGGCCGAGTCGCGCCATCACCAGACCGGAAACCGTCTCGTAGTCGTCGTCCTCCGGCAGCGCGACCCCGGTGGCCTCCGCGACCTCGTCGAGCCGCCAGCGGGCCGGCACCACCCACGACCCTTCGCCGCCTTGCACCAGCTCGCTCTCCGGCAGGTCGTCCTCGTCCCGGATCGGGCCGACCAGCTCCTCGGCGATGTCCTCGAGCGACACGATCCCGGCGAATCCGCCGTACTCGTCGACGACGATCGCCAGCTGGCGACGGGCGGTCCGGAGCCGTTCCAGTACGGCGGGCAGCGGCAGCGTCGACGGTACGACGACCGGCGGCGACGCCAGCGATCCGACCGCGATGGAAGCCCGGTCGGCCGGCTCGAGCTCGACCACGTCGCCGATCGCGACCACGCCGATCACCTCGTCGACCGACTCGCCGATCACCGGGAACCGGCTGTGCCCGGTGTCCTGCAGCTCGACCACCCGGGTCAGCGGCTCCTCCCGGTGCATGACGACCACGTCGACGCGCGGGACCATCGCCTCCTCCGCGGTCCGGCCGCGGAAATCGAGCCCACGGTCGAGCAGCCGCATCGTGTCCTGGTCCAGCAGACCCTGCTCGTACGACGTGACGATGATCCGGTCCAGCTCCTGCGCGGTCGCGCCCTGCGGCAGCTCCTCGACCGGCTCGATCCCGACCCGGCGCAGGATCCGGTTCGAGGCCGAGTCGAAGACGTGGATCAGCGGGCCGGCCACGGTCAGGTACATCAGCGTCGACCGGGACAGCGCGAGCGCGATCCGCTCGGCCTTCGCGATGGCCAGGTTCTTCGGGGCCAGCTCGCCCAGCACCATCTGGATGATCGTTGCCAACAGCAACGCCAGGATCACCGAGACCGACGTACTCACGGCCGTTGGAACGCCGGCCGATCCGAGCACGTGCTCCAGTCCCTCGCCGAGATAGGGCTCGGCGAAGTACCCAGCCAGTAGGGCCGTGATGGTGATGCCGACCTGTGCTCCGGACAGGACGAACGAGAGCCGGGACGTGACCTTCAGCGCGCGGGCCGCGGCCGCGTCACCGTCGTCCGCGAGGGTCCGCAGCCGGCTCCGGTCCACCGCGACGTACGCGAATTCCTGCGAGACGAAATAGCCCGTGGCAACGGTCAGCACGAGGATCAGCGCCAGGCCGGCCAGGATCAACATGTACAGACCTTATGAGAACTCCAGCTGCTGGAGTACCACAGGGTCCGTGGCGTCGAGCCCAGACCGGCAGGCCGGCGGGACCTGCGGACCGCCCTCTCCAGCGCGCTGTCAGGCCCGGTAATGGGCGGCAGTGAGGCGGAGTCGCCTGAAATCACCCGCCTGGCTGTGGCGCTTTCACGGAGTGGACGGCTTGGTTTCGTCGACGGGCTTGTCGGCCTCGACCGCGGGCTTCTCGTCCTCGTTGCGGGCCTTGTTGAACTCGTTCATCGCGCGGGCCGCGTTCTTGGTCAGCTCGGGCAGCTTCTTCGCCCCGAACAGGAGTACGACGATGACCAGGATGACGATCCATTCGCCGCCCTGTGGCAGCTCCAGCAGTGGCACCATGACAAGCCTTCTTTCCGCGAATCCCCCACCACGGTACGTCGGCCCGCGAACCGTAGGCTGGGCCATATGTCACGAGTCCTGCCCGAGTTGTTCGCGACCGCCGTCCGCCGCGACGGCGCCGCCCCGTTCCTCACCTACTACGACGACGTGACCGGTGAGCGGATCGAGCTGAGCGCCGTCACCACCGCGAACTGGGTCGCCAAGACCGCCAACCTGCTCGTCGACGAGTACGACCTGGAGGCCGGCGAGACCGTCGCGATCGGCCTGCCGCCGCACTGGCTCGGTGTGGTCTGGGCGCTGTCCACCTGGTCTGTCGGCGCGTCCCTGACGAGTGGCAAAGGCACGCTCGCGATCACCGGCCCGGACCTGAGCGTGCACGGCGAGCGGGAGACCGTCGCGTCGGCGTTGCTGCCGCTCGGCGGGCGCTTCCGCGAGCCGTTGCCGGCGGGGATCCAGGACTACGGCGCCGAGGTCTACAACCACCCGGATGTGTTCGTCCCGTTCGATCCACCGTCGCCGACGTCACCGGCGTACGACGAGCTGACCCACGAGGACCTGATCAGTACCGCGGAGCCCGTCGCCGACCGGATCCTGGTCACGCAGGACCTGGTCGCGCGAGAAGGTGTCGGACTGCTGGTCGGGGTGATCTCCGGAGGTGGTTCGATCGTCCTCTGCCGCAATCTCGACGCCGCGAAGCTGGAGCGCCGGGTCGCGGACGAGAAGGTCGATCGAGTGGTGGAGGGGTAGCGTGCAGCGATTCGAGGGACAGGTAGCGCTCATCACGGCGGGAGCGCAGGGAATCGGGGCGGCCGTGGCGCGGCGGCTCGCGGACGAGGGTGCATCGGTGGTGGTGACCGATCTCCAGGAGGACAAGGTCGCCGAGGTTGCGGCCGGGATCGGCGCGCAGGCTCTCGGGGTCCGGCTCGACGTGACGAACCGGGACGACGTGGACGCCGCGGTCGCGGCCGCCGTGGAGCGGTTCGGGCGGCTGGACGTGGTGGTGAACAACGCCGGCGGCTGCATCGTCTCGACGGTGCCGGAAGACACGAGCGCCGAGGAGTGGCACCAGCAGCTCGACCTCACGCTGGTCGGTGCGTCCCGGTGCATCCAGGCGGCGCTCCCCCACCTGGTCAAGACCCGCGGCAACGTGGTCACGATCAGCTCGGTCAACGGACTCGCTGCCTTCGGCAACATCGAGTACGCCGCCGCGAAAGCCGGCCAGATCGCTATGACGGTCAACTATGCCGCCCGGTACGGCGGGCTCGGCGTCCGCTTCAATGTGGTTGCCCCCGGCACCATTCGTACGCCGAACTGGGACAACCAGCCGGACACCCTGGAGCGGTTCGAGAAGCTGTATCCGCTGGGCCGGGTCGGTGAGCCAGAGGACATCGCAGCCGCGGTCGCGTTCCTGGCATCCGACGACGCCGCGTGGATCACCGGTCACACGTTGCCGGTCGAAGGCGGCGTACTCACCGGGCCGCGCAGCGAGGTGATGGACCTGACTCCGTCGGGTCCTTTCAAGAAGGACTACTAGAAGTTGAACCAGTAGGCCACGCGCAACGGCAGTCCGGGTACGGCGAGGCCGAACCAGAGTGCCCGACGCACCACGCAGGTCCCGCGATGTCCGCGCACAACCTGCTGAACGAGCGCGCCCACGGCAATGGCCGCGAGCACCCCGAGCAGGCTCCACCCGAACACCGTCCAACCGCCGATCACCGACCCCACGCCGAGCGCCAGCCACAGCACGCCACCGATGAACGACGCGGGACTCCACAACGCGTCCCGCGACCGCCACGGTTGCTCGACGGGTCGCCCGCACCCACACACAGCTAGTCCTCTGGTTGCAGGGCTTTGGCCTGCGCGAGGGCAGCGGGGTCGCCGGTTGTGCGATGGACCCCGAGCAGCGCGTGGGCCTGTTCGAGTTGGTTGCCGAAGGCACCCCAGTCGGCGGCTGCCCGCGCGAACCCGCTCGCGGCGGTCTCGGTGTCGCCACGGTACTCGGCGAGCAGCGCCTGGACCGTCGTCGTCGCGTACTCCCGCATCTGCAGCACCGGCTCCACGAAGTCCGCGAGTGCGGCCGCCGCCTCGACGTGACTCACTGCCAGCGCCGCCCGCACCAGCGATGGCAGCCGGGCATCGAATTCGAGGCTGCCGCGCAGGTCGGGCAACGAAAGGAGCAGCGTGAGCACCTCGAGTACGCCGTCCCGGTCGCCGTCGAGCGACCGGGTCATCGCCGCGGGCGAGGCCGCGATGGCGATCAGATCCGGCCAGCCTGCGTCCACCGCCAGCCGATAGGCCTCCTCGGCTGCCTCCCGGCCCGGCAGGGCGGACTCGACCTGCGCCACCGCCAGCGCCGCGAGGACCTCGATCCGCCGCAGCGTGTTGAACGCCGGTCCAGGGTGCTCGAGCTGGGCTCGGCACGCCGCGACGGCCTCGGCCGGCCGGGCCGTCTCGATCAGCAACTGCAGGACGGCACAACCGATCTGCTGCTCCATCTCGGCCAGCCGGCGCCGGGCGGCGAACTCGCGCGCGGCGTCCAGCTCGCCCAAGGCAACGACGGGTCCTTCGATCAGCCACAGCACCCAGCCGTAGTTCAGCCAGGTCACCGCCGTGTCGCGTCCCTGGCCGAGCTCGAGCAGCGCCGCCAGGGCCTCCTTCACATCGACGAGTCCACCGGCGTCGCCCTGACCGATCCGGGCAAGCCCTCGTGACTCCAGCGCCCGCTGCGGTACGGCGTACCCGTACTCGGTGGCCATATCCAGGGCCCGGTTCGCCGAGATGACCGCTTCCTGCCGGCGGCTCGCGACCATCTGGATGCTCGCCCGCCCGGCCAGCAACTGCACGAGGTCCTCACTCGGCCCGAGCTCCTCGAGCATCGCGACCGCCCGGTCCACCGTCGCCAGGCTCTCCTCCATGCTGTTCAGCGAGTACGTCGAAGCCCGCAACGCGCGGGCCAATCCGCGGACGTCACCCGACGCCTCGAACCCGGCGATCGCCTCACGGAACGCGGTGCGCGCGTCATCGAGACGGCCTTCCAGGAACGCTCCCCAGCCCCAGCGGGCCATGATCGCCGGCCGCTCCGGATCCCCTGGCGGGGTGAGCGCCAGCGCACGATCGAGCAGTCCCATCGCCTCGCCCGCATCGAGGTTCATCGCCTGCTCGGCCGCGATCAGCTGGAACTGGCGGGCCCGCGGCGCGATCTCCGCGACAGCGTCTGTGTCCCCGACGGCGGCGGCGAGATCGATCGCGGTGGACAGGTGATACGCGATCAGGCTCGGAGTCTCGGCCTGACAGGCAGGACAGCGCAGCTCGAGCCAGTCGGCGGCGGCGAGGTGCCGGGACGAACGGGATGCTCGCGGCACCTGGCTGTAGGCGACGTCCCGGGTCAGCGCGTGCCAGAAGGTGTACTCGTGCTGGCCCAGCATCGACGAGCGACGGACCGGACGCACCAGCTCCTTGCGCGCCAGTTCCTGCAGTTCGTGGACGACCTCAGCCGGCTCCCGGCCGGACACGGCCGCGACAGCCTCGGCCCAGAACACCCGGCCGATCACAGCAGCATCGGCGAGTAGCGCCTTGCGATCGGGAGCCAGCGTGTCCAGCCGGGCCGCGATGAGTGCGGCAATACCAACGGGCAGCTCGGCGGAGGCAGCTCGGTCCGGGCCGCAGTCGGCGACGACCCGGGCGAGTTCTTCGGCGTACAAGGGGTTGCCGTCGGCCCGTCGTACGAGTCGCCGGCGGGTCTCGTCGGGGATGTCCTGGCCGGCGAACATCTCCATCAGGAGCTGGTCGGTCTCGTCGGCCGACAGCGGCGAGAGGCCGACGGTCAGCGAGTTCTGTACGCCGCGGGTCCATTGCGGCCCGCGCTCGAGCAGCTCGGGCCGGGCGGTGACGACGACGAGCAGCGGCAGGTCGGTCAGCCATTCGGCCAGGTGGTCGACGAACGCGAGCATCGCGTCCGTTGCCCAGTGCAGGTCCTCGAACACCAGGACCAGCGGTGAGCGCTCGGCGAACGACTCCAGCAGCTCACGCCAGGCCGCGAACGACTCGTCCTGCGTCACCGACTCCGACGAGCCGGACCGTTCGACGCCGACCAGTGGTCCGACCCGGGCGCGCAGCCAGGCCCGGTCGGCGCCTTCGAGAAGGATCGTGTCGAGCTTGGCGGCGACCTGTGCCGGCGGATCGGTGTCCAGGACGCCGGCCTGGACCTTGAAGATCTCCGCGATCGGCCCGAACGGCGTCTCGCCGTACGGCAGGGACCGGCCCTCACGCCAGATGACGAGTTCGTCGTGCCGATCCAGCCAGGCACCGAGCTCGGCGACCAGGCGCGACTTGCCGATGCCTGGTTCGCCGAGCAGCGTGACGAACTGCGGTACTCGTTCCGCGATGGCCTTCTCGAACGCCGTGCACAGCAAGGTCAGATCGCGCTGCCGGCCGACCATCGGCGAACTGAGGTCGCGGATGACGTCCGAGCCGAAGCGGGCCCTCGGCGGGCCGGCCTGCCAGCGTTCGACCGGGTGGCTGATTCCCTTGGCCACAACGGGTTCCAGCTCTTCGTAGTCGAAGACCCGGCTCGTCGCGTCGTGGGTGCCTGGCCCGGCCACGACCGCACCGATCGGTGCCGAGGCCTGCAACCGGGCGGCCGTGTTGACGACCATGCCGGTGACGAACGGTTCGCCGAGCTCGGGGCGTGCGTTCAGCTGAACCAGCGCCTCGCCGGTCTCGATACCGATCCGGACCTCCAGCGGCCCGTCCGGCAGGGCGTGGACCGCGTCCAAGATCGCGAGGCCGGCCCGGACCGCGCGTTCGGCGTCGTCCTCCCGGGATCGCGGTGCGCCGAAGACGGCCAGGATCGCGTCCCCGGCGAACTTCTCGACGGTCCCGCCGTACCGCTCGACCGTCTGCCGCAGGGTCGAGTGGTACGGCGCCAACCAGCGGCGAACGTCCTCGGGGTCGGCGGACTCCGACGCCGTGGTGAAGCCGACGAGGTCGCAGAACAGCACCGAGACGATCTTCCGCTCCTCGGTCATCACGCCCCCGGGTCGTTCGAGCCGATCGGCTCAGCTCTCGGTCTCGAGCCGGCGGATCCGGGCGGTCAGGGCCTTCAGCAGCGCCTGGGCGACCTCCGGGTTCTCCTTCACGACCGGCTCGAACGCGAGCGCCGACAGGGCGAACGTGCTCAGCCCGTCCGGCCCGGCCACCACGGTCGCGGACCGCGGCAGGCCGTCGATCAGCGAGATCTCACCGAAGTAGTCGCCCACCTTCAGCGGCTCGCGGGAGACCCCGTTGACCTCCACGTCGGCCGAACCCGCCAGCACGATCTGCAGGCCGGCGTCGCTCGCCCCCTGCTCGACCACGTGGTTGCCGCCCTGGACCTTGAGCGTGGTGCCACGCTCGATCAGGTCCGACAGCGTGTCCTTGGACAGCCCCTCGAAGAGATCGATCTTCGCCAGGAACTGCGGCAGGCTCTCGTAACTCATGGATCGCACCCCTCGATCGTGCCCGCACCCGCGGGCAGCTCAGTGAACTGCGCCACAGGCTACAACCGGGGAGGAGCGCCGACCACGATTTCAGCCCTGAGGCCAGGCCTCCCAGGCGGTGGCGAACATGTCGTCGACCGTGTAGGTGTTCTTCCAGTCGAGATCCCGGGCCGCCAGCTGGCCGTCGGCGACGACCCGGGACGGGTCGCCGGGGCGGCGTGGGGCCTCGCCGGGGGTGAAGTCGATCCCCGTGACGCGGCGGGCGGCGTCCATGATCTGGCGGACCGACGTGCCGGTGCCGCTGCCCAGGTTGTAGACACGCTCGAGCGTCTTCCCCGAGTCCAGCGCCCGGGCGGCCGCGACGTGAGCGCGGGCCAGGTCGGCGACGTGGACGTAGTCCTTGACCGACGTACCGTCCGGCGTCGGGTGGTCGGTGCCGTAGATCTGCGGCACCTTCCCCTGGGCCAGCAGGTCACACACGATCGGGAACAGGTTGTACGGGCTGGCGTCGTACACCGACGGGTCCCCGGAGCCGACCACGTTGAAGTAGCGCAGCGAGGTGTGGTGCAGCTCGGTCGCGGCGGCCTGGTCCCGGAGCAACCACTCCCCGACCAGCTTGGATTCGCCGTACGGGCTCTGTGGGTCCGGCGGCGTCTGCTCGGTCACCACCTCGTCCTTCGGGGTGCCGTAGACACCCGCGCTGGACGAGAAGACGAGATTGCGGATCTCCTTCTCCGCCATCGCATCCAGCAGTGACACCATCGCGGTCACGTTCTGCGTGTAGGTGTGCAACGGCCGGTCGACCGAGACGCCGGCGTACTTGAACCCGGCCAGGTGGACGACGCCACTGACCCCGTCCAGCGCACCGCGCACCGCCGTACCGTCGAGCAGGTTGGCCTGCACGAACGGCACGCCGTCCGGCACGAACTCGGCCTTCCCGCTCGACAGGTCGTCGATCACCACCACATCGATGCCGTCAGCAAGAAAAGCGCGCACCACGTGCGCTCCGATATACCCGGCACCACCAGTCACAAGCCACGTCATGTCCCTGATGGTGCCACCTCGGCCCGGCCCGGCACCCGCAAACGGGCCGAACCCGTACCAGTCAGGTCCTCATCACCTGGCGGATCTTCGGGGTGAGCAGGAAGGCACCGGCGTACAAGAGGGCCGCGATGATCAGGAGGCCGTCGAAGCCGATGATCAACGCCGCGTACTCGAGACAGCCGCCGAGCATCGCACCCAGGAGGTTGGCGCCGAACGACGCGGTGCCGTCCTCGGTGTCGGTGAAGCGCTTGGCGAAGATCACGTTCGCGGCGAAGATCGGCAGGAACGCGATCAGGACCGCCACCAGCGCACGCAATCCGACCGGCATCGACAGCAACCACTCGTCGGGGAAGAGCCACGACAGCAGCAGTCCGCCGAACAGGATCGCGAACATCACCTTGATCGGTGGAGTCTTGAACCGTCTGGTCACTTCGACCGCGGCCAACACCGCCACCAGTACGCCGGCGAACACGATCGCGTTCACGACCCACGTCGTACCGAACAACAGCGCGAAGCCGGTGATGCTCTTCGTCTCCAGCAACATGAAGCCGGCGCCGAGCAGGAACAGGTCGGCGTACGGGCGCATCCGCCGGTACGACGATCCGCCGCCGGCGATCCCGACTCCGATCAGACCGGCGACCAGGATCAGGCCCATCGTGACCAGATAGAGCGACGGGATCCGATCGGTGAACAGATAGAGGAACGGGCGGTTGTCGGTCGCCGGCGGCGGCGTGATCGCCGACGGACCGGGCCACGTCGCGGCACACGTCTGGTCCTGCTCGGTCAGCCCGACCGTGACGACCGCCTGCTGCAGACCGTCACCGATCTTGTCCACACACGGCTTGTGACCGAACGCTTCCTCCGCCGTCGAGGCCAGCCGGTCGATCAGCCAGGTCTCGCGGTAGTAGTTGTACATGGCAAAGGCACCACCGGGGTTCAGGTGGTCCTTCGCCGACTCGAACGCCTGCTGGGTGAACAGGTAGCTCTCCAGCCGCAGCGAGCTCGCGCCGTTCACCAGCGTCAGCGAGTCCGGCAGCGCCAGCAGGATCAGGTCGTACTTCTTGTCGGTCCGGGACAGGAACGCCCGGCCGTCGTCGATGTGCGAGGTCACCCGCGGGTCCTGGTACGGGTGGTCCGGGTGCAGGGCCTTACCGAGATCGCGGATCCGCGGGTCGATCTCGACCGCGTCCACATGTGTCGCGCCCTTCTTCAGCGCGATCGCCACGTCCGACCCGGAACCGGCGCCGATGATCAGGACGTTCTTCGGCGTCTTCCCGACGTTCGCCCGCTCGTACGGCAGCCCGTACTGCGGCTCCCACTGCAACCGTGCGTCGGCGGGGATCGCCTGCTGGTGCGGTACGCCGTTCACCGTGATCGTCAGCAGCGGCACACCTTCGAACGTGTACTGCTTCGTCTGCACCTTGTAGTACGGCGACCAGCTGTTGTCCGGCCGGGTCGACTCATGGAAGAGCACCCCGAGCATCACGATCAACGGTGACAGCACGAGCGCCGCACTCACCCCGGTCGCGACGACCCGGCGACCGGAACCGAGCGCGGTCCGCGGAATCATCAACGCGGCGAACGTCACCGTCACGATCGCGCCCCACCAGATCGGCGGCGCGCCCAGGAACGACAACCCGGTGAAGCTCACGATCCCGACCAGGCTTCCGACCAGGTCGTAGCGGTACGCCGTCAGTCGCGGCAACTCCGCGAAACACCGCCCGACCAGTTCGGCCGGTCCGGCCAGGACGACGGCGGCCGCGATGAAGATGACCGGCAGGATCACCCAGACCGGCGGACCGGTGGTGTTCAGGCTGGTGAAGTAGATGACGCTGGACGAGCTGCCGCGGTTGACCGTGACCGGCTTCCACGCGATCACCAGGACCAGCAGGCCGAGCATGATCGGTGAGTAGTACGGCAGCCAACGGGCCCGGCTGGACCGGAGGATGCCGATCCCGATACCGAGGAACGAGCCGAGCAGGACGAAGTTCGAGAAGTAGCTGAGGTGGACCACGTTCGAGCCGGTCCAACGGATCAACGCGAGCTCGGTGAAGAGCATCAGCGCACTGGACGCGACCAGCCTGGTCCGGACCCCGAAGGGGCTCGGCCATCTCGTCGTACTGACTTGGTCAGTGGAGGAGTCGACTGCCATGCGGGGCGACGTTACCGGATAACCAAGTGGTCTGCGTCACCCCGCAGGAAACGTGACAGAGCGTCAGTGCCGCCGCGCAGCAGGTTTGGCCAGCTCACAGCCGGACTTGTTCAGGTCGATCGTCCGGGTCGCGGTCAGGCAGGTGTAGAGCCACCAGGTCTGCTGGCCGTACGCCGCACCCTGGTCGACGGTGATGTTGCCGTTCTCATCGACCTCGCACGGGTTGTTCAGCGTGCACTGCTCGCCGTCCTCGTTACCGGTGTTGTTGACGCCGATGACCTCACCGGTGGAGGTGCTGACGATCGGTGAACCCGACGTACCGCCGATGGTCTCGCACCCCGGCTGCTGGTACTTGATCGAGCTCTTCATCACCCAGCCGGCCTCGCGCAGCTCGGGAATCGTGGCCTGCACCGAGCAGGTGTAGATGCGCTTCCAGTAACCGGAGACGACCGCCATCCCGGCGCCGCTGGCCGGCGGGGACGTGGCCAGCGTGAGCGGCGTGACATTCAGCCGGGAGGCGATCGCGGCGTACGTCTCGGTCAGCCGGTACAGCGTGATGTCGGTCTTCGTCATGGTCGAGTACAGGACCTGGTTGGCCCGGACCGTGCCCGCGTTGCTGGAGTCCGGCCTGAGCAACGTGAACGAGCGGCTGGAGGCGCGGTTGACGATCACCTGGCCCGGACTGGGCATGCCGCCCTCGAAGCAGTGGCCGTTGGTCAGGATCAAGGCCGGGTCGGTCGACTGCGATGCGGCGTACCGGACGAGCGAACCGGAACAGTTGCTCAACGCAGCGATCCCGGCGAAGTCGGCACCCGGTGCGCGCACGGCAGGTTCGGAGGCCTGGGCGGAACCGACGCCGATCAGCGTCGTACTGACGGCCGCGGTGGCGGCCAGAAGGGTTCGGAACAGTTTCATGGGCGGTTTCCTGTCCTCACAACTGGATGTGGTTGGGCACTTGGTATCCGATCCGTCCGCCGACCACCATCACAACTGTGTGAAACCACCCGAACACAGGGTGTCTTCACGGGTTTTCCTGCACTGAGTGAGCAGGCTGCTACTCTTCGTCTCCGGGTCCGCCTCCGCTCGAACCATCGCCTCATCCGGCACGTCGTACCGATGAGGGTGGGGACGACAAAGTACGGTTGGCAGAGCTTGCCGTACGGAGAACGGAAGGACGTCATGCCGCAGGAGAAGCCTGACCTGCGCACTCTCGGCGAGCCGGTGCGGTTCAAGCGGGCCTTGACGCTGGTCCTGATGACGCTGGTGCTGCCGGGATCCGCGCAGATTGTGGCCGGCAGCAAGCGAGCCGGACGGTGGGCCTGGCGCGTGCTCGCGGGCCTGATCGCGATTGTCGTGTTCCTGGTGCTGCTCGGACTGGTCTGGCGGTCCGGCACGATCAACCTGATGGCCCGGCCGGGTACGTTGCGGACCGTCCAGGTGCTGCTGATCCTGCTCGCGATCGGATGGGGCGCGCTCTTCGTCGACGCGTACCGGCTCGGCCGGCCGCTGACGCTGGAGCGGAACCACCGGCTCATCACCAGCATCCTCGACGGCATCCTGGTCCTCTCGGTCGTCGGCGCACTGATCTACGCCAGCGTGATCGTGAACACCCAGCGCGACTTCGTCGCCAGCGTGTTCGGCAACGGGCAGAAGTCCAAGGCCGAGAAGGGCCGCTACAACGTGCTGCTGATGGGCGGCGACTCCGGCGCGGACCGGATCGGCACCCGGCCGGACAGCATGACGGTGGCCAGCATCGACGCGGACACCGGCCGGACCGTCCTGATCGGCCTGCCGCGGAACCTGGCCAAGGTGCCCTTCCCGGCCGGTACGGGGATGGCCAAGCAGTTCCCCGACGGCTTCAAGTGGAAGAACTGCGGCGCCGAGTGCCTGCTCAACGCCGTCTACACGTACGCCGCCAACCACAAGAGCCTGTTCCCCGGCGACCCGAACCCTGGCGAGACCGCGACCACCCAAGCCATCCAGGCGGTCACCGGGCTGAAGATCAACTACTACGTGCTGATCGACCTGGCCGGCTTCCGCGACCTCCTCAACGCGGTCGGCGGCGTCACCCTGGACATCGGCAAGCGGGTCCCGATCGGCGGCGGCACCTCACCGATCAAGGGCTACATCGAGGCCGGGAAGAACCAGCACCTGGACGGCTACCACGCGCTCTGGTTCGCCCGGTCCCGGGCCGAATCGTCGGACTACGAGCGGATGACCCGGCAGAAGTGCGTGATGTCGGCGATGCTGAACCAGCTGTCGCCGCAGACCGTGCTGACCAAGTTCCAGGGCATCGCCTCGGCCAGCAAACAGGTGGTCAAGACCAACATTCCGGCCGGTGAGCTCGGTACCTTCACCGACCTCGCGCTGGACGCGAAGAAGCTGCCGGTGTCAAGCTTCTCCGCGGTCCCGCCGTTGATTCACACCGGCGATCCCGACTTCGCGCTGATCCGAACCAAGGTCGGCGAGGCGATCGCGAGGTCGGAAGCGCTGGACAAGGGCGGCTCAGGAGGAGACGGTAAGACTTCGAGTACTCCGCGTAGTACCACCAGCAAGCCGACCACCGGTACCACCAAGAAGCCGAGCAAGTCTCCGACGAGCTCATCCACACCACCCGCCAACGGCGTCGACGACGTCGCTTCGATCTGTAAGGCCTGACCTGATATGCCGCTGTCCCACTGGCCACCCGTGTCCGTCGTGATACCCGTCCTGAACGAGGAACGCCACCTCGAGGAAGCTGTCGGCCGCGTTCTCGACCAGGACTATCCCGGCGAACTCGAGGTCGTCCTCGCGATCGGCCCGAGCAAGGACCGGACCCAGGAGATCGCGGACAAGCTGGCCGACCGCGACCCGCGGATCAGCATCGTGCCGAACCCGACCGGCAAGACGCCGGCCGCGCTGAACGTCGGCATCGCGCACGCCAAGCACGACATCCTGGTCCGGGTCGACGGCCACGGCGCCCTCACCGACGGGTACATCACCCGTGCGGTCGAGGTGCTGGACGAGAGCGGCGCGGACAACGTCGGCGGCGTGATGGCCGCCGAGGGCCGGACGCCGACCGAGATGGCGGTCGCCTGCGCGTACCGGTCCCGGTTGGGTTTGGGCGCCTCGACGTTCCACCAAGGTGGCAAGGCCGGACCGGCCGACACCGTCTACCTGGGCGTGTTCCGGCGGGCCGCACTGGAGCGTGTCGGTGGCTTCGACGAGACCATGCACCGGGCCCAGGACTGGGAGCTGAACTACCGGATCCGCAAGACCGGTGGCCTGATCTGGTTCACGCCCGACCTGTCCGTCACCTACCGGCCGCGCTCGTCGCTGTCGGCGGTGGCCAAGCAGTTCTTCCACACCGGCCAGTGGCGCCGTGAGGTGATCCGCCGGCACCCCGAGACCGCGAACAAGCGCTACCTCGCGCCGCCGGTTGCGGTGATCCTGCTGGCACTCGGCACGATAGTCGGCATCATCGGCCTGATCACCGGCAGCAGCTGGCTCGACCTCGGCTTCCTGGCCCCGCTCGGCTACGCGGTTCTCCTGCTGGCCGGCTCGGCCTTCGAGGGCCGCTACCTGCCCTGGAAGGCGCTGGCCTGGATGCCGCTGGTCTGCGCCACCATGCACGTGTCCTGGGGCCTCGGCTTCCTCCTCGGCCTCCGCGAACAGCCAAAGGCGGTCTAGCCGCTTCTGGTCGACTTGATGTAGGCGGCGACGACTTCCTCGACGGGACCGTCGAGGCGGAGCACGCCGGCGTCCAGCCAGAGGGCGCGGTTGCAGGTCTCCTGGACGACGTCGAGGCTGTGGCTGACCAGGAACACCGTGCCGGCCTGGTCGCGCAGTTCCTTGATCTTGCGTTCGGACCGGACCCGGAACTCCGCGTCGCCGGTCGCCAGCGCCTCGTCGACGAGCAGGATGTCGTGCGTCTTCGCGGACGCGATCGCGAACTTCAGCCGCGCCGCCATCCCGGACGAGTACGTCGACATCGGCAGGTCGATGAAATCGCCGATGCCGGAGAACTCGACGATCTCGTCGTACCGCTGCTGGACCTCGGCCGAGGACATACCCATCGCGAGACAGCCGAGGACGACGTTGCGATCGCCGGTGAGGTCGTTCATCATCGCCGCGTTGACACCGAGCAGCGACGGCCGGCCGCCGGTGTAGACGACTCCCGATGCGGGCGGCAACAATCCGGCGATCGCGCGCAACAGCGTCGACTTGCCGGAGCCGTTGCGGCCGATCACACCGATCGCATCGCCCTTGTAGGCAGTGAAACTGACGTCCTTGACCGCGTGCACCTCGCGGATCGTCGGCCGGTCCTGCCGCTTCAGGATCCGCCGGAACGCGGTCGCCGCCGTCCCCTTGCCGCCCTGTCCGGCGATCACCTTGTAGATGATGTCGACGTGGTCGGCGATGACCGTGGGCTCAGCCTCTCCCATAGCGATCCTCCGCACGCCAGAAGTAGACGAAACCCGCGGCCAGCATCACGACCGACCAGACGATCGCGATCGTCCACGCGTGCGGCAACTGATTGCGCTCGTGCTCCTCGAGCAGCGAACGCCGGACGATGTCGATGTACGCCGAGATCGGGTTGAACGCGAGTACCTGGATCACCCAGCCCGGCGCATCGACCTGGTTCAGCTTGGCCGGCAACGAGAAGAAGATCCCGGACGCGTACAGCCAGGTCCGGGTGACGAACGGCAGCAACTGGCTGATGTCCGACACGAACGTCCCGATCCGCGCGAACACCAACGTGATCCCGACATTGAACATGACCTGCAGCAGCAACGCCGGTACGACGAGCAGCCAGCGCCAGGCGAGTCCGTCGGTGAAGCCGACGATCACGAACAGGATCCCCAGCGAGACGAGCATCTGGTTCAGCTCGTTCAGTACGTACGCCAGCGGCAACGTCGCCCGCGGGAAGTGCAGGGTGCGGATCAGCGACAGGTTCAGCGCGAGTGAGCGCGAGCCCTCGGTCATACAGCGCTGGGTGAAGGTGAAGACGAAGATCCCGCTGAGCAGGAACGCGACGTAGTTGTCGATCCCGTTCTTCGTGCCGAGCAGGACGCCGAAGGCGAGGTAGTAGACCGCGGCGTTGAGCAGCGGGGTCAGCACCTGCCAGATCGAGCCCAGGCGGGCTCCGGCGTACATGGCGTAGGTCCGGGCGGCGGCGTAGCTGAGGACGAACTGGCGACGGCTCCACAGCTCGCGCAGGTACGAGCCGAGTGACGGGCGGATCGAGCTCTTGGAGAGTCCGTAGCGTTCGGCCAGCGCCGCGGGGCCGGTCGCCCCGGTCGGCCCGGTCGGCACAGCGGCGGTTGGCATTGCGCCAATCTACTGCGCTGTGTGACGCCGCCGTGACTGAGGTCGATCCTGGGTCAGGCGATCAGACGGCTCCGCAGCCGGTCGAGATCCTCCGTCGTCAGGCCACCGTGCCGCAGGTAGGCCTCGGCGCCGCCGTACTTTTCGTCGAGATGACGCAGAATCGCGACCAGCGACTCGGCCCGGGTATCGCGGAACTCGATCATCTCCGGATGCAGCGAGACGTCCGGCTCGGCCGCGAGTTGTCTCTCCAGCCAGGGCGCGAGTCGTGCCTGGGTGAGGAAGTAATCGGCGACGATCGCGTCCTCGGGTACGCCGGCGATACTCAACGCCAGCGCGACCACCATGCCGGTCCGGTCCTTGCCGCCGTGACAGTGCACGACGACCGCGCCCTCGGGTTCGTCCGCGATCGCCTTCACGGCGGCGGCGAACAACTCCGGCCGGCGGTCGAGCATCCAGGTACAGGCCTCGATGATCGTCGGCTGCCCGTGCTCGGGGTCAGCCGGATCCTGCAACGCCTGCCGGACCGCGAGAGGCGTCCCGGTGAACGGCGTCGGCGCCTCGGCAACCTCGCGATCTCCCCGCAGATCCAGGATCCGGCTGACCGGCGACCGCCGTACCGCCTCGACGCCCTCGGGAGTCAGGTACTGCAGACTCTCGGAGCGGATCAGTACGCCTTCGCGGATGGTGCGACCGTCGGCGGTCTTCAGACCGCCCACGTCACGAGCGTTCGGGCACCCCGGCCAGTCAAGATCCATGCCCCCATCCAAACAGATGTCGCGTCAGCGATCCTGCGGACGGTTCGGGTTGGGTCCCGGGTTGTAGGGCGGGGGTGGGGGGAAGGTCTGGTTCGGATAGTTGCCTGGGGCACCTGGTTGGTACGGGAACGGGTTCGGTGGGCCGCCCCGGCGGCGGTTGCGGACGATGCCGATGGTGAGCAGGACCGCGCCGAGGATGCCGAAGACCAGGAGGGAGCCGATGGCACCGAAGATCGACACCACGAACCCGACCACCGAGGACCGTGGACCGGCGGCGTACGTCGCGGCCGTCTGGTCATCGGTGCACGAGATGCTGTAGTCCCCCGCCGGTACGACGTCCACCGACCGGGCGACGACGTACCAGGTCTCGTCGTTGATCGTGATCTGCTCCGACCCGGTCGGCTCCTTCAGCGCTACGTCGGCACCCGAGGAGTCCTTCGCCTCACACGGCGGCGTGGGCACCGGGATCGACGCGTAGATCGTCAGCCCTTCCTTGTTCAGATGGACCACACCGCTCTCGATCGACAGCGGCGTCCGTGGCGCGGTCGCGACGATCCGGTAGACGAAGAACCCGGCCAGACCGGCACCGATCACGAAGCAGGCGATCGCGATCCAGGTCAGGGTCTTCTTCTTCGCCGGCGCGGGCGGGCCCGAGTAGGCCGGCTGGCCGGGATAGGTGCTCATACCGGCACGCTATCGGTTCCGGCTACGGTACGCCGAGCAATCGCAGGCCGGCCGCGACCACGGCGGCCGCGACCACGACCAGCACGAAGGGCGCCTTGCGCCACGCCAGGACACCACCGACCAGCACCCCGGCCGGGCGCGCGATCCCCGCCGGCCCATGGCCGTCGGTCAGTGCGGAGGTCGCGACAAGCGCGGTGAGCAGGACGATCGCGGCTGCGGCCAGGAGTTGCTGCGCCCGCTCCGGAATCTCGAACCGGCTGCGCAGGATCGGCCCCGCGAGCCGGAACGAAATGGTGCCTACAGCAAGGACTCCGATGCCGACCAGCGCCAGTGGGGTATTCATCGGGCCACCTCCGCCGCGGGTTTCTCCGCGCGATAGAACAGCAGGCCGGCCAGCGCGAGTAGCACCGGTAGACCGGCCGGCAGGAACGGCGTGACCGCCAGCGCAACAACGGCTCCGATCAAGGCCGCCGTACGCGTCGAACGATCGCGTAGGGACGGCAGCACCAACGCCAGCAGGACCGCGGGGAACGCGGCGTCGAGGCCGAACACATCGGTGTCGGTGATGACTGACCCGGCCAAGCCACCGATCACGACGCCGATGTTCCAGCAGACGAAGATGCCGATGCCACCGGCCCAGTACGCCGCCCGCTTCTGCTCGAGCTCCTCCTGGCTCAACGCGAAGGCAACGTTCTCGTCCGTCATCAGGTGACTGCCGGGCAGCCGCCGCCAACCCCGGCCGATCACATCACTGACCGCCAGCCCGAACGCGACGTGCCGGGTGTTGATCAGCAGGCCGCCGATCATGGCGGCGATCGGACTGCCACCGGCCGCCACGATCCCGACGAAGAGGAACTGCGACGCACCCGCGAACACCACGATCGACAGCAGGATCGGCATCCAGAGCGGCAGCCCGCCGCCGACGCTGATCGCGCCGTACGACAGACCGACGACGCCGTCGGCCAAGCAGACGAGCCCGATGTCGCGGGCCAGGCTCCTGTCGAGTGTTCGCCAGATCGAACGCATGGGCATTATGATGAACAGCGCACCGCCCGTTCGTCAAGCCGAACGACCAGACCGATGGAGCGAACACCGATGGACACGAAGGCACCACTCGACGTGATTGCGGCCTCACTACGGCGGCATCGGGCCCGCACCGGGCTGTCACTCAGCGAAGTGGCCAAACGAGCCGGCGTCGCCAAGTCGACGCTGTCTCAACTGGAATCGGCGACCGGTAACCCCAGTGTGGAGACCCTGTGGGCTCTCGCCGTTGCCCTGGACACCCCGTTCGCCGCACTGCTCGACCCGCCGCGGCCCAAGGTCCAGATCATCCGGGCCGGCGAGGGACCGGCGATCTACTCCGACCAGGCCGAGTACAGCGCGACCCTGGTGGCGTCCAGCCCACCGCACGCACGCCGCGACATCTACCGCATCGTCGCCTCCCCCGGCCCCGGCCGGAAGTCCGAGCCGCATATGCCGGGTGTTGTCGAACACGTCGTCCTCGGCTCCGGCCGGGCTCTGGTCGGACCGGCCGACGACCCGGTCGAGCTCAACCCCGGTGACTACATCGCCTACCCGGGCGACCTGCCGCACCTCTTCCAGGCACTGGTCGAAGGCACGGCCGCGACGCTCGTGTCCGAGCACATCTAGAAACGAAAGTTGCCCAGGGCAATGAATGCCCCGGGCAACTGAAAAGTTCGATGGTCAGAGCTTGCGGCCGACCCCGCCGGCGATGCACTCCTCGACCTGGTTCAGCGGCTTGACCCGGGGGCCGTCCGGCCACCAGTCGTCGCACAGGACCAGACCCGGCGTGACGAGCTCCTGGTCCGGGAACAGCTCGAGCAGTTGCTTGCGGGTGCGGAAGACGCCACTGCCCATCGGGCTGTGGACGAACTTCTCCTCCATCTTCCGCGCGACCTCGGAGTGCTCCGGGGTCTCGGGGTCGAAGAAGTGCGCGATCACCGTGTACGACCCCGGCACGACGGCGTCGACGTACTTCTGCATGATCTGCGGGCCGTCGTCGCCGATGTAGTGGTGCAGGGTGCCGTTCTGGATCACGGCGATCGGCTGGTCGAAGTCGAGGAAGCCCTCCTCCTTGACCTGGGCAATCACCGTGTCGGGGTCGAAGATGTCGGCGCTGATGAACAGCGTGTTCTCGTTCTCCTCCAGCAATGCGCGGCCGTGCGCGAGCACCACCGGGTCGTTGTCGATGTAGACGACTTTCGCCTCCGGCAGCAGCCGTTGGACGACCTGGTGGGTGTTCTCCGCGGTCGGTAGACCGGAACCGCAGTCCAGGTACTGGGTGATGCCTGTCTGGCTGGCCAGGAACCGGCAGGCACGGAT
Organism: Kribbella sp. NPDC051952; assembly: GCF_040680855.1. Lineage (NCBI taxonomy): Bacteria > Bacillati > Actinomycetota > Actinomycetes > Propionibacteriales > Kribbellaceae > Kribbella > Kribbella sp. NPDC051952. The sequence goes on from NZ_JBFAXQ010000018.1 coordinate 129,657, forward strand.
CAGGAAGTTCCGGTTGGACCAGGCCAGATCGTTCACCTGGGGCGCAACTGTCGCAACCTGGCGGAGCACTTCGCGGTCGATCTCGAAGTTGTCCTTGCCGTTCAGCGCGGCGTCGTACACCCGGGCGATACTCGCCCTCGTGGTGTCCACGCCCACCGGAGTCGAACTGGGTGCCTTGGAGGCATCGGGCATCAGTGGACCTCGCAGATTTGGTCGGTATGTCTGTGTCCCCAGACTCTACTGACAGTAGGCTCTCCTGAACACGTCGTGTAAGCGCGTCGAGTTGGACGAGATCACATTGCGTTGTGAAATGATTGATTGCCGGATCGAGCGACTGCTGTGGGAGGCGAGGCGTGACCGAGTCGGGCACGTACGGCGGCCCTACCGCGCTGCGCATCATGCTCGGTGTCCACCTCCGCCGGTTGCGTGAGGCGGCCGGCATCACCCGCACCGACGCCGGCTGGGCGATCCGTGGTTCGGAGTCGAAGATCAGCCGGCTCGAGCTCGGCCGGGTCGGCTTCAAGGTCCGCGATGTCGACGACCTGCTGACGCTGTACAAACTCGACGACGGCGAGGAGCGCGACCGCCTGCTCAACCTGGCCCGCGAGGCGAACAACCCGGGCTGGTGGCAACGGTACGACGACCTGACGCCGAACTGGTTCCACTCCTACCTCGGCCTGGAGATGGCCGCGGATCTCGTGCGTACGTTCGAGTTGCAGTTCGTTCCCGGACTACTGCAGACCGCTGACTACGCACGGGCCGTGGTGAATCTCGGCCAGCAGGACAAGGCGCTCTCGAAGACCGAGCAGGATCGACTGGTCGCGTTGCGGATGGGCCGCCAGCAGGTGCTCACCCGACAGCGACCGGCCCGGCTCTGGGCCGTCGTCGACGAGGCTGTGCTGCGCCGGCCGATCGGTGGCCGGAAGGTCCTCAAGGGGCAACTCGAGTTCTTGATCGAGGCGTCGAAGCGGCACAACGTGACGCTGCAGATCATCCCGTTCGACAAGGGCGGCTACACCGCGACCGGTGGCGCGTTCACGCTGCTGCGGTTCAACGACTCGGACCTGCCCGACATCGTCTACATCGAGCACCTGACCAGTGCGGTCTACCTGGACAAGCGCGAAGAACTCGACGGGTACGTCGTGACCATGGACGCGTTGTCGATCACGGCCGCTCAGCCGCGCGAGACGGAACGCATTCTGCGCAACGCGATCGAGCTCCTCGAGAAGCCGTCCAGCGCGCGAGGCTAACCCCCACCGCTAGACGGTTAGCCGGCCAGGGCGCGTGGCTGGGCGCCCGGTCCGGGGCGGAAGGCAACTTCTCGCGGCGTCGGCTCGTGGCCGGCTTCGCAGCGCAGCACGACGGAGACGTGTTCGTTGCACGTGCCGCGGTGGCGGGCCTCGAGTGGTGGGCCGTCGTCCAGCGGCAGGTACTGGTCGCCCCACTGGACCATCGCGACGAGAACCGGGTAGAGGTCCAGACCGGCCTGGGTCAGCCGGTACTCGTAGCGCTCTCGCTGACCCGGCAGACGGTACGGCTGGCGGCGGATGAGACCACGCTCGATCAGGCCCGCGAGTCGCTCGGTCAGCACCTGTCGCGGGATGCCCGCACGGGCCCGGATGTCCTCGAACCGGCGCACACCGACGAACAGTTCACGCAGTACGTGAAAGGTCCACTTGTCGCCGAGGATCTCCATCGTCCGCGAGATCGTGCAGTTCTCGGTCGACCATCGCATCGCTTCCGGCTCGTCGTCGCTCATACCACCAGGATAAGTCCGCTTGACAGACTCAGCCAAGTGGGAGCAGGCTGAATCCGTGAACCAGACTCAGATGGGTACGCCGCTCATCCGCCGCGCCGGCGAACCTGACGCGGACGACCTGGTGCGGATGCTGACCGGACTGACCGACTTCAGCCTGTACGCACGATTCCAGACCGCCATCGGCCGGCCACCGCAACCGGGGCTGGTACTGCGACTGCTGTGCCCGAGCGGAGGGTCGTGGGTCGCGACCCGCGACGACGCGTTCGTCGGGCACGCGATGTGGGCCTGGGCTCCGGGTGATTCCACCGCCGAACTCGCGGCGCTCATCAGCGAGACCGACCAGCATCGTGGCCTCGGGATCCGGATGCTCGCGGTCGCCGCGGCGGATGCGATCGCGGCGGGCGCGAAGCGTTTTCTCTTCGTGGTCAGCGCAGCCAACGACCGCGCGCTCCGGATGGTCCGGAGTCGGTGGCCGGAGGCAACGGTCGAGCGGGACGGGTCGCTGCTGAACTTCGTCGTACCGGCTCGGCTACCGGAACTGGCGGAAGAACGTGCGGATGTCGTCGACGAGCAGGTCGGGCGCCTCGAGTGCGGCGAAGTGGCCGCCGCGGGTGAACTCCGACCAATGGACGATGCGGTGCCGGCGTTCTAGCACCCGGCGGATCGCGGGATCGGTGGGGAAGACGGCGACGCCGGTCGGGACGCCCGGCTCGAGATCGTCGGTCGCGTGGCGGTTTTCGTAGTACAGGTTGGCGGATGACGCACTGGTGTTGGTGAACCAGTAGATGGACACGTCGGTCAGCAGGTGGTCGAGCTCGACCGCATCCTCGGGCAGTTCACGGGCTGGATCCGTCCACTCCCAGAACTTCTCCAGGATCCAGGCGAGCTGTCCGACCGGCGAATCGCTCAACCCGAACGACACCGTCTGCGGCCGCGTTCCTTGCAGTTCGGCGTACCCGGTCCCTACCGCCCGCAGCCGGTCCGCCGCTGCGAGTCGCTCGCGCTCCACGTCGGTCAGGTGCTCGACATCACCCGGTTCGATCGGCGGATAAGCCAGTCCCCCATTGATGTGTACGCCGACCACGTGCGACGGATCCACCTGCCCGAGCAGCGGTGACACGACGGAACCGGTGTCCCCGCCCTGCGCGCCGTACTGCTCGTAACCGAGCTCACGCATCAGCACAGCCCACGCGCGGGCGATCCGATCGTGGTCCCATCCCTCCTCGAGCGGAACCGAAAACCCATGTCCCGGCACGGATGGCGCCACCACATTGAAGGCGTCGCGCGGATCAGCCGGATCGGTCAGCGGTCCGATGATCTCCAGGAACTCCGCCACCGAACCAGGCCAGCCGTGCGTGAGGATCAGCGGCAACGCGTCGGGGTGCGGCGAGCGCGCATGCAGGTAGTGAATCGTCTGCCCGTCGATCCGCGTCGTGAACTGCGGATGCGCGTTCAGCCGCGTCTCCCACGCACGCCAGTCATACCGCTGCCATCGCTCCACGACTCCGCGCAGGTAGGCGACCGGCACACCCCGATCCCACCCGTAACCGGGCAGTTGCCGCGGCCAACGAACCCGCCGCAACCGTTCTCTCAGATCCTCGAGATCCGCATCCGGCACCTCGATCCTGAACGGCTTCACTTCAGAGGTCATACGCCGTCTCATGCAGCGGCTGGTAGAGCCCGACCTCACCACCGCCGGGCAGGCGGATCGAGGTCAGGATGCCCCACCGCTCTTCCTGCACCGGCTTGACGATCTCCACTCCGCTGGCGGTCAACTCCGCAACGGTCTGCTCGAGGTCGTCGCACATCAAGAACAGCTCGTGCGACTCGGCCTCGGCCGGATGAACCGCCACCTCGGCAGGCGGCAACTTGAAGATCAACCACCCGTGCCCCGCATCGACGTGCGGATAACCGAGCACGTCCCGGAAGAAGTCCCGGTCGGCCTCGGCGTCCCGGCTGTAGATGATCACATGCGCACCGTTGATCATCTCCCGCACTCTACTCGGCAAGACCGACAGCACGGGGAATACCGGCAGCACTCGGGAATACCGGCAGCCAGGTGCGGGTTGCCGACGGCATGATCCTCGTGACGGGTGCCACCGGGAATGTCGGCCGGGAAGTGATGACGCAGCTGCCGGACGCTCGTCCGCTCGATCGGCGTTCGGGCGCGGACCTGGCCAAGCCGGAGACGTTGGCCGGTTCACTCGATGGCGTCGACACCGTCTTCCTGGTGTGGCCGTTCCTCACGGCCGACGGCGCGGACGCGACGCTCGATGCGATCGCTCAGCACGCCCGCCGGATCGTCTACCTGTCCTCGTCCGCAGTGCACTTCGGGCCTGACACGGATCCGATCACCCGGCTGCACGCCGACCTGGAAACGGCCGTGCAGGAATCCGGGCTCGAGTGGACGATCCTGCGGGCCGACACGTTCGCGTCCAACGCACTGGGGTGGGCCGGGCAGCTCCGGGCCGGGGATGTCGTGCGCGGTCCGGAGAGTGCTCCGACGGCCGTGATCGATCCCGCCGACATCGCGGCAACCGCCGTACGCGTGCTGCTCGAGCCGCGGCCGGGGACGACGCTCACGGTCACGGGGCCGGAGGTGCTGAGTCGGGCCGATCAAGTGGCGATCCTGGGTGCCGCGCTCGAGCGGGAGCTGACCTTCGAGGCCACGCCGTTCGATCAGGCTCGGGCGCAGTTGCTCGCGGATGGCCGGCCGGCTGCGCTCGTCGAGGCGCTTATCGGGAGCGCGGAGAGGCGGCCGCGATCGGATCTGGTCACCAGCACGGTGCAGGAGCTGACCGGGTCGCCCGCGCGGAGCTTCCGCGAGTGGGCCGACGGGAACGTCGACGCCTACAAGTGATTCAGGTCGTCACGGGGGCGGTCCACAGGCCGACGATGCCGTCGATGAGGCCGTCGGCCATCTCTCGCCAGGTGGCCCGAGTGGTCGGCGTACCCTCCGCGAGGGCGCGCTCGAACTCGGCCGTCATCTGAATGATCAGGTGCCGGGCCATGTCGTTGCGTTCCAGCCGGACCTGCAACGGCAGATCGGCCAAGCACACGTTCAGCCCGTCCAGGATCTGCACCAACGTCGCCGAGGTGAGTGAGTCCTCGAGCTGGATCTGACGCAGCGACGGATCGTTCATCAACTGCGCGCTGAACCGGGCCAGCCAGCTCGGCGTCCCCAGGCTGCCCATGTGGTCGGTCGCCGAGCGGACCAGGCAGGTCACCCAGTCCCGTACATCGGGGTCGGGCCCGAGCCCGGCCAGTAACTCGCGACGCCGCGCCTCGATCGGCTCGGAGTGCTTGCGCACGATCGCCCGGACCAGATCGGTCTTGGTGCCGAAGTGGTACCCGACCGCGGTGTTGTTGCCCTGGCCGGCCGCTTCGCTGATCTGCCGGTTGGAGACCTCGTGCACGCCCCGCTCGGCGAACATCCGCTCGGCCGTGGTCAGGATCAGCTCCCGGGTCGCGTTCACCCGGTCGGTCCGGACTTCCTTCGCATTCATCACCTCCAGCCTGCCTCGCCGACTTGTTTAAGTCAACTGCCTGACTTAACGTATGGTTGCACAAACCAACTATCCAGTTCGTCCCGGAGGCTTCCGATGTCCCCTGCTCCCACCGACCCGGGCGAGGCGCCACCAGCGCCGGTCCGCACCGGTGCCGTCGTACCGGTGCTCGCCTCGGCCGGCATCACGGTCGCGCTGATGCAGACCCTGGTGATCCCGCTCGTCCCCGAGCTGCCGAAGCTGCTGCACGCCACAGCCGCCGAGACCGCCTGGGCGATCACCGCCACCCTGCTCGCGGCCGCGGTCGCGACGCCGATCATGGGCCGCCTCGGTGACATGTACGGCAAGCGCCGGATGCTGCTGATCAGCGTCGGCATGCTGGTCACCGGCTCGATCGTCGCCGCCCTCAGCGACTCGCTGACGCCGATGATCGTCGGCCGCGCAATGCAAGGCCTGGCGTCCGGTGTGATCCCGCTGGGCATCAGCATCATGCGCGACGAGCTGCCATCGGAGAGGCTTGGTACGGCGACCGCGCAGATGAGCGCTTCACTCGGAGTCGGCGGTGCCCTCGGCCTGCCCGCAGCCGCCTTGCTGGCCGAGAACTTCAGCTGGCACACGCTTTTTTGGGTGTCGGCCGCGCTCGGCGTGATCGTCTTCGTCCTGGTCGTGAGCTTCGTGCCCGAATCCGCAGTGCGTTCCGGCGGCAGGTTCGACGTACCAGGTGGTGTCGGTTTGTCGGTCGGCCTGATTTCGTTGCTGTTGGCAATTTCTCAGGGTGCGACCTGGGGCTGGACCGGCGGTCGTACGCTCGGCCTGTTCGCGCTCGCGGTCGTCGCGCTGATCGTGTGGGGCTGGTGGGAACGCCGTACCGACGAGCCGTTGGTGGACCTGCGTACGACAGCCCGTCCGCAGGTGCTGCTGACCAACCTGGCGTCGATGGTGTTCGGGTTCGCGATGTTCGCGATGTCGCTGGTTCTGCCGCAGCTACTGCAGATGCCGAAGGCAACCGGCTTCGGTCTCGGCCAGTCGATGCTCGCATCCGGCCTGGTGATGGGGCCGTCCGGCCTGGTGATGTTGCTGACCGCACCGTTCTCGGCGAAGATCTCGAAGACCCGCGGCCCGAAGGTCACGCTGATGCTCGGTGCGCTGGTGGTTGCCGCCGGCTACGGCGTCGGCAGTGTGCTGATGAGCTCGGTCTGGGAGCTCGTCCTGGTCTCGCTGCTGATCGGCGCCGGCATCGGTCTCGCGTACGGCGCAATGCCCGCGCTGATCATGTCCGCCGTACCGGTCTCGGAGACCGCGGCGGCGAACAGCTTCAACACCCTGATGCGGTCGATCGGCACCTCGGTGTCGAGCGCGGTCGCCGGGGTGATCCTGGCCCAGCTGACGATCACCCTCGGTGGGTCCACACTCCCGTCCCAGAACGGATTCCGGGTCGTTCTGCTGATCGGCGCCGGCGCGGCCTTGAGCGCGCTCGCGATCGCGTCGTTCATCCCGGCCCGCAAGACGGCGGAGGCGCCGATCCTGGAGGCAGCCGTCTAGGCGTACTCGCGGTACCAGTCGACCTCGTACGTCGCCGGCGTCAGGTTGTCGCCGAAGAAGTTGTCGAGCTGGATGGCCTGGTGACCGGACGGCATGCACTGGATGCACTGCCGTGAGCCCGATGCCCCACCGGAGAAGCGGAACCACTCGCGGCCGTCGACGAAACCGGCCACGTGATCCGCGGTCCATTCGAAGGCGATGTTGTGCCAGTCGGACAACGGCGTACCGCAGTTGGTCTCCTCGGCGTGCTCTTGTTGCACCGGGCCAGGATTGTGTGGGTAGTGCAGGAAGGCTCCCGCGCAGTCCTCGCCCGGCGTGCTGTTCTCGAGGTAGTCGTACTCGCCGTCCTGCGGCCAGCGGTCCGAGTCCGGCCAGATGATCAACAGGGGGTGATATTCGCGGCCGTTCGCCCTGCCGGTGTTCACGGAGCGAACACGTGCCTCCCAACGCCCGTACTGCCGGCCGGTTTTACTTGCCAACCACCCACTGTCACCGTTGGCCTCGCCAACCATCCTGAGCACCCCGCCCACCACCCGCGTGTTCGCGTCACACCGGCGGCCGTTCCCGGCGTGACCAGGCCAGCACTGATCCACACCACCACCGGCCAGGTCCCATTTGGACTGATCCGGTACGGCGGGTTGCTGCTCGGAGCCGTACTCGAACTCGTCCGACCCGGCGAGCGGCGTACCCCAACCGAGGCGTTCGGCGGCGGTATCGCCCGGATCGCGGGTGGTGGCGCCGGCGGCGGGCGCCATCAGCGCGGCGGAGACGAGCAGGGCGGCGACGAGGGGCGGAACGATCTTCATGAGCCCGAGGCTAGGAAGGGCTCACGCCGCCCGCGCCCGGGTGGCCGGAAGCGGCCAACCACCAACCGGTTCCCTGGCACGGCGGGCGTGGCGCATACTGGAACCCTGATGGATTCCTTCCGCGGGACGACGCGTCGTCATCTGTCCACGAGCCCCTTCAAACCCCGCGTGCCGGACCCGATCAAAGTTTTCGAGGTCGGGCAGCGGGTGTCGCACGACAAAGAAGGACTAGGCCGAATCAGCTCGGTCGACGGCGATTATGCGGTGGTCGTCGACTTCGGCGCCGGGAAGCTCATGCGCATCCAGGCCCCCTTCGCCAAACTCCACGCCCTGTAATCGGACCCGTTTCGAGCGGTTCTAGACCGTTTCGAGCGGCTCTAAACCGTTTCGAGGAAGGCAAGTACCCGCTTCCTCAGCAGTGAGGCTGCCGCTTCGTCGTACGCCCCGAGTGAGGCGTCGGCGAAGAGGTGGTCCGTGCCCGGGTAGAGGAACAGCTCAGCCTCGTCCGTGCTCGCGACCAGCTCCCGGGCCGCGTCCAGGTCGCCGCCCTCCTCGGTGAAGAACGGGTCGCCGTCCATCGCGTGGATCTGCACCGGTACGCCGGTCGGCCACGTGCCGAACTCGGACGCCGGCAGGCACGAGTACAGGAAAACGCCCGCCTTCGCGCCGGGCCGCGTCTGGGTCAGCTGCTGCGCCGGCATCACGCCGAGCGAGTGGCCGATGTAGACCAATCCTTCCCCGAGCTCCTCGCCGGCCTTCACGCCGCGCTCGAGGAGCGTGCCGAATCCGGTCTCCCGCGCGTAGTCGAGCCCTTCCTCGAGGGTGGCGTACGTCCGGCCCTCGTAGACGTCGGGCAGGTGGACGGTGTGACCCGCCCCGCGCAACTCCTCGGCGAAGGCCTTCACCCCGTCGGTGAGTCCCTGCGCATGGTGAAACATCACTATCTCGGCCATCATCAGCTCCAATGATCCAAATTTCTCGAACAATCGGCGATGTTAGTCTATTCGGATCATGTCGATCAACAGTTCGGTCCCCGACTACGACCTCGAGGACACCATCGAGCTGACGACCGTCGAGCAGGTGCGGGCGATCAGCGACCCCTTGCGAACGACGATCATCGGCTTGCTGCACGAGCGGGCGGCGACCGTGACCGAGCTGGCCGCGGCGGTCAAACGTCCGAAGAGCACGGTCGCGCACCACGTGAAGGTGCTGACCGATGCCGGCATCCTGCGGGTGGTCCGGACCCGGAAGGTGCGGGCGATCGAGGAGCGGTTCTACGGCCGCTCGGCCCGGATGTTCTACTACGGCCTCGGCGGAGGCGGCGACGGCCGGCTGCCGGCGGACTTCAACGACTTCGAGGTCGCGGCGGGCGAGTCCAAGGGGGCGTACGACGCCGGCCAGATCCGCTCGTTCATCCGGCGTGCCCGCATCCCGGAGGAGCGGGCCTTCGAGTTCTGGCAGCGGGTGATGCCGATCGTGCACGAGTTCGACAAACTGGCCCGCTCCGGCGACACCACCTACGGTTTCACGGTCGGTCTCTACCCGATCCTCGACTACCCGACGCTGCCACCGGCCGAGGACGAGACCGACCGTTGAGCCCAGGCTGAATACTCCGGTCAGAGCCAACCTTTGACCCCTCCCCTGCACTCTCATGAACAAGAGAGGTCAGGGGGACCGGATGAGATGGCCATCGTTCGTCGAGGCAGCCATAGAGCTGAGCCGCTCCTGGCTGGCGCCCTCCGGACCCCCTCAGGACGAGGAGCCGGTCCGAGCCCTCGAGGACGACGACGCCGAGCGGTAGCCGGTCGGCGTGGTGCCGGCGAGCTGACGGAACACCCTGGCGAAGTGCTGACTGGAACTGAACCCCAGGCTGAGCGCGAGCGCGGTGATGGTCACATCACTGGTGTCGAGGAGCTGCCGGGCGCGGTCGATCCGGCGCTCGTTCAGATAGCGATGCGGCGGCTGGCCGAGCTGGTCCGCGAACAGTTCAGCCAGGTACGACGGTGCGAGTCCAACGCGATCGGCCAAGTCCCGCAGCGACCAGCGCTGGTGGAACTCCCGGTCCAGTAGCCGTTGCACAGTCCGTACGGCGGGGTGCATGGCGAGCTGCGGTACGGCGGTCGGCGTCATCGACCGCGCGACCGACAGCACCACGTGGTCAACCGCGAGCGCCAGGCCCGTTCCGGCGTACTCGTAGTGCGTGGTGAGCTCGCGGACCAGTTGCGCGAACGCATGCGCGAGCTCGCCGGCCTCTCGGTGCATCACCGTGCGCGGCCAGTCCACGGTCAGCGCCGGTTGGCGTCGTACGACGGGTTCGAGGTCGATCGCGGCGAAGTAGAAGTGGTGGTTGCCGGAGCGCCCGGCCAGGTGATGGGTGAGATTGGGCGGTACGGCGAAGACGTGGCCGGGCCGGAGGACGTAGCTGTCCGCACCAGCCACCCAGTGGGTGCTGCCGTGCAACTGCAGGTAGATCTCCCAGACCGGGTGGTGATGCGGCTCGATCAGGAACTGCTCGGGGACCCACTGCTCGCCCGCGTGGATCAGACCGCTGACCGGGTCGTGCACCTCGGCATGGAAGCCGGCGCGGACACCATTGGGTCTGTAGACGGACACCTGAAGATTGTGTCCAGTCGCCTGAACAACGGCAACGCCTCTGGGCGCCTCCGGTTCCTACCGTGGAGGCATGACTCCTGATGACATCGCGTTCTTTCGTGAGAACGGCTACTGGATCTCGCCGGTGATCCTGCCGGACGACGTACTTGATGCGGCCGAGCGTGGGATGGAGCGGTTCTACGCCGGCGATCACGATCACGTGCTCCCGGACGGGCCGGCGACTCATGGGTGGCAGCCAGCGGATGGCGACGTACTGCGGAAGAACGATTACTCGTCGCTCCGCGTGGACGAACTGGCGGAGTTGGTCCGGCACCCGGCGATCGGGTCGACCGCGGCGGCGCTGTCCGGCGCGGACGGGATCCGGTTGTGGCACGACCAGTTGTTGCGGAAGCCGGTCGGTGGCTCGGCCCAGGTGGGTTGGCATACGGATCGGCAGTACTGGCAGTCGTGTACGTCGGACAACATGCTGACCGCGTGGGTCGGGTTCCACGATGTCGACGAGGTCAACGGGGCAGTGGGATTCCTGCCCGGTAGTCATCGGTGGAATGTGACCGGGCTGGACTTCTTCTCGCCGGACAACGAGTCGCTGTCGGCCTCGATCGCAGCACAGGGGTTCGATCCGACTCCCGTCGTACCGCGGATGAAGCGTGGGCAGGTCAGCTTCCACCACTGCCGCACAGTCCACGGCAGCGGGGCCAACCGGGGTACGGCGCCACGACGATCGCTGGCCATTCACCTCCAGCCCGCGGACAACCGCTGGCGCCCGGGCGGATCGCATCCGAACGACAGCCTGGTCCGCCACAACCCCGACCCTGACTACGCGGACCCGGCGATCCAGCCGATACTCTGGCCGCGGTGAGGACCCAACGTTTTCTGCCTGCGGTTCGTATAGGTGGGCATGGAAACGATCGTCGCGTACGCGTTCGACCGAGGAGTCGATGAGGAGCGTGCGACTGCCGGTGTGAGGCGCGTCGAGGCGTACTACGGCGACCTCTGGGGTGATGAGGTCGTTCGGAACGGCCGGGACGCGAACACGGTCGGCCTGTACAGCTGGAGCCGTCGGCACCCGGCATGCAACTGGCCTGCTTGGCAGGTCGATCAGGACCTCTGCGTGGCCAGTCTGCATGCACCACTGGGCTATGAGCGGGTTGTCGGCGACCTTGCGCCCGAACGGGCCGTGGGGCCGCTGGCGCGCACAGTCCTCGCCGTTCCGGCGCGGTTGCTCGACCTGGCGCCGCCGTTCGGACTGACCGTGCTGGATCCGGCTGCGCAACGACTCGAGCTCTTCACGGATTCGATCGGCCTCGGCCGGTTGTTCCAGCTGCGGACCACGGACGGTTGGGTCTGGAGCAACCGACCGGTCGCTGCGTGCCTGTTCGCTGATGTGCCTGCAATTGCTGGGGTTCGAGGGTGGCGGTATGCGGCTGGGTGCGGGTGGTTCATGGGCGACACCACGCCGTACGAGCGAGTCTTGGCAGTTCCCGGTGCGACGCGGATCGTGATGGATGGGCGGCGTGGGCAGCGGACGGTGACCCGGATCGAGAGCTGGTCCGGGCACGATGCGCTGGGGCATGTCGAGGAGACAGCTGATGCGCTGCGTGGTGTTGCGCGGTCGGTGGGTCGGTTGTGGCCGGGCACTCCGACTGTGGACCTCAGTGGGGGGCGGGACTCGCGGGTTGTCGCAGCTGCGTTCCTCTCTGCGGGTGTCGACGTACGACTGAACAGCTACGGCGCGGAGGCTGCTATCGCCGAGGAGTTGGTGGCCGCATTGCCTTCTGCGGTTGAGCATGTGGTCTCGCGGCCGCGGGCTGTGGCACCAGGCGGTCCGCCGCCGGCATTGCCTGCCGTGGTCGATCGCGTCCGGCGGTGGCATCGGTACGGCGAGGGGCTGCGGCCGTCGTCGTACTTGTTCCATGGGCCGCCGGGCGATCTGACCGGAGTGGATCACCTGGCGATCGGTGGGGCCGGTGGCGAGGTCGCGCACGGGCACTTCTATCCGCGGGATGTGCTGGCGCTGGATCGGAACCCGCTGGAGGTGAAGGTCGAGGCGTTCACGGCGCGGCTGCAGTCCCGGCTGGTGCCGGCGGCCGGTCCGGCTCCGGTGGTCCGGGAGGCGGTGTCCGAACAGATCCGGAACGTCTTCCGGGAGGCGATCCAGGGTGGGCTCGAGGACGCCCGGATGCTCGACCACTTCTATGTGGTCGAGCGCTTACGCCGGTGGGGTACGGCGGGTGAGCGGAGTGGAGTCGTGTCACCGCTGCTGGTGCCGACGTTCGTCCGGGGTGCGTTCGCGTTGACCACACCGCAGCGGCTGCAGAACGCGTTGCACCTGGGGGTGATCCGGGAGCTGGTGCCGCAGTGGGTTGACGTCCCGTTCTATCAACCGGTGCAGTCTTCGTCCCCTGCCCTGCCTGCACAGGTGAAGCGGTTGGGCGCGGTGCCGGACCGGGAGGTCGTGAAGAGCCTGCTGAGTGCCTCGGCGGACTTCCACGACCAGGCGATCCGTTCACTGTGGTCGTCGTCGGTGGCCGGCCGCAGTACTGCCGCCGACGAGGTGGCCCTGCGCCAACTGTTGTGGCGGGCCGTCTTCGACGACCACCTCGCCGAGGTCAACCAGCACATCTCCCACCGTCCTTCCGCGCCCGCGCCGGTGATCCGGACGAGCCGCCTGACGCAACGCGTACGGCGAAACCCCACCGTGCGCCGGCTGGTGCGATCGCGGGTCGGGCAGACGCTTCGGCACCTAGTCCCCTAACGGCGTTGATAAACGGACCATGGTCCGTTAATGTCCTGAGGTATGGCACTTCGGGCAGGACTTGATCGCATCTCCGAGCTCGGCCGGCAGGACAACTGGCTGGCCGTGCTCATCACCCGGCGCCGGTCCGGCGAACCGGCCGCCTCGGTCGTGAATGCCGGCGTACTGGACCATCCACTCACCGGCGAGCCGGTCGTCGCCCTGGTGTCCCGGGGCAACACGGCGAAGCTCGCCAACCTCCGGCGGGATCCGCAAGCCACGCTGGTGTTCCGGGCCGGCTGGCAGTGGATCGGTGTCAGTGGCCCGGTCGAGTTGGCCGGACCGGACGACGCGCTACCGGGCATCGACGCGGAACAGTTGCGGGTGCTCCTTCGCGACATCTACCACGCGGCCGGCGGCAACCATTCGGACCTCGAGGAGTACGACCGCGAGATGGTCGCAGATCGTCGTACGGCGATCTTCGTGAAGCCGGAGCATTTCACCGGAAACCCTGTCGGCGCTGAGCATGTGGAGGAGTCGTGAGGAGCGCGGCCGGGACGATTCAGGTGTGGTCGGATCTGCTCTGCCCGTTCGCGTACGTCGCGATTCATCGATTGCGGCGGGCGCGGGCAGAGCTCGGATTGGACGACGAGGTGCGGCTCGACCATCGCACGTTCGGGCTGGAACTGTTCAACGGACCGCATTCGCGGCCGGGCACCGACAGCGAGGCGGTTGGGCTCGGTCAGTTGGAACCGGAGGCCGGATTCCGGCTGTGGACGGCGCCGGACTGGACCTATCCGTCGACGGTGCTGCTCGCGGCCGAGGCCGTGCATGCGGCTAAAGCGCAGGGTTTGCGGGCGTCGGAGGATCTGGATTACGCGCTGCGGCGGGCGTTCTGGTTGGAGTCGAAGTCGATCGGACATCGTCACGTCATCCTCGAGGTTGCGGCTGCGGTCGAGTCGGTCGACGCTGAGGCGCTGACCGAGGCGCTCGACGACGGCCGGGCTCGGTCGGAGATCATGGCGGACCACGCAATCGCCACGACGGGCGCCGTACAAGGAAGTCCACACCTGTTCCTGCCGGACGGGACCGGCGTACACAACCCGGGCATCACCGTGCACTGGGAAGGGCCGTGGGCGTCCGGCTATCCCGTTGCCCAGGACAACGATCCCGGCTGGGCCGAGCGGTTGCTGAAGCGTGTCTGATCCGGTCGAGCTCCGGCAGATCGTGGTCGGCTTCCTGGACACGAACTGCTGGGTGGTCAAGCCGTCCGGCGAGCAGCAGGCCCTGATCGTCGATCCCGGCGACGAACCGGATCGGATCGCCGCGGCCGTTGCCGGTCTCGACGTGGTCGGCATCGTGATCACCCATGCGCATGCCGACCACGTGCTCGGGCTCGCCCAGCTGGCAATGGACCTGGATGCCCCGATCATCGGCCACCCGGCTGAGACGGAGGTGTGGGCCGCCGAACTCGACTACCTCGCCGAGCACGGACACCTGGACGCGGGTACGGCGACAGCTGACCTTCTCGCCCGCGGTACGCCGCCCCGGCCGTCACCCGACCTCGCCTTGTGGGACGGGCATTTCGACGATCCGGCCCCTGATCGGATCACGGTCGGCTCGCTCATGGTCGACGTACTCCACACCCCCGGTCACACGCCCGGCAGCCTCAGCCTCCACCTCCCCGGTCACCTACTCACCGGCGACACCCTCTTCCCCGGCGGCCCCGGCCTCACCGGCCCCCAATGGCCGCTGTCGGACTTCACCAAGATCATCACCTCGGTCAGCGCCCTACTGGACCTCCCACCCGAAACAACCATCCACCCCGGCCACGGCCCCAACACCACAATCACCACCGAACGCCCCCACCTACCCACCTGGCGCACCCGCGGCTGGTGGAGCCTTCTCGGCGCAGACTCAGTCGGCGTCGAAGACGGCGAGCAGTCGGTCCTCGAGGGTCTTGATCTCGATCCGCCACTCCCGGGCGACGGCGGCGTCGTCCTTCTCGTCGGCGTCGGCTTTCATGCTGTGGGCGCTCGACAGCTCCGCCAGAGTTCGCTGTACATAGTTGCGCAGCACCTCGCCGTCGCCATCGTCGCGCTGGTCCGCAGCCGTGCTCTCGTCCGAGGACAGGCGTGCCCTGGCGACGGCGGGATGTTCAATGATCCCGGCGAGAACGGCCCGCATCAGCACACCCCGAGACAGCCGATGCTTGTGCACACCTTGGGCCAGCATCACGACCGCCATGGTGGCGAGCGCGAGGGCTGCCAGCCGGTTCGGCCAGATGGAGTCGGGCCCGGTCACATAGAGGGCGATTGCGAAGGCAACCATCGGCAGCGGTACGTTCACCCGGAAGCTCGCTTCCGCGTCGAGTCTGTCGTACTCGCTGTACATCTCATGACTGGCGGCCAGGAGCCGGGCCCGCAGATCGTCGGCCGGCAGCAGCTGATCGAACGTGGCCTCCGGATGGTTCCGGAGCTGGCCGTACTTGGTCAGCTCCTTGTCGAGGAAGTCCATCAGCTCGATCGAGACGTCAAGACGCTTCCGGAGCGCTATCCAGGTTCCGACGACACGGACCGGGCGGCTGTCGGGATCGAAGGTCACCACGGAGCCGAGCAGGAACGCGGCAAACGAGATGGCCGCGAGGGTCGCGCCGGTCCCGAAGAAGTCAGACAGCTCGAGAAGATTCGCGACCAGGGACGAGTCCGACGGGAGGTGATCCGTCAACCGATCGGCGAAGAACATCCAGGCCGAGAAGAACCACAGGCTGCCCACCGCGAGCGGCGTCCGTACGTCACGCAATCCAGGCAAGAGGCTGGCCAGCATCGGACCCCCAGGGAACGTCAAACTCTGGCCACCCCGCTCCAGCAGGCAAGCCTCCGACCAGCCAAGTATCGCAGGCATCGATAGTTCGAACGGACACCCAACGTGGAGTGGCTCTTGCTCGTCTAGGTAGGTGAGACGGAGGTGTCGATGGGTGAGTGGGAGCAGGGGTTTGCGGAGCTGCTGGCTGGGCGCGGGGCGGCGTTGCGGGCTTATGCGTACCTGCTGACGGGGGAATCGGCTGCTGCGGCCGATCTGGTGCAGGAGGCGTTGTTGCGGGTGTTCAGCCGGCTGCGGGTGACCACCGACGTGCCGCAGCTCGAGGGATATGTACGGCGCGCGATGCTGAACCAGTTCATCGACGGGCGGCGGCGGGCGCAGTTGTGGCGGGCGAAGCGGCATCTGCTGGTGGATTCCGGCGTACACCACGACGAGGATCACACGGTTGCCGACGAGGTGCGGCAGGCGCTGGCCACGCTGTCGCCGAGGCAGCGTGCGTGTGTGGTGCTGCGGTACTACGAAGACCTTTCGGTACTGGAGATCGCGGAGCAGCTCGGGTGCGCCGAAGGCACGGTGAAGCGCCATCTGGCCGACGCCCGGACCAAGCTCGCGAACCAGCTCACCGTGCCCGAGGAGACGATGAGATGACGTCGGACGACCTGCGCCACCTGTTCCGGACCATGGCCGCCGAGGGCACCGAGACCGTCAAGGTCGACGAGCACGCCCTGGTACCCCGCATCCGCCGCAAACGCCGACGCCGCCTCGCCGGCACCGGACTGGCCGGACTGGCCGCCACGGCCGTGATCGCTGCCGGCGCGTACGCCGTACTTCCAGAAAACGGCGTAGAGCCATCGGCACGTCCAGAAAGCGCCGTACAGCCATCGGCGAGCACCACCGGCCTCCCGCTGTCCCCGTGCGGGCAGGTTGTCCCGCCGGGCTTCCCGCCGAGCGTGCCGTCGGGACTGGACGGCTTGGCGCTGTCGCGTCAGACCTTCCACAAGACCGCCACTGGCTGGACCGGAACCCTGCGGTTCGCGGCCCCGGACCCGCGCGGTCGAGACTGGGTCGCCCCGACAACTCAGTTCGAGGTGACGCAGGGGCGAAAGATCGCGGGCCGGGCCGAGTTGACCGTGACCGCGAAGACCCCGAAGACCGTCGAGGCCACCCTCGACGTCACCAGCTGCGACGACCGACTGCGGCCGGGGCCGATCCTGCTGATCGGCAAGCTGTTCCCCGGTCAGCACCCGATCACGTTCTTTCAAGTCGACCTGCGGTGATCAGCGGCAGTCCCCGCGGCTGATAGAACCGGTGTCATGGAGACCGTTGAGCTGGGCCGGGTCGGGATGGTTGTTTCGCGGGTTGTGCTGGGGCTGATGCGGATCAAGCAGCTCACCGACGGGGAGATCCGGGCGCTGGTCGGTGCGGCGCGGGATGCGGGCGTAACGATGTTCGACCACGCCGACATCTACGGCGGATCGCACGGTTGCGAGCAGCGGTACGGCGATGCGCAGCCGGTTCCCGCGGCCGAGCGGGACCAGGTCACGATCCAGTCCAAGGTCGGCATCCGGGCCGGGTTCTTCGACTCCTCCCGCGAGCACATCCTGGCCAGCGTGGATCAGTCGCTCGCCGCGCTGCGGACCGACTACCTCGATCTGCTGCTGATCCACCGGCCGGACACCCTGGTCGAGCCGGACGAGGTGGCCGCCGCGTTCGACGAGCTCCACACCAACGGCAAGGTCGCGGCCTTCGGCGTCTCCAACCACACCCCCGGCCAGATCGAGCTCCTGGCCAGGTCGGTCCGGCAGCCGCTCGTCGTCAACCAGATGCAGTTCAGCATCGCGAACGCCGCTCTCGTCGGCCAAGGACTTGCCGCCAACATCACCGGCCTCGACCAGTCCGCCGACCGCGACCTCGGCGTACTCGACTACAGCCGCCTGAACGACATCACCATCCAGACCTGGGGTTCGCTCCAGAAGCCCCCACCGGGCGGCGTCTTCCTCGGCGACCGCGAGAACTACCCCGACCTCAACACCGCACTGGACGAAATCGCCCAGGCCCACAACACCACCCCGACCGCGATCGCGATCGCCTGGATCGCGCGCCACCCGGCCCAGATGCAGGTCGTCATCGGCACCACCAACCCGGACCGGGTCCGCGAATCCGCCGCCGGCGCCACCATCACCCTCACCCGCGAGGAGTGGTACCGCCTGTTCACCGCGGCAGGCCACACCCTCCCGTAGCGAGCAGCATCCGTACGCCGACCCGGGCCTCCTGCGCCGCATCAAGCGAGTGCTGGACGCCGGCGGTGGTCACCGATCCGGCCACCAAGAGATAGATCACGTCTGCGATCTCCGGGCTGTATCCCGCGTCGAGAACGATCCGGGTGACCAGAGCCCGGAGCTCGAGCTCGTGATGATCGACCTCGGCCGCGACGGCGGCGTTCGTGGGACCCAGCTCGCTGTAGGCGTTCGTCCACGGGCAGCCGCGGAACGACGGCTCGTGGAACCACCCGTCGAGATGGGTGAAGATCGCCAGCACCCGCTCCTCGGGTGAGCCGGCCGCGTCGACCCGCTCCTCGATCGCGAGCATCATGCGATCGTGCCGCCGCCGGAGGAAGGCGACGATCAGCTCGTCCTTGCTCGGGAACAGTTGGTAGATCCGCCGCAGCGGAAGGCCGGCGGCCGCTCTGAGCTCACTCATGTTCGCCGCCTGGATCCCACGCGCGTAGAACACCTGCTCCACGGCATCGAGCAACTGTCCACGCATGGACTCCGCCGTCGACATGTCGCCCCTCCGTTCGCGATGAGAATGAGCCTTCTCTATAGTAGTTGCCGCGGTGAGAATGACCATTCTCAGTCGACACCCGCTCTCAGGCTCGCGTGCACGCCGTACGCGAGCAGCCGCTCGAACGGTAGGGAACAGGGACATCGCCATGAGCTCTCAGAGCCAATCGACCACAGTGGATCCGGGGATCAGTACGCGGAGGCTCCGCACGCTGACTTTCATCCTCGCCGCGGCCTCCGGTGTGTCGATCGCCAACATCTTCTATTCACAGCCACTGCTGGATCTGATCGCACAGACCTTCGCCGTCACCGACAGCACCGCCTCGATCGTGGTGACCGTGACCCAGCTCGGCTACGCCGCCGGGATCATCGTGCTGATGCCGCTCGGCGACCTGATCGAGAACCGCGCCCTCGCCTCGAGGGTGCTGATCGTGACGGCCGTCGCGTCAGCCGTCGCCGGATTTGCCACGAACCTGCCACTCTTCCTGGTGTTCTCGGCGATCCTCGGCTTCACCTCGGTGGTCGCCCAGATCGTCGTACCGCTCGCGGCCCATCTCGCACCCGCGGGACAAGGCGGCCGGTACGTCGGACAGGTGATGAGCGGACTGCTGCTCGGCATCATGCTCGCGCGCAGCGTCTCGAGCTTCCTCGCCGATCTGTGGGGCTGGCGCTCGGTCTACCTCGCGTCCGCCGTACTGATGGTGATCATGTCCGTGGTGCTGGCGCTCACGCTTCCCAGGCGGAGGCCTGACCACACGGGCAGCTACAGCAGTCTGATGATCTCCATCTGGCACCTCATCCGCGAGGAGCCGGCGCTGCGGCGGCGCGCGATCATGCAGGCGCTCATGTTCGGGACGTTCTCCGCGTTCTGGACCTCGGTGACGTACGAGCTGATCAAGGACCACCACCTCTCGCAGACCCAGATCGCGATCTTCGCGCTCGTCGGCGCGGCCGGGGCCGGCGCGGCACCGATCGCGGGCCGGATCGGGGATCGTGGCCTCGGCGGACCGGCGACCGGGATCGTCTTCGCGTTGGGAGCTGTTGCCATGGGCATCGCCGGCTTCGGCGTACACAACCTGATCGTGCTGGCCCTCGCGGGAGTGCTTCTCGATCTTGCGGTTCAGGGGAACCTGGTACTCAGCCAGCAGGAGATCTATGCGCTCCGGCCGGACGCACGCTCGCGGCTCAACACCGTCTTCATCGGCAGCGTCTTCTTCGGCGGCGCGATCGGGTCGGCTCTGTCAGGAACGCTGTACGAACACGCCGGCTGGAGCGGCGTCGCGATCCTCGGCGTGGTCTTCGCACTGATCGGCCTCGGCATCTGGGCCGCGTCGCAGTTGCTGCGCCGAAAGGCCTGAGTTAAGGGTGGTCTCCTCGCCGCGAGTCCGCGCGGCGAGGAGACCGGGTGACGGGCTCGAGGAGGGGCCCGTCTGCCCGGACCGACACAGTCCGGGCGGCCTCGACCGCCTGTTGCGGCCGAGGCTGCTTGGGTTAGCGCAGCGCCTGCGCGATCAGCGCGGCCTGCTCCTGCGCGTGCCTCTTGCCGGAGCCGGTGGCCGGTGCCGCTGAGCGCGGGCGGGAGATCACCTGCAAGGGCCTGGTGAGCAGCGGGTTGAGCTCGGCCAGCAGGAAGTTCCAGGCGCCTTGGTTGCGAGGTTCGTCCTGGACCCAGAAGCAGTCGGCGTTGGGGTAGGAGTCCAGTACGGCACGCAGTTCGCGATCCGGCAGTGGGTAGTACTGCTCGAGCCGTACGAGCGCCACAGCGGCGTCCTTGCTCTTCTCCAGTTCGTGCCGGAGTTCGTAGTACAGCTTCCCGGAAACCACCAGAACCCGTTGTACAGCGGACTTGTCGGGGACCCGGGTGTCATCGATGACGGGTTCGAATCCGCCGCTGGTGAGGGCCTCGAGCGAGCTGGTCGCACCACGGGTGCGCAGCATCGACTTCGGCGTGAAGACGATCAGCGGTGTGGACGATCCGGCCTGAGCCTGCCGACGGAGCAGATGGAAGTAGGACGCTGGGGTCGAGGGCTGTGCGACCGTCAGGTTGCCCTCGGCACACAATTGCAGGAACCGTTCGATCCGCGCGGAAGAGTGGTCGGGACCGCGGCCTTCGTA
Source organism: Kribbella sp. NPDC051952 (assembly GCF_040680855.1). Taxonomy (NCBI): domain Bacteria; kingdom Bacillati; phylum Actinomycetota; class Actinomycetes; order Propionibacteriales; family Kribbellaceae; genus Kribbella; species Kribbella sp. NPDC051952. The sequence goes on from NZ_JBFAXQ010000018.1 coordinate 150,338, forward strand.
CCCGTGCGGGAGCAGCAGGACGAGCGAGGATCGCTGGTTCCACTTCTGCTCGGCCGAGGAGAGGAACTCGTCGACGACGATCTGCGCGCCGTTGACGAAGTCGCCGAACTGCGCCTCCCACAACACCAGCGCGTCGGGGCGTTCGACGGAGTACCCGTACTCGAAGCCCATTGCGGCGTACTCGCTGAGCAGCGAGTCGTAGCTGGAGAATCTGGCCTGACCGTCGCCGAGGTTGGTCAGCGGCAGCCATTCCTGGCCGTTGGTCCGGTCGTGCAGTACGGCGTGACGCTGGACGAACGTTCCGCGACGTGAGTCCTGCCCGGCCAGGCGTACCGGTGTGCCGACGAGCAGGAGGGAGCCGAAGGCAAGCAGTTCGGCGAAGGCCCAATCGATGCCGCCGGACCGGCTCATCTCGAGGCGCTTGGTGAGGAGCTGCTCGAGCTTGGGGTGAACCGTGAAGCCGGCGGGCGGGTTGACGAACGCGTCGCCGATGACGTGGATCGTCTCCACCGCAACGTTTGGAACCATTACTTGCGGTACGTCGGCTTGAGGCGCCCGAAGACTGGTCGCATCGGCTGGATCGCGGGTCTCGGTGAAGGCGCGTTCGAGTCGGTCGTGGAAGTCCCGGTCGGCCTGCTCGTACTCCGCACGGCTGATGTCCCCGCGTCCGACGAGCGCTTCGAGGTAGAGCGTACGGACACTGCGCTTGGCCTCGATCAGGTTGTACATCTGGGGTTGCGTCATCGATGGGTCGTCGGCCTCGTTGTGCCCGCGGCGCCGGTAGCAGACCAGGTCGATGACGACGTCGCGGCCGAACTGCCGGCGATAGGCGAACGCGAGTTCGGCGACGCGGACGACCGCCTCGGGGTCGTCGCCGTTGACGTGGAACACCGGCGACTGGATCGACTTGGTCACGTCGGTGGAGTAGACCGAGCTGCGCGCCTCGGTCGGCAAAGTCGTGAAACCGACCTGGTTGTTGAGGTTGATCCGAACCGTGCCGCCGGTCGAGTAGCCGCGTAGCCGCGACATCTGCACCGTCTCGGCAACGACTCCTTGTCCGGCCATCGCGGCGTCGCCGTGGATGATGATCGGCAACGTGTCGAACGTCCCGGGTCCGCGGCGGTCCTGCTTGCCACGAACGATGCCCAGCAGTACGCCGTCGACCGCATCCAGGTGGGACGGGTTCGCCGCGAGATAAACCGGTAGCTGTTCGCCATTGGCGCCGCGGTAGCTGCCCTCGGTACCGAGGTGGTACTTGACGTCACCGGAGCCGTCGGTGTCGTCGGTGCCTTGGAACTCGCGGAAGACCTGGGCGTAGGTCTTCCCGGCGATGTTGGTCAGTACGTTCAGCCTGCCGCGGTGAGCCATCGCGATCGCGGCACCGTCCAGCCCCGCGTCGGCTGCGCCGGCCAGGAGTGCGTCGAGCAGCGCGATCGCGGACTCGCCGCCCTCGAGGCTGAACCGGGTCTGGCCGATGTACTTGGTCTGCAGGAAGGTCTCGAATGCCTCGGCCTCGTTGAGCTTTCCCAGGATCCGCAGCTGCTGATCGTGACTCGGCTTCGCGTACGGGCGTTCGAGTCGCTCTTGGAACCAACGCCGTTGCTCGGGATCCTGGATGTGCATGTACTCGACGCCGACAGTGCGGCAGTAGGCGTCGCGCAGTACACCGAGGATGTCGCGGAGCAGCATCCTGCGTTGGGTTCCGCCGAAGTCGCCGGTGACGAACTCACGGTCGAGATCCCAGAAGGTCAGTCCGTGGCTGGCCAGTTCGAGGTCGGGGTGGGATCGCTGTACGTACTCCAGCGGATCGGTGTCGGCCATCAGGTGGCCGCGGACCCGGAAGGCGTTGATCAGCGCCTGGACCCGAGCGGTCTTGTCGACCGCGCTCGCTTCGTCGACGTGGATGTCGCGGGCCCACTGGATCGGCGCGTACGGAATCCTCAAGGCGGCGAAGATGTCCTCGTAGAAGCCGTCACCGCCGGTCAGCAGGTGGCCGATCCGGCGCAGGAACTCACCGGAGGCGGCGCCCTGGATGACGCGATGGTCATAGGTGCTGGTCAGCGTGACCGTCGCACCGATCGCCAGTTCGGCGCGGGCGGCGTCACTCATGCCCTGGTACTCCGCGGGCACCTCCAGCGCGCCCGCCCCGACGACACACCCCTGGCCGGTCATCAGCCGCGGCATCGAGTGCACGGTTCCGATCGCCCCAGGATTGGTGAGCGAGATCGTCGTACCGGCGAAGTCGTCGACGGTCAGCCGATTCGTCCGAGCCTTGGCGACCACCTCTTCGTAGGCCTGCAGGTACTCCCAGAATCCCAACGTGTCGGCGCGTTTGAGGTTCGGTACGACGAGGGTCCGGGTCCCGTCGGGCTTGACCAGGTCGACGGCGATACCGAGGTTCACGTGCGCCGGTGTCACCGCGACGGGCCGGTCGTCGACCTCGCGGTAGTAGGTGTTGAGGCCCGGCAGGTCCTTGAGGGCCTGGACCATGGCCCAGCCGATCAGGTGGGTGTAGCTGACCTTGCCGCCACGGGCCTTCCGCAGGTGGTTGTTGATGACGATCCGATTGTCGATCATCAGCTTCGCCGCGATCGTGCGAACGCTGGTCGCCGTCGGCACGCCGAGGCTGCTTTCCATGTTCGCGACCAGCGACTTCGCCACCCCACGCAGGGGTACGACGGTGTCGTGGGATTCGTTGCCCTGGGCACCTGGTGGTGGCGCGGGCGGGGTGTCGGCCGGAACTGGCGCGGGTTTCGGTGGGACCGAGGTCGTGCGCGCGACGGGCTGCGACCGTACCTGTTCGGGGTCTTCTGGCGATTCGTTGCTGTTGGCTACTGACCCTGTGACGCTGATCGACACTGTCGATCTCCTGCTTTCGTTGAACTGTGGTGAGTGAAAGGACCCGGCTCAGCTGGCCTGGAGGGCTGCGTCGAGGGTCCGGTTGAGGTCGGCCGGGTCACTGCCGCTCTTGGCCAGCACGCTGGCGCCGATCACGGCAGCCAGCAGCGCGCCGGCCGAGTCGCCGGCCGGGCGGACGGAAGTGATCTCTCCGCTCGCCTGCCCGCGTTCGATCGCGGATCGGAAGGCTGCCTCGATCTGGTCGAACAAGTCCTTGGCGACGGCAGCGACGCTCTCATCGGCACTGCCGAGCTCGGCCACGGAGTTGACAATCAGACAGCCGAACCGATGGTCGCCGATACCCGCCAACGTCCGCATCGCCTCGCGCAGCCTGGGCAAGACCGGCTCCGGTCCCTCGAGCCCTTCGGCCAACGCGGCGACACGCTTCGCGCTGTACCGGCGCAGCGCCAGCTCGAACAGGTGGTGCTTGCTCTTGAAGGTGTTGTAGAGGCTGCCTTTACCGATGCCGAGCTCGTCGACCAGGTTCTGCGGGGTGGTCGCGGCGAAACCCTGCCGCCAGAACACCTCCAGCGCCTTGTCGACAACCTCCTCGGCCTCGAACTTCATCGGCCTGCCCATCGCCATACCTCCACGGTAGGCACTTGTGTACCCTGGAGTCAATAAATAGCCCTGGGAGGCCGTGGTGGGATGCTGATCGGTTCACATGTCGCGGTTGCCGGCGGTCTGGTGAAGAGCGGTTTGGGTGAGGCGGTCGAGGCGGGCGCCGAGATCATTCAGCTGTTCGCGGGCAATCCGCGCAGCTGGGCGCAGCGGGCGCCCGACCCGGCGGGCGATGAGGCGTTCAGGGCGGCCTGCGCCGAGCTGGAGCTTCCCGTGGTGGTCCACGCGGCCCATTTGATCAATCTCGGCTCACCCTCGGAGCTGGTCCTGACTCGATCGTTGGCCGCGCTCGATTCCACCTTCCAGCGGGCGGCCGCGATCGGCGCGGAGGCGGTCGTGGTTCACGCCGGATCACTGGTCGCCAGAGGACGTCGTACGGCGGTGCTCGCGGGACTGCACGATCTGGTCGCACCGATCGTCGACCGGGCCGCGCCGGGTGTGCGACTGCTGATCGAGCCCACCTCCGGTGCCGGCGAGGCAATCGCATCCACGATCGACAGCAGCATCCAGTACATGCTCGCGCTGGACGACGAGCGGATCGGGCTGTGCCTGGACACGTGCCACCTGCATGCCGCCGGCGAGGACATGACCGATCCAGCGGCGATCGCCCGCGCGGTCGACAAGATCACCGCCGCTCTCGGCCCGGACCGGATCGGCCTGATCCACGTCAACGACAGCCGCGATCCGATCGGCTCCCATCGCGACCGCCACGAATCAATCGGCCTCGGCACGATCGGCCTAGCCGCCCCCAAGGCACTGTTATCAACGCCAGGCCTACAAGGAGTCCCTCTACTCGTAGAGACCCCGACCCACGCCCGCGACGTCACCCTCCTCAAGGACCTCCGTACGACCTTCTGCATCGCCTGACCGAAGAACGAGATCCCTCCAGAGGTTGATTAACTAACGGCGTTAGTTTAGGTTAACTAACAGTCGTAGTTAATCCGTCTCTGAGGAGTTCACCGTGTCACGACCGCCGAGGATCGATCGGGAGCAATTGCTGGGCGCCGGCCTGGAACTGCTCGACGAGCAGGGCGCCGGTGGACTGTCGATGCGTGCGGTCGCGGACCGGCTCCAGGTCAAGCCGGCCTCGCTCTACAACCACATCAGCGGCAAGGAGCAGCTGCACCAGCTCATCGCCGACACCCTCTGGCTCCGCACTGTCGAGGCATTGACCGGCGACGGCTGGCGCGAGCTGCTCGGGGAGCTGGCCCGGCGGATCCGAGCCACGCTTCGCGAGCACCCGGGCGCGGCAGCCATCGTTGCCACTACCAACCTGTCGGCTTCGACGTACGAACCGACGATCCCGCTGATCACCCAGGCCTTCGCCCCGCTGCGGCTCGACGAGCAGGACGCCCTGCTGATCACGTCGTCGCTCGGCGTGCTGGTGATCGGCCTGGCCCTGGCCGAGTTCGGCGACGCTCCGAACCCGCCGGTCGCTCCGCGCGAGTACTACGACCACTGGTTCGACCTCGCCGTCGAGACCTTCCTCGACGGTATCGCCGCTCGCTTCACCGAGGAGGAATGATGCTCATCGTCTCGATCGCGCTGGTTCTTGTCGCGCTCGCCTACTTCGTCACCACCACCCTGGTCGACCTGCGACCATTGAACAACGTGACCGCGGCCAGTCCCCGCGAACGTCGTACCGAAGTCCTCGTCAACGTCCCGCTGCTCCTGGTCCCGGCGGTGTTGCTCGTTCTCGGTGGGTTGCTGGACCAGGTCTGGCCGGTCTACGCCGGCGCCGGTGCGGAGGCGGTTGCCGCACTCGGCGGTCTGGCGCTGTGGTGGTTGCCGTATCTCGTCGGCGTGACGGTGCCTTGGGCAACGGCCGGCGCCGGGACCAGCTGGGCCGAGCTGCACGCGCGGACCTATGCGCACACCATCATCGTGCTCCCGCGAATCGGTGACCGTCCCCGCCCGAATCTCGAGCACATGATCCTGCACTCCCTGTTCCTGGCCGCCGCCGTCACCGGCTTCATCGCTGCTGCCGGGTAGGCAGCTGCCAACCTCAGTGCGAGTGGATGATCTGCCAGTTGTCGCCCGTGAAGACGACGGCCTGGTCGTCGTTGATCGAGACGTAGTTGTCGGCGCCGTACTCGGCGATCTGGCGGTCCTGGCGTTCGGCTCGGCCGTTGTTGCGGTGGGCCATGACCAGGAAGGGCGCCAGCGCGAGGCCGACGGTCGACTCGGTGACGCCTGGGTCGCCCGGATCGATGGCGGCATCGGGCAGACGGAAGTACGAGAGGTCCGGCGCGGCGAGTGCCGCGCCGGCGGAGATGCCGACGTACGCGAGTCGGCCGCTGCGGACCGCGGGCGGGACATGGCGATCGAAGCCAGTGCGGTTGACGTGGTCGAGCAGGAACAACGGATATCCTCCGGCCACGAAGACGAGATCGGCCGGCTCGAGTGCCCGGCGTACGTCGTCCGCTTCGGCCTGCTCCAGATCGAGACGGTCGACCTGGATGCCTTCACCGGTCAGCAGCCGCTCGGTCGCATCGACCCAAGGCGCCTCCGGCAACGGATTTGCCGCCGTCGGAATCAACACCGCCCGCCGCACCGGATCGGGCCCCGACGCCATCCATTCCGGCAAAGCTCCGAGCCGCGCGGACCCCAGGAACAAGCGCTGACGGTTCTCCATGTGGGTCAGAAATACCACGACCTCGAAGAGGTTGTAACTTAAGGCCTCCGCGCGGCATCTCTGCGGGTAAAGGGGAGGTCCGCGATGTTGAAGATCATCGGTACGGCGGCTGTGCTCGTGGCGGGAAGCCTGGTTCCTGGTACGGCGGTTGCGGCGGAGAGTGCGGCCTGCGGGATGTCGCTGGGATCGGTCACCGCCGGTGGTGATCATTGGTCCCAGTCGGTCACCACGACGGTTCCGCCGACTGCCGGCCCGAACAACCTGGTGGCGGCCGGCGTCTACGCACCCGGGCAGGTGCGGACCAGCAGCACGTTCACCTGGCAGGCGGACGAGTTCGTCGGAGTGATCGTCGAGGGCGGCTTCGTGCTCGTCGGCGACTCGCTGTACCAGACGTCGTACGACGGGAACACCACCCACGACGGCAAGCCCGGGAGACTGGTCGGCGGCGGTTGGGGAGCGTTCGTCGCGGTGGAGTCATCTCAGTACCAGGGCCCGAAGGACGCCGGGATCACGCGATGGAACACCTACGGGCTTCGCAGCGACGGCACCCTGTTCCGCTGGACCGTCGCCAAGAACGTCTGGGGCAGCAAGGCTTCCGCGCCCGGATTCTCCGCGGTCAAGTCGATGGTGCTGATCAGCCAGACCAAGACCTACGACACGTTCCTCGCCAACACGCGCGGCGGTGCGCTGTACACGATCCACATCCCGACCACCGCCGCGATGAAGCCCGTCGTCAAGAAGGTTCGTAGTACTACGTGGCAGGGCTTCGAGACCATGATCGCCCAGGAGTGCGGGCAGTACGGCACGGTCCTGCTAGGCATCGACAAGGACACCGACAGCGGCTACTTGTACGCCGTAGGCCACGCCACCGGCGCGACCACGGTTATCCAGGGCCTCGGCAAGGTCCCAGCCCCGCTCAAGGAAAACGTGTACTTCCGCTGGCGAGTCCCCACCACGCCTCTCAACGGCGAGTAAAGCTGGCGAGTCTCAGTGGCAGTGGTGCTCGGCGCTGCCGGGTGCGATGGAGCCCAGGTTGTCGTCCCTGCCGGCGGCGAGGCGTGACCACTGCGAGGTGGGCCGCCCGTCGAGCCGGAACTGGTCTCCGTCGGTCCGGAAGCGCTGGGGCCACCCTTCCGGTGAGTCCTCCCAGCCCTCCTGGCGACCGTAGATGGTCATGTCGAGCACGCCGTACGACGGCGCCATCGCCTCAACGCCCCGTCCGGTGGTCCAGTAGGTCTCGAACACCCGGTCGCCCTCGCGCAGGTAGCACGCCTTCATCCCGAACGCGCGACCGGCGACGAGGGGATCGAGCGACTCCGCGGGCACGGAGTACCAGGGCGCTTGCCAGCCCATGAAGTCGCGGTAGCGCGACGACTCCTCGAACGGCCCCTGACAGAAGACCGCGAACGTGACGTCGCGCGAGTGCAGATAGGACTGCTCGAGCACCTGCCCGGTGAAGAACGTGCAGCCCTCGCACTGCTCGGCGGCCGGGCTGCCCGTGTGCCACATGTGGTACGACGCGAACAGCTGGGTCCTCCCCTCGAAGACGTCGAGCAGCGGCACTGGGCCGTCGGCACCGATCAGATGGGTGGCCGGGTCGACCTCGACCATCGGCAACCGCCGACGGGCCGCGGCGATGGCGTCACCCTCCCGGGTGTGCGCCTTCTCGCGGAGCAGCAGCTCGTCGAGCTGCTGCTGCCAGGTCTCGCGGTCGGTGAGCTGGGGTACCGCCGGCGTGGGCACAGGTTCCTCCTCGGGTCAGGTAACTATGAGGCTAATAGTGACTGCTATGATCGAGCAAGTACTACACGGAGGTGGTTCCATGCCGGTCCAGCGGGGCTATCGGCAGGCCTGCGGCGTGGCGCGCGGCCTCGACATCGTCGGTGAGCGGTGGTCCCTGCTCGTGGTGCGCGAACTGTTGCTCGGGCCGAAGCGATTCACCGACCTCCAGCAAGCCCTCCCGGGCGCCAGCCCGAACGCACTGTCCGACCGGCTACGCGAGCTGGCCGACGCCGGCGTACTGCGTCGTCGCCAGCTGCCTCCGCCAGGCAATACACGGGTCTACGAGCTCACCACGTGGGGGCACGACCTAGAGCCCATCGTCGTCGCACTCGGCACCTGGGCGCTGGCCGCTCCCCCAACCCCGGAGCAGATCTTCGTAAGCGCAGACAGCGCCATGCTCACCATCCGCACGTACTACGTCCCAACGCCCGACCAGCCCGCCCAAACCCTCCAAATAGACCTACGCGACCACGGCCCCGCCGGAACCTTCACCGCCCACCTCACATCGTCCGGTGCCGCAGTCGCACACGAGCCGCCGGAGCAGCCGGACGCCGTCCTGGTCACCACGACCGAAGCTCTCCTCGCCGCATTCGGCGACGACGACGTGCCCGGTCTCGTCGCGGCCGACGCCGTCATCACCGGCGATGCCGACGTCGTACGCCGCCTCCTGTCGAGCGTCCACGTCCCACCCGCCACAGATCCACGGTGAGATCCACCCACCGAACCGCCGCGAGGTCCTCCGCCGCTCGACTGCGGGGAGGATCTTGCCCCGATTCGGGTACAAAATCGTCCCCACAAGCGCCGCTCGACGTAGGCGAGACCGCGTGACAAATGGCGAGCACCCGTGGATGGAGCTTTAGCTCAGGCCCTTCAACAGTTGGCGGGCCATGACTATGCGTTGGACCTGGTTGGTGCCTTCGTAGATTTGGGTGATTTTGGCGTCTCGCATCATGCGTTCTACGGGGTAGTCGTGGGTGTAGCCGTAGCCGCCTAGGAGTTGGACGGCGTCGGTGGTGACGGCCATGGCTACGTCGGAGGCGAAGCACTTGGCGGCGGCGCCGAAGTAGGTGAGGTCCTTGTCGCCGCGTTCGGATCGCGCGGCGGCGGCGTACGTGAGTTGCCGGGCGGCTTCGATCTTCATGCCCATGTCGGCGAGCATGAACTGCAGGCCCTGGAACTCCGCGATCGCCTTGCCGAACTGCTTGCGCTCCTGCACGTATCCGAGCGCGTAGTCCAGCGCGCCCTGAGCGATCCCCAGCGCCTGCGCCGCGATCGTGACCCGGGTGTGGTCGAGCGTCGCCATCGCCGTAGCGAAGCCGGTGCCCGCGGCACCGATCATCCGGTCGGCGGGGATCCGGACGTTGTCGAAGTACACCTCGCGCGTCGGCGAACCCTTGATGCCGAGCTTCTTCTCCGGTGCGCCGAAGGAAACCCCGTCGTCCGACTTCTCCACCACGAACGCCGAGATCCCGCGGGACCGCGCGTCCGGATCGGTCACCGCGAACACCGTGTAGTAGTCCGAGACCCCGGCGTTGGTGATCCAGCGCTTCACGCCGTTCAGCACGTAATCCGAACCGTCGAGCACCGCCCGCGTCTTCATCGAGACGGCGTCCGAACCGGCCTCGGGCTCGGACAGGCAGTACGAGAACATCGCGTCACCCGACGCGACCGGCGGCAGGTAGCGCTGCTTGACCTCGTCCGATGCGGACAGCAGCAGCGGCAGCGAGCCGAGCTTGTTCACGGCCGGAATCAGCGAGGTCGAGGCGCAGGCCCGGGCGACCTCCTCGATCACGATGACGGTCGCGAGCGCGTCCGCCCCGGCGCCGCCGTACTCCTCCGGGATGTGCGGCGCGTGGAAGTCCGACGCCTTCAGCGCGTCGTACGACGCCTTCGGGAACTCGGCCAGCTCGTCCACGTCACCGGCGTGCGGGGCGACCTTGGCGTCACAGACGGCGCGAACCGCTTCCCGGATCGCCTGGTGCTCCTCGGACAGCGCGTACAGGTCGAATGAGTTACTCACGAGTCACACAGTACGACGAACAATCCGCGAACGGAGGACGTCGTACGCCGAAAGTGACCAACTCCGCACGGCCTGGAATACCGGTGGCCACACGCCGGTCACCGGCTGATAACCACGATGGGTAGAGTCCACGACATGAGTGAAGCGACCTCCCGCCCGCTGCGGATCGCCGTGATCGGCACCAACTACCTGGGTGCGAACACCGCTGCGGGGATGGCCGAATTCGGTTTCGACGTGATCGGCGTCGAGATCGACGAGCACCGGCTGAAGCTGCTGAACGACGGCAAGGCCCCGCTGTACGAACCTGGGCTGGACCCGTTGCTGAAGAAGCACGTGGACTCCGGCCGGCTGCGGTTCACCAAGGACTACCACCAGATCGCCGACTGGGCCGACGTGCACTTCATCTGCGTGGGCACCCCGCAGCACGAGAGCAGCGAAGCGGCCGACCTGTCCCAGGTGAATTCGGTCGTCGACATGCTCGCCCCGCTGCTGACCCGGCCGACCCTCGTGGTGGGCCGCTCCACCGTCCCGGTCGGTACGTCTAAGAAGGTCGAGAGCCGCTTCCACACCGAGGCCCCGGCGGGCGCCGGCGTCGAGATCGCCTGGCAGCCGGAGTTCCTCCGCGAGGCGCACGGCGTGGACGACACGCTGCACCCGGACCGGCTCGTGTTCGGCGTCCAGTCCGACGCCGCCGAGACCCGGCTGCGGGAGGTCTTCGCCACCCCGATCAGCGAGGGTACGCCGGTAGTCGTCTGCAACCTGCCGACCGCGGAGCTGGTGAAGGGCGGCGCGAACGCCTTCCTGGCCACGAAGATCTCGTTCATCAACGCACTCGCGGAGATGGCCGACGCGACCGGTGCCGACGTCACCCAGCTGGCCGACGCGCTCGGGTACGACAAGCGGATCGGTCGCGGCATGCTGAACGCCGGCCCGGGCTACGGCGGCGGTTGCCTGCCGAAGGACCTGCGCGCATTCATGCACCGGGCCGGTGAGCTCGGCGTCGAAGAGGTCATCACGTTCCTGCGCGAGGTCGACGACATCAACCAGCGCCGTCGTGCCGGGATCGTCGACATCACCCACAAGATGCTCGGCGGCGAGTGGGTCGGCAAGAACGTCACCGTCCTCGGTGCCGCGTTCAAGGCCGGTACGGACGATGTCCGCGACTCGCCCGCCCTCGACGTGGCCGGCCGGATCCAGCTGCACGGCGCGAACGTCTCGGTCTACGACCCGGAGGCGATGGAGAACGCCCGCCGGGTCCGCCCGACGCTGCGCTACGCCGCCTCGGCGGTCGAGGCCTGCGAGGGTGCACACGCCGTACTGCACCTGACCGAGTGGCCGGAGTTCCGCGAGCTCGACCCGGTCGCGCTCCGGGGCGCCGTCGTCGATCCGGTGATCATCGACGCCCGCCTCCGGCTCGACGCCGACGCGTGGCGCGCCGCGGGCTGGACCTACCGGGCCCCCGGCAAACCCTAAGAGCCTTAAGAGCCCTAGGAGACGGTCGCCGCCCGCAACACCGGGCGGGTCAGTACGACGAGACCGGTGGCTGCCGCGGCGACCGAGATGCCGAGGCAGACACCGGTGATGCCGACCCCGTTCACATCCGCGAGACCGCCGAGCACCGGGTTCATCACCACGAGCGCCAGGCTCTGACACAGCACGACGACGGACTGCAGGCGGGACTGGTACTCGCGCTCGACCGAGTTCATCAGCAGCGGCAGCACGTGACCGGTGAACGTCCCCACGCCGATCCCGCTCAGCATGCCGGCCGCAAAGGCCAGCGGCAGCGGATCCAGGACAGAGAGCCCGAACAGACCGACCGCCGCGACCAGGAGGCCGACGGCGGCGAAGATGCCCGGCCGTGGAAAGGCGCCACGCATCAGGATGCGCAGCGCGATCACCCCCACGCCCAGACTCCGGCTCGCGACGAGCAGACCCGCGGTCGCGGCGTCCCATCCGTGCGACCGAGCGAGCAGCGGGAACAGCAACGCGTCCAGCGGCATCAGCAGACCGGCGGCGACAGTCATCGTGATCAGCAACGCCCGCGTGAGCGGACGGCCGAACGCGACCTTGATCCCGGCCACGATCGACCGGATCATCCCGGTCGGCATCCGCCCGGGCGGTGCGATCGTGTTCCGCAGCAGAATCAGTACGACGATCATCACGCCGAACGTCAGCGCGTCGAAGCCGGCCGCGGCCTTGAGCCCGGCCCAGTTCACCAGCACGCCGCCGACCGCCGTACCGGTGACGGCGAACACGACGCCGGTGACCTGGAAGCTGGCCAGGGCCCGCGGTACCTGGTTCGCCGGGACGAGCAGGCGTGGCATGGACCGCGACGACGGCAGGAAGAACGCGTCGATCACACCGACGACGAGCGCCAGTACGACGAGCAGCCACACCGGCTCGCCCACGTGCAGCGAGGCCGGCACGAGGGCCGCGGTCACGACGAACATCGCCATACAACTGGCGAGCAGAACGCGGGGTGCACCGAACCGATCGCCGACCGCTCCGCCGACCAGCAGCAGGGCGGCACGCGGAGCCGCGGCCAGCAGCAGGACCAGTCCGGCGACACCACCACCGTGCCGGCTGGCCGACCATCCGATCGCGAACGTCATGGTCAGGTCACCCAGCAGCGAAACGGCAGCACCGAACAGCCAGATCCAATACCGGACCGGGATGCGCTGTGTATCCGAATCAGTGGGCGGAGTCACGATCGACGACCTTAGACGACAAGTGATGGGACCTGACGAATACCCTCTGCCAGCCTGTGGAAAACTGCCGTCGGCTCAGCCTTTACGGATATCTTCAGCCCCATCACGCACAGTGGCGCCTTTGGCCCGGGCGAGGTCGGCCAGACCCTCCTGGAAAGCGATCATCCGGTCCCGCAGCTTCTCGTCGGAAGCGGCCAGGATCCGGACCGCGAGCAGGCCCGCGTTCCGGGCGTTGCCGATCGACACCGTCGCCACCGGAACCCCGGCCGGCATCTGCACGATCGACAGCAGCGAGTCCATTCCGTCCAGATACTTCAACGGCACCGGTACGCCGATCACCGGCAGCGGAGTCACCGCCGCGAGCATGCCCGGCAGGTGCGCGGCCCCACCGGCGCCGGCGATCAGCACCTTCAGGCCCCGCTCGTGTGCTGACCGTCCGTAATCGATCATCTCGACCGGCATCCGGTGCGCGGAGATGACGTCTGCCTCAAAGGGCACGTCGAATTCGTCACACACCTCGGCCGCGGCCTTCATCGTCGGCCAGTCGCTGTCCGACCCCATCACGATGCCAATCACTGTGCTTCCTATTCGTCGATGGTGCCGGTCAGATAGGCGGCCGCGTGCCGCGCTCGTTCACGGGTCTTCTCGAGGTCGTCGCCGTACGCCGTGACGTGGCCGACCTTGCGACCCGGCTTGACCGACTTCCCGTAGAAGTGGACCTTCAGCCCGGGATCGCGGGCCATGCAGTGCAGCAGCCCGCGGTGCATATCGTCGACGTCGCCGCCAAGCACGTTCACCATCACCGTGTACGGCGCTCGCGCGGCCGGCGATCCGAGCGGCAGATCGAGGACAGCGCGGAGGTGGTTCTCGAACTGCGAGGTGACCGCGCCGTCGATCGACCAGTGACCGGTGTTGTGCGGGCGCATCGCGAGCTCGTTGACGAGCAGTCGCCCGTCCCGGGCCTCGAACATCTCGACCGCGAGGATGCCGACCACGCCGAGCTCGCCGGCGATCCGCAGGGCGGTCTGCTGGGCCAGGGACGCTTTGTCCGGGTCCAGGCCGGGAGCGGGTGCGGTGACCTCGACACAGATCCCGTTCTCCTGGACCGACTCGACAATCGGGTACGCGACCGCCTGGCCGTGCGGCGACCGGGCCACGATCGCGGACAGCTCGCGGACGAAGTCGACCTTCTCCTCAGCCAGGATCGGTACGCCGGAACCGAACGCGGTGGCGATCTGCGCGTCGTCCGGCCCGTCCACGAACCAGACACCCTTGCCGTCGTACCCACCGCGGGTGGTCTTGAGGATGATCGGGAACCCGCCGACCCGCTTGGCGAAGTCGGCGACGTCGGCGGCGGTCTCGACCACCTGATGGGCCGGTGCGGGCGCGTCGAACGTGTCGAGGCGCTGGCGCATGACCGCCTTGTCCTGAGCGTGGACCAGCGCGTCGGGACCCGGGAAGACCTTGATCCCGTCGGCTTCGAGCGCGTGCAGGAGATCGGTCGGGACGTGCTCGTGGTCGAAGGTGACCACGTCACACTCGGCGGCGAACCGGCGTACCGTCTCGGGGTCCTTGTAGTCGCCCACCGGGGCGTCGGCGACCGCCTGGGCCGCGGACACGGTCGGGCCTTCGGCCAGGACGCGGAGCTGGATGCCGAGCGCGATCGCGGTTTCCTGCGTCATCCGGGCCAGCTGACCACCGCCGACCATGCCGACGACCGGTGTCCCGACGGGGAGATCGTTACGAGCGAACTTCACGGACGTGAGCCTAATGTCCATACATCACCGGACGTACGGCGGCCACAGTATTGGATCAGACAGCTCATCGCGTCGGTATTGGACCGGACAGCTCATCGCGTCAGGACGCACGCGGGATTTCAGGGTCGGCCCGGTCGGCGGGTACCGTGGGGAGCTGCCCTCCCGTTGCGGTGTGATCACAGAAAGTGCCCGAGACCGTTGAAACTCGTCACCACGCTGTATCGCCAGGTCGAGCACCTGGTGCACGAAGTGGCCAAGTTCGGTCTGGTCGGTCTGCTCGGTCTCGTCGTGGACCTGCCGATCTACAACTGGCTGGTGTTCAACAACCCGCTGGTGCTGGCTGACTCCGGCGAGGGCATGCTGCACCACAAGCCGCTGACCGCCAAGCTGATCTCGACCACGGTGGCCACGGTCGCGACGTACTTCGGGAACCGGTACTGGACCTGGCGGCACCGCGAGCGCAGCGGACTGCACCGCGAGTACGTGCTGTTCTTCGTGCTGAACGGCATCGGCCTGCTGATCGCGGCCGGCTGCCTCGGCTTCTCCCGGTACGTGCTCGACATGCACAGCTGGCTGTCGGACAACATCGCCGCGAACTTCGTCGGCCTGGGGCTCGGCACGCTGTTCCGGTTCTGGTCGTACCGCAAGTTCGTGTTCCGCGAAGAGATCGAGCTGGACGAGGCCGAGCACCACCCGGCGCCGGACACCCCGGCCGCACTCTCCGACGGCACCGCGTTCGACGACGAGAACACCGGCGACTTACCCGTCGTTCGCTGACCCTGGCTGGTCGATGACGTACCCGTCTGCGCCGTCACGCCGTCTGCACCCAGGCGTCATTGTCAGCATCGTGCTCGCCGTACTGCTGCTGGTGAGCATCGTCTCCGGCGTCGCCGCGGTCGCCATCGTGCGGGCCGATGCGAGTTCGCAGGCCAAGCGCGCCGACGACCTCCAGTCCAAGCTCGACGCGGCCGGGCCGGGCGCGCAGGTGCAGAAGGACGTGCTGGCGGCTGCGCAGGCTGATGTGCCGGTTCTGTTCAGCTACGACTACCGCAAGCTGGACGACTACGCGGCGGCGACCAAGAAGGTCACGACCGACCAGTTCGGCGCCGAGTTCGGGCAGACCGTGACCGCGATCCGCCCACAACAACTGAGCCAAGAGGCCGTCGCCCAGGCCAAGGTCATCGACGCCGCCGTCAAGGACGTGACCGCTTCCACCGCCCACGTCCTCCTGTTCGTCGACACCTCGACAACAACCAAGACCCTCAAAACCCCCAGCGTCCAACGCACCCGAGTCCAACTAACCCTCCAATCCGTCAACGGCCAATGGCTCGTCGACGGCGTAGAGGCGGTCTGACCCCCGCGGAAGTGTGTTGTTGACCGGGTGTCGGTGGGGCGTGTGAAGATGCGACGGTGAACGAGATCGTGGTGCGGGCGGGTGTGGCTGAGGACTATGAGGCCGTGTCGGCGGTGTTTGCCGGGGCGATGATGTTCGATCCGTCGGATGACGACGAGTTGGGCAAGCAGCAGTTCGAGCCTGAGCGGGCGTTGCTGGCGACCGACGGCGCGGAGGTCGTCGGCACGACCAGGGCGTTGACGCGGGATCTGTCCGTGCCGGGCGCGGTGGTCGCGGCCGCCCACGTGACCGGAGTCGGCGTACGGGCGACGCATCGAAGGCGCGGCGTGATGTCGGAGTTGATCTCACGCCAACTGCGCGAGGTCCCGGAGGCGATCGCGGTGCTGTGGGCCAGCGAGCCCGGGATCTACGGCCGCTTCGGGTACGGCGCCGCCGCATGGGGGACGTCCTACGAGATCGACCTCCGCCGGGTCGGGCCGCCGCGGGTGGAGCTCCGGCCGGGCGAGCTCGGCGTACTGACCGCGGATGAGGCCCTCAAGGAGCTGCCGCCGCTGCTGCGGGCCCTGCAGGAACGACGGCCGGGTGTGTCCGGTCGGTCGGACCTCGGCTGGCAGAAGCATCTGGAGGACAAGAAGGACCATCGCGACGGCCGGATCGAGCGCCAGATCCTCGTGCACCGCGACGAGGCCGGCACCCTCGACGGGTACGCGTTGTGGCGCGGCAAGATGAACTGGGAGGCGACCGGCCCGGCCAACGAGGTGCTGGTCGAGGAGCTGGTCGCGCTCAGCCCGGCGGCGTACACGGCGTTGTGGCAGTACGTCCTGACCCTGGACCTCGCCGCGACTCTTGGGTACGGGTACGCCGCACTGGACGAGCCGCTGCAGCAACTCGTCACCACGCCGACCGCGCTGAACCGCCGGGTGAGCGAGTCGCTCTGGGTCCGGATCACGGATGTCGCGCGGGCCCTCGGACAACGCCAGTACGCCGTCGCCGTGGATCTCGTCTTCGAGGTTGCCGACGACATCATTCCGTCCAACGCCGGGCGGTTCCGGCTGACCACCGACGGCGCCTCGGTCAGCTGCGAACCCACCGACGACCCGGCCGACCTGACCCTCTCCATCCGCGAGCTCGGCGCCGCCTACCTCGGCGGCCGGACCTTCGCCGAGTTCGCCGCCGCGGGCCGCGTCACCGAACACACCGAGGGCGCCCTCAACGCAGCCTCCTCGGCGTTCGCCTGGCCGATCGCCCCCGTCAGCCTCGAGGTGTTCTGACGCTGCTCAGATCGTCACGATCGCAGTGATACCCAGGGCTATGCCGGTGAGATAGGTGCCGAGGGCACCGACATCGCGGAGTGGCCCGTGTGCCGCAAGGGTCTTCGCCGAGAGCATCCCGACCGCATGCGTGGTCCGGACGACCAGCGACGCAATCGCCAGTACGTCGACCACCCAACTGCTCGACAGCGCCGAACACACCAGCAGCAGAACGATCATCGTCGGGACGTACTCGGCCGCGTTGCCGTGCGCGCGGATCGCGATCAGCAGGCGGTCCGCCGGGTCGGTCGGCGCCTGGTTGCCGGCCCCGCGGAGCGCGCGGTTGCGGGTGACGTTGGCGCCGAGGACGAAAAGCAGGATGCCCAGCAGCGCGATGCAGACGATCGTGACAGTACTCATGACGAGACTCCTTCTGGGAGCAGCGCGGGCTCGATGAGCCGGCGAACAATGGTTTCGCTGAGGTGGGTGCCGAGTAGGGCATCGGTCTTGTGCATGCCACCCGGGCAGGTCACGTTGACCTCGATCAGCCGGCCGCCGATGACATCCACTCCGGCGATCGCTAGGCCGTGATGTCGCAGGACCGGACCGAGGCTCGCGACGATCGCGCGGTCGGCGTCGTCGATCGGAGCCGACGCGACCGGCGGCCCGATCCGGAAGTCGTCGACGGCCGGCCGGCGCAGGACGGCACCGACGAGTTCGCCGTCCACCAGGAACAACCGTTTGTTGCCGTGCGCAACTGCCGGTAGATACTCCTGAGCAATCACGGCCCGGCGCCCGCCGCGGGTCGCCGACTCCAGCAGCGCGACCGCGGTGTGGTCGTCGGACACCAGCCAGACGTCGATTCCGGCAAACCCGTCGACGGGTTTGACCACCGCCGTACCGACCGAGGCTACGAAGTCACGCAACCTGGCGACCGAGGCACCGACGTACGTCGACGGGCACAACTCGGGGAACCGCAGCGCGACGAGCTTCTCGTGGATCGCCCGGATCCCGTCCGGACGGTTGACGACCCGAGTGCCCGCAAGGTCCAGCAGGTACGTCGTGTGCAGGTACCGCGCGTCCACGGGTGGATCGATCCGCAGGTGCACCAGGTCGAAGCCGGCGACTCCGACCGTGGCGACGTCCACCTCGTCCCACCACACCGCGTCGACGATCCACCGGTGGTCGTCTCCCGCCGGGCGACGCGGTCGGAGCCGGATCCGGTGAGCGCGCGCCTGCAGCCGCCCGCTCACCACGGCGAGTTCCTCGGGCTCGCAGTACCAGACGTCGAGGCCGAGGTCCTGGGTGGCACTCATCAGGCCGATGGTCGCGTCGATGTCGGCGTGCAGCCCGGCCAACGGGTCGGTGACGAACAGGACGCCGTTCATGCTGCCGCCGCCGATCCGTCGAGCTCGCCGGCCGCAGCGGCGTGCCAGTGGTCGGCCAGACGGGACCGCTCCGGTTCCAACGCAGCCAGGACGCGCCGGCGGCGATCGTCGTCGTACATCAGGCTGGTGAGTGCGGCGATCGCGCGGCCAACGGTCGCAGGTTCCTGCGCGTCGAGGAAACGGACTTCGAGGTACGTCGCCCGCGGCCGGACCGGCGGGAACATCGTGGTCAGGTGCGCTGCCGGACCACCCTCGACGAAGACCGTCGCACCCGCGGCCAGGTCGGCGTACGCCGAGATCGGGTCATCGCCGTACAGCACCCGGTCGTCGAACCCGGTGCGGGCCGGATCGAGGTCGAGCCAGGCCGCCAGCCGCCCGTCCGGGCCGGCGCTGCGCGCGAACGCGGCCGCCAGGAACGGCCCGGCCAGGTTGAGGATCCGCCATTGCTCGATCCCCGCGCGCCCCGGCCACCAGTCGAGGCACACCTGCGTCGAGGCGGTACGCCGCATCATCCGCCGGCCGGACGGTCCGATGGTGTCGAAGTGCCGTTGCATCGCGACGTACCGCGGACTCGTCAGCTGCAGCGGCACCTCCGGGCGGCGGTCGACCGGGATCGCCTGGATGCGGATCCCATCGGCGATCAGCTGACGTTCGAGGTCGGCCGTCAGGACGCACAGCAGGTGGGCCGGGTTCGGGCCGCAGGGCAGGCTGAGCTCGAGCTGACCGCCGGGCTCGAACCCGACGTACGGCGAAGCGGACGTGGGCGCGGCGGCTCGCCGTACGCGCTCGATCGGTACGGGGTCTCCGGTCGCGGCGTCGCTGACGACGAACTCCTGCTCGACGGCGACCCGGACCGACCGGCGGTGGCCGCGGGTGAACTGGGCCGCAACGGCCGCGCGTAGCTCCTTGGGGTCCATCGGGCTCTCCTGATATTGTAAGGATTCCTGTCGACATATTGGAAGGTATCCTTACAAGATGTCAAGAGTTGAGCTGCCGCGGCCGGACCGCAAGCCATTGATCGCGCTGGTCGACCGGGCCAATCGCGCCCTCCAGACCGACATGGTCGGGACCGCCCACCGCCGCGGGCACCCGGAGGTCAAGCCGGCCCACAACTCGGTCTTCGGAACGCTCCCCGCCGACGGCGCTCGGGCGGCGGACATGGCCGCCCGCTCCGGCATGACCCGGCAATCGATGGGCGAGGTGATCCGCGAGCTGGTCGCCCTGGACATCCTTGAGATGCGCAGCGACCCCGACGACGGCCGCGCCAAGATCGTCACCTACACCGACCACGGCGCCTCTGTGGCCGCGGACGGTTACCGCCATCTACAGGAACTCGAAACCCGCTTCACCGAGGAATTCGGCCCCGATGCCTACGAAATCACCCGCAAAGTCCTCGACCGCCTGCCTGCCCTGCTCGAAGCCTGGTCCACAGACGAGCACAATTAGCGGTCGTCGTCGGAGCTGAAGAGGGTTTGGCTGTCTTCCTCCGAGCGGGGTTGCTGTTGCTGCTGCGGCCTGCGGCGCATGTGCTCGGGCGGATCCTCGTTCTCCAGGATGCCGTCGCCCATCCGACCCTCCGGACCGCCGAAGAGGAGGTCGGACATCTGCAGGTGGACGTGTTCCACATGCGGTACGTCGGGCAGGACGACCTGTCCACGCTCTCCGGCGGACTCGATGTGCAGGGTGCCGCAGCCGAGCAGCCGGTCGATCAGGCCGTGCTCGTAGGAGACGTCGTTGATCCGCATCAGCGGGATGTCTCGGCCGGTGCGGGTGAGGATGCCGTGGCGGGTGATCAGGCGGCGATTCGTCACGGTGTACGTCGAGAAGTACCAGTCCAGGAAGGGCTTCAGCGCGAACGCGGCCAGGATCACGACACCGACGGCGAGGATCGCGATCCGGGCCGGGGTCTGCATCGACCCGGTCGGCACGATCGCGGCCAGGAAACCACCTGCTCCCGCCACCACCAGCAGCAGGAACACCGGGAAGATCAAAGCCTTCCAGTGCGTCCGGGTGCTGACGACGACATACTCGTCCTCACCCAACAACTTCGCCGAGATCGCCATGAGCCCAGTTTCACAGGTCCCGGGTTCCCTGTCCTCCCCCGACACGACCGAGCCACTCGCACACCGACCGAGCCGCGCTGGCCCCGGGGAGAGCAGATTCCGATCGGGCAAAGAAGTGGTTTAACACTTCACAAAATGCATACAGTGCGCCAGTATGCGCGAGGGGTCACCACAGGGGGGCGGGAGAAGGAGCCGTGATGGGCATCTTGTCGATACTCGATCGGGAGCACACCGTCGCACCTCCGGGATACAGCCGCTGGCTGATCCCGCCGGCCGCGCTGGCGGTTCACCTGTGTATCGGGCAGGCGTACGCGACCAGTGTGTACAAGACGTCGATGGTGAAGCATTTCGACACCAGTCAGACCGCGGTCGGCGTGATCTTCAGTATCGCGATCGTGATGCTGGGCCTGTCCGCTGCGATCGGCGGAACCTGGGTCGAGCGCAGCGGCCCACGCAAGGCGATGTTCGTGTCCGCCTGTTTCTGGGCCACCGGCTTCCTGGTCGGCGCGCTCGGCATCGGCACCGGCCAGCTCTGGCTGGTCTACCTCGGGTACGGCGTCATCGGCGGCATCGGCCTGGGAATCGGCTACATCTCGCCGGTCTCCACGCTGATCAAGTGGTTCCCGGACCGCCCGGGACTCGCGACCGGCCTGGCGATCATGGGATTCGGCGGCGGCGCACTCGTTGCCAGCCCGCTGTCCCGGCAACTGCTCAGCCTGTACGACTCGGGTTACGACCCAGACGTCAGTACGTCGGTAGCCGGCGGCGGGGCCTTGGTCGGGCTGTTCCTCACCCTCGGCGTCGGCTACTTCGTGATCATGATGTTCGGGGTGTTCAACATCCGGGTTCCCGCGGACGGCTGGGCGCCGGACGGGTTCGACCCGGCCTCGGTCAAGCAGAAGGCACTGGTCACCACAGCCAACGTGTCGGCGGCGAACGCGATCAAGACGCCGCAGTTCTGGTTCCTCTGGGTGGTGCTGTTCTGCAACGTCACCGCGGGTATCGGCATCCTCGAGCAGGCCAGCCCGATGATCCAGGACTTCTTCCGGGCCTCCGGCGGCAAGTCCAGCGTCGCGGTCGCGGCGGCCGCGGGGTTCGTCGGATTGTTGTCGATCTTCAACATGGCTGGGCGATTCGGCTGGTCGACCACGTCGGACCTGATCGGCCGCAAGCCCATCTACGCGATGTACCTGGGCGTCGGCATCATCGCGTACTTCCTGCTCGCCACCGTCGGGCACAACAGCACGGTCATCTTCGTACTGCTGGCCGCGGTGATCATCTCCTTCTACGGCGGCGGGTTCGCGACGGTTCCGGCGTACCTGCGGGATCTCTTCGGCACGTATCAGGTCGGCGCGATCCATGGCCGGCTGCTGACCGCTTGGTCGGCGGCGGGGATCGCGGGTCCGCTGATCATCAACGGGTTCCTGGACCGTGAGGGCAAGCCGGGCACGCTGACGGCCGCGGCGTACCGGCCGGCGTTGTTCACGATGGTGGGTGTGCTGGCGGTCGGGTTCATCGCCAACCTGCTGATCCGGAAGGTGTCCGAGCGGTTCCACGAGAAGTCCGAGTCGACGGTGGAGGCATCCTCATGAACCAGACCCCACGCCTGGTGATCTCCTGGCTCCTCGTCGCCGTCCTCCTCGGCTACGGCGTAGTAGAAACCCTCATCACAGCGGTGAAGATCTTCACGAGCTAGTAGAAGAAAGGGAAGGAAGGAAGAGGAAGGGAAGGGTAAGGGGCGGCCAAGATTTTCACGAGCTAAAGCGAAAACGATCAAGTAAGTCGGCCTGGGCGGCGGCACGATGGTGGGTATGACCACCGACGTGTTCGCCGCCTTCGTCGATGTACTGGCCGACGCGCTCGACGATCACGAGGCGAACGCCACCGAACTGGCGGCCCGGGTCCAGCTGTCGCGATCTCATCTCGATCGAGTGGTCGAGACCGCGGCGGGCGAGCGGCCGGGCGCCTTCCGTCGCCGCATCCTGCTCGAGCGGGCGGCGTACCGGCTGCTGACCGGCCCCGGCCACATCCTCGACGTCGCGGTCGAGGCGGGCTACGGCTCCCACGAGGCCTTCACCCGCGCCTTCACCCGCGCGTACGGCGTCGCCCCGCGAGCCTGGCGTGGTCGCCCGGACCGGATCCGGATCGACGCGCCGAGTGGCATCCACTTCCACCCACCGAACGGCCTGCGGGTACCGGCCAGGGACAAGGTGACCTCCATGGATCTTCTCCGTACGATCGTCGACCATCACGTCTGGCTGCTCGGCGAGATGTGTGACCAGGCGGCGACACTGACCGACGAGCAACTGGACACCCCGATCGAGATCTCGGTCGAAGGCATCGACACCGATCCGACGCTTCGCTCGCTGCTGTCCCGCCTGATCGGCCAGCTCGGGATGTGGCACGCGAACCTGGCCGGTCAGGAGTACGACTTCGCTGTAGAACAAGGCGAAAGCGTGCAGAGCATGCGGCGCCGGCTGGACGAGGTCGGCCCCGCGTTCGCCGCCGAGGTCGGTGCGATCTGCGCCGGCAACCGCCTTGACGAACTCGTCGTCTGCCCCGGTGATTCGGTCGAGGTCTACACGGCCGGAGCGATGATCGCGCACGTGATCACGTTCGCGTCGTACCGCCGTACCCTCGTCGCCGGCGCCCTGCACGACGCCGGCTGCCCCGACCTCGACAGCGGTGATCCGATCCGGTGGATCACCCGGGCGACCTGATGCCCGCCCAACTCGTCGCGGTCAACGTCGTCCACGAGCTGATCCGCGGTCCGGTCCGCTGGACCGCGATCGACAAGCGCCCGGTCACCGGCCCGGTGCCGGTCGGCGAACTCGGGCTCGCCGGAGACCAGCAATGCGACAAACGGTTCCACGGCGGACCGGACAAAGCGCTCTATGCGTACGCCGAGGAGGACGCCGACTGGTGGTCGACCGAACTGGACCGGGACATCCCGCCCGGCCTGTTCGGCGAGAACCTGACGACGCACGGCCTGGACATCACCCACGCCTTGATCGGAGAACGCTGGCGGATCGGCGGGCCGAAGAACGGCATCGTGGTCGAGGTGCGGTCGCCCCGCGATCCCTGCGGAAATCTGTCCGCCCGGGTCGGAATCCCCAAGTTTCACAGGCGATTCGTGGCGACCGGCCGGGTCGGCGCCTACCTCAAGGTGGTGTCGACCGGTCGGGTGCAGGCAGGCAATCGCATCGTCGTCGTCCACCGCCCGGACCGCGGCGTCAGTATCGCCGAGGCGTCAGGCGCTGCGTAGGTGGGTGACGTCGCCGGCGGCCAGCGGGCGTGGACCGTCGGGAGTGTCGACGATGAGACGGCCGTCGTCGGCCAGGTCCCGTGCGGTGCCTTCGAGGAAGGTCCCGTCGGGCAGTTCCACCCGGACCTTGCTGCCCAGCGTGGCTGAGAGCTCGCGGTACTCGGGCAGGATCGTGGCCGGGTCTCCGGCTGCGTCCACCCAGGCCTGATAACGGCCGGACAGCTCACGCAGTATGGCTGCCAGCACCGTCGCGCGGTCCGTGGTGACAGCCTTCTCGAGCGCCAGTGAGGTCGCGGCGGGGTGCGGCTTCTCGGCCTCGCGAAGGGTGACGTTCAGGCCGATCCCGACCACTGCGGCCGGTCCGTCGATCCGCTCGAGCAGGATCCCGGCCAGCTTGCGGTCCTCGACCAGTACGTCGTTCGGCCACTTCACCAGCGCAGGGACCTCCCCCACCTGGCGTACGGCGGCCGCCACGGCCAGCGGGACCAACAGACCGAGCCATGGCCACCGAGACGCGCTCACAGCAGTCGGACGCAGCAAAGCCGACATCAGCAACGCCGAACGCGGTGGAGTGGTCCACGTACGCCCCAGCCGCCCACGACCGGACGACTGGTACTCCGCAGCCACCACCAACCCCTCGGCCGCTCCCTCAGCCGCCGCAGCCGCGACAACCGCGTTGGTCGACGGCGTCTCCGCGAGTATGTCGATCTGGGTCCAGAACGAGCCAGGCCGAACCAGCCGCCCCCGCAAGAACCTCGCATCCAGGGGCGGCCGTTCCAGGTCGCTGAACATCAGCCGGTGTTCTGCAGACCGGCGGCAACGCCCGAGACGGTCAGCAACAGCAACTGCCGGGTCCGGACGATCTGCTGCTCATCCAGCGAGTCATCGGTGCGCAGGGTCCGCAGTGCCCGCAACTGCAGGTAGCTGAGGGCATCGACGTACGGGTTCCGTAGCTCGACCGCTCGGCCCAGCACGCGGCGCGCGACCAGCAGGCGATCCTGGTCGAGCACCTTGAGCACCCACTCGGTCGTGAGCGCGTGCTCGTCGAGCATCAGCTGCGTCAGGTCCGCCCGGTCGCCCAGCTCCAGATAGCGGCCCAGGATGCGCCGGTCGGTCTTTGCCAGCGACATCTCCGCGTTCTCCAGCATCACCTGGAACAGCGGCCAGTTCTGGTTGGCGTCCCGCAGTGCGGCGACAT
Organism: Kribbella sp. NPDC051952; assembly: GCF_040680855.1. Taxonomy (NCBI): domain Bacteria; kingdom Bacillati; phylum Actinomycetota; class Actinomycetes; order Propionibacteriales; family Kribbellaceae; genus Kribbella; species Kribbella sp. NPDC051952. The sequence goes on from NZ_JBFAXQ010000018.1 coordinate 175,277, forward strand.
CCCCGACCGCAGCGAGTGCCGTACCCAGGCCGTACCAGCCGGGCGCGTTGACACGGGCCTGCGACCACGCGAAGACCCACGGGATCGCGCGCAGGTCCTCCAGCGAGGACACCGCGACCCCACGCCGTGCGGGCCGCGACCCGAGCGGCAGCTGACCCAGCTCCTCCAGCGGCGTGACGCGGCCGAACCACTCCGCGAACCCATCCGCCTTCACCAGCCGGTGGTACGCCGTACGCGCGGCCTCGTCGAGGGTCTTCTCGATCTCGGCGAACCGATTGGCCGCCGCGGCCGCCCGCTCCTCGATGGCCGGAGTGGACGCCAGCAACGTCGCCGCGGTCACCTGCTCGATGTGCCGCTGCGCGATCGCCGCGTTGCCGTACCGGGCCGGAATCGCCTCACCCTGCTCGGTGAGCTTGAACCGCCCGGCCACCGACCCAGGAGCCTGCGCCAGTACGGCGCGGTTCGCCGGACCACCGCCACGCCCCAGCGCCCCACCACGACCGTGGAACAGGGTCAGCCGGATCGCATTGCGCTGCGCCCACGCGGTGATCCGCGCCTGCGCGTCGTACAGGGCCAGTGTGGCCGACACCGGGCCGACGTCCTTGGCGGAGTCGGAGTACCCGAGCATGACCTCGAAGCGCCGGTCGTTGGCGGTGAGACGGTGCCGGACCCGGGTGAGCTGGATCGCGTTGTCCAGCACCTCCACCGAGTTCTGCAGGTCCTCACCGGTCTCGAACAGCGGTACGACGTCCAGCTCGATCGGACGGCCGTCCAGGGCCGCATCCGCGAGCTCGTAGACCGCTGCGAGGTCGCCGGCGTTCCGGGTGAACGAAACGACGTACCGACGGCACGCCTCCGGGCCGAAGCGCTGCTGGATCTGCCCGATCACCCGCAGCGTCGCCAGCACCTCCTCGGTCTGGTCGGACAGCTCGCCGCCACCGAGCACCTCTTCGAGGGCCTTGGTGTGGACGGACGAGTGCTGGCGGACCTCCAGCTCGGCCAGGTGGAAGCCGAACGAGTTGACCTGCCAGATGAGCTGCTGGAGGTCGCCGTACGCCTGGCGTGGTGCGCCTGCGGTCACCAGGGAGTCCTGCAGCACCTTGAGCTCGTGCAGGAAGTCAGCGGCCCGCGGGTAGCCGAAGTCGGCGTCACGGGCGCGGGTCGCGGCCAGACGCTTGGCTGCGAGCAGCAGGAGCTGTCGGTGCGGCTCGGCGGGCGAACGAGTCTCGATGTCCGCGATCAGCTCGGGGTTGACGGCCCGGGCGTCCTCGAGGATCCGGCGGACCGGTGCGGACGGCGGAGTGGTCGCCGCGTCCAGGGTCAGGGCGCGGCCGAGTACGTCGGTCGCCTGTTCGAGCGCCCGCAGTACGTGGTCGGCCTGGATCTGCATGGCCTCGCGGGTGATCGCGGCGGTGACGTTGGGGTTGCCGTCGCGGTCGCCGCCGATCCACGAGCCGAGCCGGACGAACGGCGCCACCACGGGCAGCCGGGTCCCGGCCGCGTCACCGGCGAGCGCGTCGTCCAGCCGCCGGTAGACGTTGCCGATGACATCGAAGAGGGTCTCCTCGAAGACGGCCATCGCGGAGCGGACCTCGTCCAGCGGCGACGGACGGCTGGTGCGCAGCTGCGACGTACGCCACAGGATGTCGACCTGCTCGATCAGGCGGCGCTGGTTCTCGGCGAGCTCGCTGTCGCCGGTGCGCGGGTCGCCGCGCTCGTCCAGCAACGACGAGATCCGCCGGATCGTCGCCAGCACGGCGCGCCGGCGGGCTTCGGTCGGGTGCGCGGTCAGCACCGGGCGGAACTCCAGCCCGTTGAGGAGTGCGCGAGCCTGCTGCTCGCCGCTCTCCTTCGAGATCTGCTCGACGGCCTGGGCCAGCTCCGACACCGACGGGGCCTCGCCGGAGCGGTCCCGCTCACGCAGCACGCGGGCGCGGTGCAGCTCCTCGCTGAGGTTGGTCAGGTGGAAGTAACAGGTGAAAGCCCGCGCGACGTCCTCGGCCCGCTCATGCGGCCAGGAGGCGACGAGTTGCTCGGCCGCTGCGCCGTCTCCGGCGATGGTCAGCTCGCGGAGTTTCTCCACGTCGTCGAGCAGCGGCTGTCCGGCGTACTCGACCAAAACCTTGCCGAGGATCTCGCCGAGCAGGCGGACGTCGGCCCGAAGTTCTTCGGGCACCTCGAACCGCGCGCGGGTACGGGTCTCACTACCGGTCTCGGTCACGTTCGCCCACCCTATCGGCGGTCGCCCGCGATCGCCGCACAGTCCGCCCACTGGAAGCCGATCGTGACCCTCTGCTCAGCTACTTCACAGTAAGGAATCAAACGTTCCCGAACCCGCCACCAACGACCTGGGACACCACTTTGGCCAGCTCCACCGGGCTGCGGTCGGTGCCGTCGACGACGAGCATCCGGGCGCAGGCCTCGGTCATCGAGGCGAGCATCTCGGCCAGCACCGGGAGGTTCGCCTCCGGGTCGGTGACGCCGGGCAGGGACTTCAGCAGGGTCAGCCGCAGGCCTTCGACCAGGAACGCACGGGCGGCCCGGACCCGCTCGGACACCGCGGGTGCGGCGCCGTACTGGGCTCCGAAGACGATCCGCCAGGAGCGCGGATTCTTCGCGGCCGTGGTGAGGAACGCGGTCAGGCCGTCGAGGACGTGCTCCTCGGGCGTGCCGACGCTCGGGTCTGCCGGCAGCGCGGAGACGATCGAGGTGACCAGGTGCTGCTCCTCGCGGGCGAGCAGGGCCAGCAGCAGCTCGTCGCGGTTCGCGAAACAGTCGTAGACGACGGGTTTGGTCACGCCAGCGGCGTCCGCGACCGACTGCATCGTCGTCCCGGGATAGCCGTTCGCGGAGAAGACTTCGAGGGCTGCGTCCAGGATCATCGGACGGCGTCGCTCCGGGCCGAGGTGCGCCGCGCGACGGCGTTTCTCAGCATCCTCCACCACTTGACAAACCTACCAGATCGTAGGAAATTCCTACGGTCTGGTAGGAACTGCCGCGGGGGTGGTCGATGGCCGAGCGAGGCAGTGCGAGCTGGCTCGATGCCGATGGGCTCACCACCCTGGATGCAACCGAGTTGGCGCGATTGGTCGACCAGACGTCGGAGCGGGAGCTCCGGCATCGGCTCATCGGGGGTCTGCGAGAGGTCGCGTTGCGCGAGATCTTTCGCCGGATGCCGGAGTACCTCCGTCCCGCCCGGGCCGCCGGGTTCGATGCAACCGTCGCCTGGCAGATCACGGGCGCGGGCGAGGACGGCCGACTCGACGTGGACGAACGCTGGATCCGGATCCGCGACAGCCGGTGCACGGTGCTCACCGGTCAGCCGGAGACCGTGGACATCTCGATCCGGACCGATCCTGCCACGCTGCTGCGGGTTGTCACGGGCAACGAGGACCCGGTGCTCGCCGTACTCAAGCAACGCCTCTCGGTCCGCGGTGACCTCGCCCTGGCCGCCCGCCTGACCAAGATCTTCGTCGTCGGACCAGCCTGATCAGCGCGCGTCCCTCCCGTGCTGGGCGGACTGCTCGGAGGATGCTGCCACGCTGGCCGGCGCGTTCACCGGCGCCTGCGCCCTAGGCGTGCTCAACGCCGCGTCGTCGCCAACCCGGTCACCTGCTCGCCGACCCGGGCGCCTCCGCCATTCGGACCTGCTCGGCGAGCTCGGCCGGCAGCGTGCCACCGGTGTGTCTGGCGACGCGCTCGTACATGTCCCGGACCAGGTCGTCGACAACAGGCTCAGCCACCCCGGCAACCTATCGAGCGTGCGGGTTCAGTCGGGCGGCGTTGCGGCCGACGTCACAGGGCGGTACGGCGTACTGACGCGTAGGCTGCCCGTCTATGGGAGAGACGGTGAACATCCACACCACCGCCGGCAAGATCGCGGATCTCGAGAACCGGCTGGACGAGGCCGTGCACGCCGGGTCGGAGCGCGCGGTGGAGAAGCAGCATGCCCGCGGCAAGAAGACTGCCCGGGAGCGGATCGCGCTGCTGCTGGACGAGGACTCCTTCGCCGAGCTGGACGAGTTCGCCAGACATCGCTCGACGAGCTTCGGCCTCGACACCAACCGCCCGTACGGCGACGGCGTGGTGACCGGCTACGGCACCATCGACGGCCGCCAGGTGTGCGTGTTCGCCCAGGACTTCACCGTCTTCGGCGGCAGCCTGGGAGAGGTCTTCGGCGAGAAGATCCTCAAGGTGATGGATCTGGCCACCAAGATCGGCTGCCCACTGATCGGCATCAATGACTCCGGCGGCGCCCGGATCCAGGAGGGCGTGGTCAGCCTCGGCCTGTACGGCGAGATCTTCCGCCGCAACGTCCGTGCCTCCGGCGTGATCCCGCAGATCTCTCTGATCATGGGCCCGTGCGCGGGCGGCGCGGTCTACTCCCCCGCGGTCACCGACTTCACAGTCATGGTCGACGAGTCGTCGTACATGTTCATCACCGGTCCGGACGTGATCAAGACCGTCACCGGTGAGGACGTCACGCAGGAGGAGCTCGGCGGCGCCCGTACGCACAACACCAAGTCCGGCAACGCGCACTACCTCGGCAGCGACGAGGAGGATGCGATCGAGTGGGTGAAGGCCCTGGTCGGTCACCTCCCGCAGAACAATCTCGAGGACCCGCCGGTGTACGACGCACCCGCGGACCTCGAGCCGACCGAGACCGATCTCGCCCTGGACACGCTGGTCCCGGACTCGCCGAACCAGCCGTACGACATGCACACAGCGATCGAGGCGGTCGTCGACGACGGTGAGTTCCTCGAGGTGCAGACGCTGTTCGCGCCGAACATCATCGTCGGCTTCGGCCGGGTCGAGGGCCGCCCGGTCGGGGTGGTCGCGAACCAGCCGATGCAGTTCGCCGGCACCCTCGACATCGACGCGTCCGAGAAGGCGGCCCGGTTCGTCCGGACCTGCGACGCGTTCAACGTGCCGATCCTGACCTTCGTCGACGTCCCGGGCTTCCTGCCCGGCACCGACCAGGAGTGGAACGGCATCATCCGCCGCGGCGCCAAGCTGATCTACGCGTACGCCGAGGCCACCGTGCCGATGATCACCGTCATCACCCGTAAGGCCTACGGCGGCGCGTACGACGTGATGGGTTCGAAGCACCGACAAGGACTCGGTCGACGCGACGATCGACAAGGCCATGTCGGTCACCGACCAGCCGGTCGTGGTCGACTTCGT
>NZ_JBFAXQ010000019.1:0-166341 GCF_040680855.1 Kribbella sp. NPDC051952
CCTACACCACGCTCTACCGATATACCGACGACACCGCCCACCACGCCACCGACAACGCCACCCACCACCCCACCGACAACTCCCCCCACCACCCCACCGACAACTCCCCCCACCACCCCACCGACAACTCCCCCCACCACCCCACCCACGACTCCCCCGACCACGCCGCCAACCACCCCACCGACGACCCCGCCCACGACACCTCCGACCACGCCACCGACGACACCGCCCACCACGCCCCCAACCTCCCCGCCAACGTCGCCCCCGACGTCGCCGCCTACTTCTCCCCCGACGAGCCCGCCGACGTCGCCGCCCACCTCACCACCAACGTCTCCCCCCACCTCACCTCCGACGTCGCCGCCCACCTCACCACCCGTGCCGACGGTCTCCCCCAGACCGCCCCAGGTCACCAAGACCCCACAAGGCCCTGTCAACACAGGCGATGCGTCCGGCCCGTTGATCTGGCTCATCGAGCCGCCGACCGCGCCGTGGTTCGGTTGGATCGACACCGGCCCCTCCTGAGGACCGGCGCAGCGGTTCTGCAGGTCGCGATCGCCGGGCGGCGGTCGGCTGTGCGAGTGAGTCGGGCGAGGGGCCGACTCAGTCCGGACCGGTCGCAGCCGACCTCGGACCGCGAACCGCTGCGCCAATCACCACGGTGGGCCGATCGAGGCACACCACCGCAATAGAAACTGGAACACCCAACCGAGGACTCCGCTCGGCGCCCTCCCGCGAACCGTCCCGGCCCTCACCCCACCAGGGACGCGAGCAGCCGGCACCGATGCGGAACTCCACCCCGATCCGGGTCGCCATCCCCGCGATCGGGGTGGACTCAGGTCTGGTGCTTCTCGGCCGCAACGCAACGGCTGGTGGACGCAACTGTTCCCGGTGCCGTCGTACGGGCTCTACATAGGTTGCACAGTCGTGGCCGCGCGTTCCTGTCTGGTTGCGAGGATCAGGCCTGCGTTCCAACCGGGGGCGCGGCCGCCGACGGGTGGGTGGATCGTGGTGAGGTCGTGACCGGTTCGGGCGAGCAGCCAGGCGGTCAGTGAGTTCGAGTTCCACATGTCACCCGCGCCCAGTTGATCCCGTCCCCAGACAAGAGGCGGGACCGACGGGATGAGGTCGATCAGCGAGGCGGCACGAAGTTCGTCCTGGCTCACCCAGCCCGAGCCGGCCACGGCCTCCGCGATATCCGGAATCTGACCTCCCTGCCAGCAGCGGACCTCGTAGCGGAAGTACCGCGATCGGCCGAGCCAAGCCAGACCTACTGGGCCTTCGCAAACCACACCCCGGTCGGCCTGGTCGCTGCTCCAGACCGGCGTCATCTCGATCACGAACCGTTGTCCTCGGGCGTGCACCTGCAGTGCGGAGTGGTACAGGTCCGCCGCGGAGCGATGATCGCGCCACGAGGCCAGCGTTTCCAGTACCCGTCCGTTCCACCGCACCGACCGCCCACCGGCCCCGAGCGGAAGCCAGAACAACTCGATCCCGGACTCCGGTGTCGACATCACGCTTCCACACCAGAATGCGGGACGGTCTCGGCCCGTTGTTTGATGCCGAGCATGCACTTGCGCATCATCGGAAAGTCGAAGGGCTCGACCAGGAGAAGGCTGAACAGGATGGTCGGATGCGTCCAGCGGTAGTGGGTGCGGACTCTGGTGCGCAACCGGCTGCCTTCTGATCCGACCGGCTCCAGGTACCACAGCCAGGTCGTATGCCCGGCCTTGTCGCCCCAGAGCAACCACCTGCCGGGATCCAGATCCTTCACGTACAGACCTCCGCCACCCGGCCCGAGAGGCACAAGATCACCGACCCGGACATTCTGCAGCGATTGGTCGATGCGCACCGCGCTCCTGTGGCCGAGGTTGTCGAGCAGGTCGTAGCTGTACCACCCGGCCCGGTCGAAGCCGAGCTGGACTATCCACGGCCAGACAGCTTCGGGAGTCGCCTCGATCGTCACCGCGCGGGTCGCCGCGAAGGTGGGTGCGTCTACGACCTCATCTCCGGGCAATGGCTCGTGAACCTCGGCGTCCGTCGATCCCCACCGCAGATGCCAGGGACGGTACCTGGAGGTCAAGAACACTGCTGCCGCCGCGAATGCGCACACCCGGCCTAGATGTCGCAGCCAGGTTGGCGGGCTCAGCCGCGAGTACGTAGGCATGGTAGGTCAGTTCACCGTTGTGACGAGGTCCTCGACGGAACGCGGTTCTGTGTGCTGATTCCCGTGCGCAGCACGGTGTGGCACGATCGCGACCGGGCCGGAGACGACAGCCATCGCCCGGCGAGCGATGGGATCGCCGATCGGGACGATGCCCGCGTGCGCGCCAAGAACCACCAAGCTGACCTCTCGGGACTTGTGTAACAGCGCCGCGACGACCGGCCGACACGTCAGGTACCGCGTCACCTTCACCTCGGGGTACTCCGAGGACCATCGTCCGAGCATTTCGGCAAGCGCGGACTCCGCCGTGCGGATCCACAGGCCGTCGGGAAGCGAGTGGCGTGGAGCGGCATGAACCGCAACCAGGTTCCCGCCACGAGCACCTGCCGCGCCGAACGCATACCCGACCGCCTCGGACGACAGCGCAGTACCGTCGACGCCGACAGCGACATCGCGTTGCGACGGGGCCGCCTTCCACGAGCCTGGTACGACGATCAGCGGGCAGTCGCTGCGGCGGGCCAGAAGAAGGTTGCTCCGAGCAGCGATCAAGCGTTCAGGACCGCGATGCCGCGAGCGCCCGATGACCAAGGCACGGGCACCGTCGGCCGCCGCGGACAACACCTTGATCCGCGATCCCGACTCGCAGATCACTGTCACCTCGAGGGCGTCACCGATCTGCCGGCGAGTATGAGCAACGGCGACCCGCAAGGATTCACGGGCCCGCTCGGCCGACGGCTGGCGCTCCTCACCGGCGGCCACGTCCGAGGCCTGATGCGCGGCCAGGAGAACCAGCTCGGCATCGTCGCGGACAGCCTCCGTGCAGGCGTAGTCGATCACGCGCAGCCCTTCAGCCGATCCGTCGACTTCGACCACGACCGGACCAGTAGCAGCTGGGGCGGTTTCGGGCGACCGCGTGGTCGAGGTCACGGTGATTCCTTCCGGTTCGGGATGTCTGCTCCGATCGTGTCCCGCGGAAGCCGATCGGAGGCAGAGCCCGCCGGTCCCCTGCCTGGGTGCCGAAAGGCCCGTCGGCTCGGGACCGATGCCCGGTGCGGTCAGGTGTGGTGTGGGCGAGGCTGACGGTGACCTGCACCAACGATCGGGAGTCACCCATGCGTCAACTGCTGGAAAAGCCACTCGACAGCGTCGAACTGCAGGCGATCAACGCGTACTGGCGAGCCGCGAACTACCTGTCGGTCGGCCAGATCTACCTCATGCACAACGCCTTGCTGACCGAGCCGCTACGGCCGGAGCACATCAAGCCACGGCTGCTCGGCCATTGGGGAACGACTCCCGGCCTGAACCTCCTGTACGCCCACCTCAACCGGGCGATCAAGCAGCGCGACCTGTCGATGATGTACGTGATCGGACCCGGCCATGGTGGCCCCGCGATCGCGGCGAACACCTGGCTCGAAGGCAGCTACACCGACACCTACCCCGACGTGACCCGCGACGCCGCAGGCATGCAGACGCTGTTCCGCCAGTTCTCCTTCCCCGGCGGGATCCCCAGTCATGTCGCTCCGGAGCTGCCCGGCTCGATCCACGAGGGCGGCGAACTCGGCTACTCCCTCAGCCACGCGTACGGCGCCGCGCTGGACAACCCGGACCTGGTGGTCGCGTGTGTGATCGGCGACGGTGAGGCCGAGACCGGGCCGCTCGCGGCGTCCTGGCATTCCAACAAGTTCCTCGATCCGCGCACCGACGGCGCGGTGCTGCCGATCCTGCACCTGAACGGCTACAAGATCGCGAACCCGGCCGTCCTCGCCCGGATCGGCGACGAAGAACTCACCAGCCTGCTCGAGGGATACGGCCACCGGCCGTACCTGGTCGAGGGTCACGATCCTGAGCTTGTCCACCAGAACCTCGCCGCCACACTCGACGCGGTACTGGACGAGATCGCGGACATCCAGGCCGAGGCCCGCGCACTCCCCGACGTCCCTCGCCGGCCGTGGCCGATGATCGTCTTGCGAACACCCAAGGGCTGGACCGGTCCGCGAGACGTCGACGGCGTACCCGTCGAGGGAACCTGGCGGGCCCACCAGGTCCCGCTGGCCGGCGTACGAACCTCGCCAGAGCACCTCGCCATGCTGGAGGCGTGGATGCGTAGCTACCGGATCGAGGAGCTGTTCGACGCCGAAGGCATGCCGGTCGCCGAATTGACTGACCAGGTCCCGCCCGGAGACCGCCGGATGGGTTCCACCCGGCATGCCAACGGTGGACTGCTGACTCGCGCGCTCGACCTGCCTGCCCTGTCGGAGTACGCCGTCGACGTACCGCAACCAGGCAGCGGACCCGACGAGCCCACTCGCGTGCTCGGGACCTTCCTGCGCGACGTGATGCGGGCCAACGCCGACCACCAGAACTTCCGGGTCTTCGGGCCCGACGAGACCGCCTCCAACCGCCTCGACGCGATCTACGAGGCCACCTCCAAGGCCTGGAATGCCGAGGTGCTACCGACCGACGAGAACCTCGCGGTCAGTGGCCGGGTGATGGAGATCCTCAGCGAGCACACCTGCCAGGGCTGGCTCGAGGGCTACCTGCTGACCGGACGGCACGGCTGGTTCTCCTGCTACGAGGCGTTCGTGCACATTGTCGATTCCATGGTCAACCAGCACGCCAAGTGGCTGAAGGTCTCCCGCACACTTGCATGGCGGCGGCCGATCCCGTCCCTCAACTATCTCCTCACCTCGCACGTGTGGCGCCAGGACAACAACGGGTTCTCGCATCAGGATCCCGGCTTCATCGACCATGTCGTGAACAAGAAGGCCGAGGTTGTCCGGGTCTATCTGCCACCGGACACCAACACCCTGCTGGCGGTGTCGGACCATTGTCTGCGCAGTCGCGGATACATCAATGTCATTGTCGCAGGCAAGCAACCTCAACCCAGCTGGCTGGACCACGAGTCCGCTGTCCTGCACTGTGCACGAGGTATCGGGGTCTGGCAGTGGGCGAGCAACGATGCCGGCGAGCCGGACGTCGTACTGGCGTGTGCCGGCGACGTTCCCACGCTCGAAACCCTGGCCGCGGTGAGCGTGCTGCGTGAACACGTCCCCGACCTCAGGATCCGGGTCGTCAACGTCGTGGATCTGATGCGTCTACAGCCGGCCTCGGAGCACCCGCACGGGCTGAGCGACGCCGAGTTCGACGCCATCTTCACCACCGACAAGCCGGTCATCTTCGCGTACCACGGGTACCCGTCGCTGATCCATCGCCTCACCTACCGGCGGCACAACCACGCGAACCTTCATGTGCGCGGGTACAAGGAAGAGGGAACCACGACCACGCCGTTCGACATGGTGGTCCGCAACGACCTCGACCGCTACCACCTGGCCATCGACGTGATCGACCGCGTCCCCGGCCTCGGCCAGCGGGCCGTCACCACCCGCCAGTGGCTCACCGACCAGCGCGCACGGCACCACGCCTACATCATCGAGCACGGCGAGGACCTCCCCGAGGTACGCGACTGGCACTGGACACCCGCACCCGTTGGTCCCTGATGGTGACCATCCGGCGGGTCGGCTCGGCCAGTGGTTAGGGTTCAGCCATGGGGAGCAGCGTCTACATCGCGTCGGTAGAGGGGTCCACCGGAAAATCCACCGTCGCGCTCGGAGTGCTTCAGCAACTGTCGCGCCGGGTCGAACGGGTGGCGGTGTTCCGGCCCATCGTTCGTCCAGACACGGCGATGCACGGTGGTCGTGACTACGTCCTGGACCTCCTCACTGCCCATGATGCTGTCCAGTTGTCGTACGACGAGTGCCTCGGCGTGACGTACGACGAGGTGCACGCAGACCCCGACGCCGCGCTCGATGTGATCGTGCAGCGCTACCACGAGGTCGCCGACCGCGCCGACGCCGTACTCGTCGTCGGCAGCGACTACACCGACGTAGGAAGTCCGACCGAGTTCTCCTACAACGCGAAGATCGCCGCCAATCTGGGAACGCCGGTGCTGCTCGTCCTCAACGGATTCCAGCACAGCCCACACGACTTGCGGGCCATCGCCGACATGGCCGTCGGGGAGCTCCGGGAGAACCATGGTGCGCTCGCGGCGGTCGTCGCGAACCGGGTCGACCCGAAGCATCTCGACGACGCCGTCGCGGCGCTGGCCGGCGTCGGGGTACCGGCGTTCGCCCTGCCGGAGGAGCCGCTGCTGACCCAACCCACTGTTGCCGACCTGCTGCCTCCGGTAGACGGCAGCCTGCTGAGCGGCGACCCCGCCCTGCTGACGCGAGAAGTCACCGGCCTCGTCGTCGCCGGTATGACCATGCCGAACGTGCTCGACCGGTTGTTCGAGGGAACTGCGGTGGTGACAGCCGGAGACCGCCCAGAGGTTGTCCTCGGGGTCCTGATGGCGCACGCCTCGCGCAACTTCCCGCAGATCTCCGCGGTGGTTCTCAACGGTGGGTTCACCCTGCCGGCCCAGGTCCAGCGACTGATCGACGGCCTCGGGGTGACCCTGCCCATCCTCGAGACCACGCTCGACACCCAGGCAACGTCGGCGGCACTGACCGCAGTACGCGGCCGGCTCACCAAGGACTCGCCGCGCAAGGTGGACGCGGCGTCGGCGTTGTTCGAACAGCACGTCGACAGCGACGCTCTGCTCGATCAGCTGGAGGTCGCGCGCAGCAGTGCGGTCACGCCGCTGATGTTCGAGCACCAGCTGATCGACGAAGCAGTTGCCCAGCGCAAGCACATCGTCCTGCCGGAAGGCGAGGAGGAGCGCATCCTCCGAGCTGCCGACGTACTGCTCCGCCGGGGCGTGGCCGACCTGACCCTGCTCGGGAATCCGGTGACGATCAGCGCGAAGGCCGCCGCCCTCGGCACCGACATCGCCGCGGCCCGGATCGTCGACCCTGAGCACGACCACCTCGCCGACCGGCTCGCGGAGGAACTGCACAGGCTCCGGCAGCATCGCGGCGTCGACCTCGACCGGGCCCGCGAGCTGGTCAAAGACGTCTCGTACTTCGGGACGATGATGGTCCAACTCGGCCTCGCCGACGGCATGGTGTCCGGCTCGGTGCACACCACGGCCCACACCATCCGGCCCGCCCTCGAGGTCGTCAAGACCGTGCCCGGCGTGTCCGTCGTCTCGTCGGTGTTCTTCATGTGCCTGCAGAACCAGGTCCTGGTGTACGGCGACTGCGCCGTCAACCCGGATCCCACCGCCGAGCAGCTGGCCGACATCGCGATCTCGTCGGCCGCCACGGCAGTTGCCTTCGGCATCGAACCACGCGTCGCGATGCTGTCCTACTCGACCGGCGCCTCCGGCTCCGGAACCGACGTCGAAAAGGTGTCCGAGGCAACCGCGATCATCCGCGATCGGGCGCCGGAGCTGCCGGTCGAGGGACCGATCCAGTACGACGCCGCGATCGACGTCGCGGTAGCGAAGACGAAGCTGCCCGGATCGCCGGTGGCCGGCCGGGCGACCGTGTTCATCTTCCCCGACCTCAACACCGGCAACAACACCTACAAGGCCGTGCAACGGTCAGCGAACGCAGTCGCGGTCGGGCCGGTCCTGCAAGGTCTCCGCAAGCCCGTCAACGATCTCTCCCGCGGTGCGACCGTACGGGACATCGTGAACACCGTTGCGATCACTGCCATCCAGGCCGCCCGATGAGCGACCACGTCCTGGTCATCAACGCCGGTTCGTCGTCGCTCAAGTACAGCGTGGTCGACGCCCGCAACGGTGAGTCCGCTGCCTCCGGCCTGGCTGAACGCATCGGGGAAAGCCAAGGCCGCCACATCCACCGCGGCCCGAACGGTGAGACGGCAACGACGCGATCGATTCCCAGCCACGAGGACGCGCTGCGCGGGGCGATCGAGGCCTTCGAGTCGCACGGCCCGTCACTCGACGGCCTCGATCTCGCGGCAGTTGGCCACCGCGTCGTGCACGGCGGATCCAAGTTCTCTGCCTCGGCACTGATCGATGACGCACTGGTCGACGCGGTGACCGAACTGGTGCCCCTGGCCCCGTTGCACAACCCTGCCAACCTGGAGGGAATCCGGGTCGCCCGCCAACTGTTCCCCGGCTTGCCACAGGTCGCCGTGTTCGACACGGCGTTCCATCAAACCCTGCCACCGCCCGCCTACACCTACGCTGTGCCGTTGCGCTGGCGAGATGATCACGGGATCCGTCGCTACGGCTTCCACGGGACGTCGCACGCGTTCGTGTCCCGCGAGACCGCCCGGCTGCTCGGACGCGACCCGGCCGACGTGAACGTCATCGTGCTGCACCTCGGCAACGGGTGCTCGGCCGCAGCCGTCCGAGGTGGCCGGTCGGTCGAGACGTCGATGGGCCTGACGCCACTCGAGGGGCTCGTGATGGGGACGCGCTCAGGTGATGTCGATCCGGCGATCCCGGCGTACCTCACCCGAGAGCTCGGCCTGTCGATGGACGAGATCGACCATGCCCTCAACTCCGCTTCGGGATTGAAAGGCATCGCCGGCGAGAACGACTTCCGTGAGCTGTCGCAACTGCGTGCACAAGGTGACGAACACGCCGGCCTGGCCTTCGATGTCTACTGCCACCGGATCCGCAAGTACGTCGGTGCCTACTACGCCGTCCTGGAGACAGTCGACGCCGTCGTCTTCACCGCAGGTGTGGGTGAACACTCGGGCGAGGTTCGGGCCGCATCACTGAACGGCCTTGGACGACTGGGAATCGCCATCGACAAGGACCGCAACAACGCACCGTCGGCCGGAGCTCGCCGGATCTCCACCGATGACAGCGAGGTCGCGGTCTTCGTCGTTCCGACGAACGAGGAGTGGCAGATCGCCCGTGAGACCCTCGGCGTCGTAGGAAACTGAGAGCCGCAGTCGATGTCCGGGACCTGCTGACAGTCCCCGGCGAGTCCGGGACCTTCGGCCCTACTGGAGCACGACGGGCTGGATGATCGTGGATTTGTCGACGGTTGGGAGACCCTGATGAGCACGCAAAGTCATTTCGACCGGTCCCGGCTCGAGATCGTCGGTCCGGCAGATTGCCTGCAGCTGCTCGGGTCGGTCCCGCTGGGGCGGCTCGTCTACACGTCCGGCGGGCTTCCCGCGGTCCGGCTGGTCAACTTCGTCCTGGACGACGACACCATCGTGTTCAGCACTGCGAGCGGTGACAAGTTCCGGGCCGCGGAGCGGGGCGACGTGGTCGCCTTCGAGGCCGACGAGGTGGACCTCGAGCGGCATGTCGGCTGGACAGTGACCGCTGTCGGGCACCTGTCGGTCGTCTCCGCGGACGAGGTCGAGGCGCTTCGCCACAGCCTCCCGTTGCATTCCTGGCTGCCGATGGACGACCCGTACCTGCTCCGATTGGGCATCGAGTCCGTCCACGGCCGGCGGCTGCTCCCCTGGGCGCAGCGTCCCGGGTCCGCAAGTTCGCGTCGGCGATAACTTTCCGGAGTACCTTGGAGCCGTGGCTGAACGCTCGCGAGCGGAGCAAGGCAGCTGGGACGAGGGGGCGCTGGAGTACGCCGGTCTGTCCCGGATACGTCTGGACGCCCTCCTGCAGGAGCTGCTCGGCCGGGTCGACGAGATCATGGACACCCAGGAGCGGCTGCGGGCCCTGCTCGACGCGGTCGTCGGCATCGGCGCCGACCTCGACCTGAACAGCACGCTCGACCGCATCGTCACCGCGGCCTGCGAACTGGCCGGCGCGCGGTACGGCGCACTCGGCGTGGTCGGCCCGGACGGCAAACGGCTCGTCCGCTTCATCACTCACGGCGTCAGCGCCGAAGAAATTGCGGCGATCGGCCCATATCCCGAGGGTCACGGCATCCTCGGGCTGCTGATCGAGCACCCGGAACCGATCCGCCTGCACGAGCTGGCCGAACATCCGCGGTCGTACGGCTTCCCGGCGAACCACCCACCGATGAAGAGCTTCCTCGGCGTACCGATCCGGACCCGCGAGCGCGCCTTCGGCAACCTCTACCTGACCGAGAAGACCGGCGGCGCGGACTTCACCGAGGACGACGAGCGCACGGTCACAGCACTCGCGGTTGCCGCCGGGGTCGTCATCGACAACGCCCGCCTGTACGCCGACACCGAGCAGCGCCGGCGCTGGCACGAGGTCACCGCTGAGATCACCCAACTGATGCTGGGCGAGTTCGAGCCCGAGCAGGCACTTCGGCTGATCACGCAGCGATCCCGCGAAGTCTCCGGCGCACAGGTCGCAGCGTTGCTGCTTGCCGAAGGCACCGATCTGGTCGTGCGCGCCGTCGACGGACCACAGGAGTACCACCGCTTCATCGGCCGGCGGATCCCGGCCGACCTTCCCGTGCTCGGCACCGCGGCGATCAGGGACGAGCAGGTCGTGATCGAGGACCTGGCCCAATTCCTGAAGGACGCCGGCGGACTGACCGAGTTCCCCGAAGCGGCCGACCTCGGGCGAACGACGATGGCACCACTGCCGGCCGGCCGTACCGGCACCGGCGGCCTGCTCGTGATCGCCATGGAACAAGGATCGAACACCCGCAGCTCTGACGGCGCAGACCTGATCCGGGTGTTCGCCGGGCAGGCCACCCTGGCCCTCGAACGCGCCCAGGCACAACACGACCGCGAGATGCTCGCGGTCCTCGAGGACCGCGACCGGATCGCCAGGGATCTGCACGACCTGGTCATCCAGAGGCTCTTCGCCACCGGACTGCAACTGCAGGGCATGCATCGGCTCGCCCGCCCCGAACACCAGCAACGACTGAGCCAGGCAGTCGATGACATCGACACGACCATCCATGAACTCCGCGCTGCGATCTTCCAGCTCCAGCAGACCCCCGGCACCAGCTCACTGCGTGGTGACGTGCATGCGCTGGTCGCGGAGTACTCCGAACCGCTCGGGTTCCGGCCCCAGCTGATCTGCACCGGCCCGATCGACACCGTCGTACCAGCTCCCGTCCGGCCGCAGATCCTCGCCACCATCCGGGAATCGCTGTCGAACATCGTCCGTCACGCACAGGCATCCCAAGCCACCGTCGAGGTATCGGTCGGCGCGGACGAGGTCATGGCCCGGATCTCCGACGACGGCGTCGGCATCGCGCCCGGCAACCACAGAAGCGGCCTGCGCAACCTGACCGAACGCGCACGAACGGTCAACGGCACCGTCGAGATCGCCGGCAACGCACCGCACGGCACGGTGGTCGAGTTCAGAGCGCCGACCGGCGACTGACTGACTGCCGAACGGCCTGCTGGGTCGGGACTCTTGCCCGCAGCGCCACCCTCCTCCCACGCGCGACGCTGAAGTATCACCATTGGGAGGAGCCCTCCATGAAGTCGGACCTGCAACTGCCCGCGGCCCACGTCGACGCCCTGCTCACAGCGGCCATCGCCGCGCCCAGCATGCACAACACCCAACCCTGGCGGTTCGAGGTGAACGGTCACGTGATCGACCTCTTCCTCGACGGCTCGCGCACTCTGCCGGCCGAGGACCCCACCGGCCGGGCGATGCGCATCTCGGCCGGCGCGGCGATCTTCAACCTGCGCTGCGCGGCTGCCTCGCTGGGCTACGGCACCTGGTACGGCTTCGCGCCGTACCCCGACGAACCCAACCTGCTGGCCCGCATAGTCCTGGAACCCACGAGCACGCCGGACGAGACCCTGGGCAACCTCGCGACCCAGATCCCGCACCGGCACACCGACCGCCGTCCCTCCGACACCACGCCGGTGTCCGAGCGTATGCGCGTTGCCTTGATGCAGGCGGCGTACGCCGAAGGCGCCGAGCTGACCTGGCTCGGCGAACCCGAGGTGGACACCGTGCTCGGCCTGGTACTCGACACCGACCTGCGGGAGATCGGCGACTGGCAGCGCCGGACCGAGCGCGCCCACTGGGTCGGCGGTGAACGCAGGACCGAAGGCATCCCCAGCTCGGCGCTAGGACCGCGATCCACCACCTATCCGGCAGCCGTCCGCGACATGGCCACCCGCCCCGCCGACCACCTCCGCGAGCAGACCACCTTCGAGACCCACCCCGATCTCACCGTACTGTCCACCGGCTACGACAAGCCCGCGGACCAGGCCGCCGCCGGCGCCGCACTCGAGCGAGTGCTGCTCACCGCGACCCGGGAAGGCCTCAGCGCGTCGTTCCTCAACCAGCTACTCGAGTTCGACGACCTGCGCCGTACGGTTCAAGACCTCACGCTGCGGCCGGGACACGCCCACATGATCATCCGCTTCGGCCACCACCGGCCCGGCACCACCACCACGCCCCGCCGCCCGATCGCCGACTTCCTGCCCACCGAGGAGCAATCATGACCGGCACGTTGCAGCAAGAGATCGACCGCTGGGAGGCCGAACTCTCCCGCATCGCCGAGAGCAGCGCGTCCGACGACTGGTTCGTCGAAGAGCGCCGCCTGGCCGAAGCACGATGCACCCTCACCGCCTACCGCG
Source organism: Kribbella sp. NPDC051952 (assembly GCF_040680855.1). Classification (NCBI taxonomy): domain Bacteria; kingdom Bacillati; phylum Actinomycetota; class Actinomycetes; order Propionibacteriales; family Kribbellaceae; genus Kribbella; species Kribbella sp. NPDC051952. The sequence continues at coordinate 12,527 of NZ_JBFAXQ010000019.1, forward strand.
GCCGCATCCTGCCGACCTTCACGAACCAGCCGAACGACGCGATCGTCGCCGACGAGATCACCCACCTGCTCGATCGACTCGAAGACCTCCGCAACGACCTCTTCCGAACCGTCCACCCGCCCACCTCCCACCAGGAGATCGCCGAAACCCTGGCCGCGCTGCGCGCCCTGACCCGCGTCGCCCTGCGCTTCGACCGAACACTCGAGAACGCGCACTGACCGTCGCCTACTACCGACGATCACGCGTTGGGCCCGCGCATCCGGCGGGCGTGCCAGTCGGGTTCGGGTGGTGCCGGGACGAGTCGCACGCGAACGTCGACCGCGAAGGCACCGGACGGGCCTGCGATCAACGGGTTGATGTCGAGCTCGGCCAGTTCAGGTATCAGCTCAGCGAGCCAGGCGACGCGGTGGACGACGTCGAGCACAGCCTCCTGGTCGGCGGCCTGTGCACCGCGATAACCGGCCAGCAGCGGTGCGCAGCGCAGTGAATGCACCATCTCGGTGGCGTCCAGGTCAGTGAGTGGCAGGCCTCGCCACTGGCGGTCGGCCAGCAGGTCGGTGAGGATGCCGCCGCTGCCGGCCATCAGCAGCGGACCGAACAGGCGGTCGCGCACGACGCCGATCACCAGCTCGGTCCCGCTCGGCGCCATCTGCGCGTCCCCGGCCGCCGCAGAGATCTCGTCGTACGCCGGCAGCACCGGAATCCCCGCGCCCTCGAGCAGCTGACCGACGTGCTGCGAATCCAACCAGCCACCGTCGGGATTGTGCTCGAGAAACCGGCGGACCAGTGCTCGCGTTCCGGCCGGATCAACCCGAGTCAGCACCGGCACGGCGCCCTGCGGCCGGGACCGCCATTCGGCGTACCGAACGGCATGAGCCACGGCACGCACCGCGCTCTCCGGGAAGGGGAACACCGGGAGACGACGACCGTCCGCGAGCGCGATCTCCGGTGCGGCATGGGCCGAACCGACACAGTTCACGACGATGGGAAGCTCGGCCTCTGCCGCCGAGTTCGCGATCGCGTCGTAGATGTCGCCGATGCGGCCGGCCCGCGTGACGGCGTAGCAGACCAGCACGGTGTCGACCTCGCCGCTGTCGACGATCACCTTCAAAGCCTGCGTGAGGCTCAGCGGTGACGCGGCCGCGCCCAGATCGACGGGATTTCCACTCCCCACCGCACCGATCGCGGCCAGCTGACGCAGAACGGCCTCACTGAGTTCCGGTAGGTCGAGTCCGAGGCGACCGGCAGCGTCCGCCGCGAGTACACCGGCACCGCCCGCGTTTCCGACGACGGCAAGCCGGCGGCCACCTGGCAGTGGCCGGGCCGCGAGTACCCGGGCCGTCTCCACGAGTTCCTCGACGGTGTCCATCCGCAGTACGCCGGACTGCGCGAACAGCGCGTCGACGGCGGTCTCCGGGGTCGCGGCCGCGGCAGTGTGTGAGGCACCGGCCCGCCGGCCATCCGCAGACCGGCCACCCTTCACAACCAGGATCGGCTTGGTCCGGCCGACCAGCCGGGCCAGGCCGCCGAACTTGCGCGGATTTCCGAACGACTCCAGGTAGAGGCCGATCACCGCGGTCCGCGCGTCGCCCCACCAGTGCAGCAGCAGATCGTTGCCGCTGACATCGACCTTGTTGCCGAGCGAGACGAACTCGGAGATCCCGAGTCCGGTCCGGGCGGCCTGGTCGAGCACTGCGATGCCGACGGCGCCCGACTGCGCGGCGATCGCCAGCGTTCCGGGCGTCGGTGACCCCTCGGCAAAGGTCGCGTTCAGGCTGACCGCCGGGTCGGTGTTCACCAGTCCCAGGCAGTTCGGGCCGATCAGCCGGATGCTGTGGCTGCGGGCGATCTCAAGGATCTCTCGCTGTAGCTCGGCCCCCGCCGCTCCCAGCTCGGAGAAGCCGGCGGTCAGCACCACCGCTCCCCCGACGCCCTTGGCGCCACACTCGGTCAGCACCGCTGGTACCTGAGCGGCCGGGACCGCGATCACTGCGAGATCGACGTCACCGGGCACATCCACGACCGACGGGTACGACGGAAGGTCCCTAACCCGCTCGGCGTGCGGATTCACGGCGTACACGGTTCCGGTGAAGTTGCCGCTGACAATGTTCCGCAAGACCTCGTGACCGACCCCGCCCGGAGTCCGGCCCGCACCGATCACCGCCACCCCGCGAGGCGAGAACAGCCGGGCGAACGAACGGTCTTCAGCACCCCGCTCACGCTCGGCCATCCGCTCCAGCGTCGACGGGCGGTAGGCCGTGTCCAACACCAACTCGACGACGCCGCTGTCCATGCTGCGGACCTGTTCGAAACCTGAGCCGGCGAACACGCGCAGCATTCCCACGTTCTCGACCAGCGTGTCGGCTCGCAGCCGCCAGATCCCGTTCTCCCGGGCCATCGCAGCGAGTTGCTCCAGCAGCAGCGTCCCGATCCCCCGGCCGTGGACCGAGTCCTCGACCAGGAAGGCCATCTCGGCCTCGCCCGTGCTCAGCGGTTCGTAACTCGCCACACCCACTAGCTGATCGCCGTACTCGGCCACCAAGGCGACATGCCCGTCGTGCACCGTCACCAGATGGTGCGTCTGCTCATCGGCGGACGACCGGCTGATCCCGAAGAAGCGCAGATAGATCGACCGGTCCGACACCCGCAGGTTCATCGCCGTGAGCGCCGGCTCGTCGTCCACCCGGAGCGGACGGATCTGGACCACCGACCCGTCCGAGGCCAGCACGTCCCAGCCGGTGGCCGGCCGCCCACCCACGACCTGATCGATCGCCGTCATGACGTCTCCTTCCGACACTCCACCAGCCCACCGCGCCACGCGCGCGCGAGCCAGTGCCGTTGGGTCCCACATCAGCGGGACCTTTGCCCCTTGGTGACCGCCGCGCAGGTCCTCGGGCCCGGTGGCGATGGTCATTCGGCACTGCCTCGACCGCACCGGCAGCTGATGTGCTGGAGACGAGCAGAAGGAGGTCTTCATGTCACGCAAGGTATTGGTTGCTTACGCCAGCAAGATGGGTGCCACCGCCGGCATCGCCGAGGTCATCAGTGACGAACTGCGCGAGCGCGGACACGAGGTCGACGTACTCGACGTTACCCAGGTCCGGACCGTCGAGCCGTACGACGCCGTCGTACTCGGCAGCGCGATCTACCTCCGCCGCTGGCGGCCCGAGGCGAGACAGTTCCTGAAGCGCTGCGCCGACGAGCTCCGCACCCGCCAGGTCTGGCTCTTCCACAGCGGACCCGTCGGCCCCGACAAGGACCAGGACCAGGAAATGCCTCCCGCCGTACGTCGCCTCGCTCGCGAGATCGGAGCCACCCCAGCGGTCACCTTCGCCGGTCGGCTCGAACCCGCCACCGCCAAGGGCTTCCTCGCCCGTCACCTGGCGACGGGAAACATGTCCGGAGACTCCCGCGACTGGACCAAGATCCGCGCCTGGGCAGCCGACATCAGCGCCGCCATCTCCACCACCCAACGCACCTGGGACACCACGCCAAGCTGACCCACGAGGTCCGGCGGCCGACCGAGGAGGCTTCTCGGTCGGCCGTTCCTATGGTTGCGGGTGCTTGTTCGCGTGTTCGATCGCGAACACGGCGGCCTCGGTGCGACGCTCGAGGTTCAGCTTGCGCAGCAACGAGGACACGTAGTTCTTGACCGTCTTCTCGGCCAGGAAGAGCGATTGAGCGATCTGGCGATTGGTCTTGCCTTCGGCGATCTCGGCGAGGATCCGGCGTTCCTGCTCGGTCAGAGCGGCATACCTCGGATCCTCCTCGGCGACCGGGTGACGGAGTCGTTCGAGCACCTTCATCGTCATCGCCGGGTCCAGGAGCGACTCGCCGGCGGCGATGCGTCGTACCGCCTCGATCAGCGCGTCGCCGTGGATCTGCTTCAGCAGGTAGCCCGCCGCGCCGGCCATGATCGCGGTGAAGAGTGCCTGGTCGTCGGAGTACGACGTGAGCATCAGGCAGGCCGGCGGATCGTCCATCGACGAGCGGATCTCGCGACACACGGTGATGCCGTCGCCGTCCGGCAACCGCACGTCCAGGACCGCGACATCGGGGCGTACGGCGGGGATCCGCGCGATCGCCTCCGCCGCGGTCGAGGCGTCACCGACCACGTCGATGTCCGGCTCGCCGTCCAGCAGCTGGTGCAGTCCCAGCCGGACGACCTCGTGATCGTCCAGCAGAAACACCTTGATCGCCATCACCGTCTCCTTCGCCGTCACCCGCCTGTCGGACGTGATCCGGCACGCCTGTTTGCAGCATGTCCTCTCAGCGCGGCCTGCGCCAGGGCCATCGGTCCCCCAGATCAGGACGTTTGCCGAGAGCCCGGATCTGGCCGTGCGTCGCGGCACAGGGTCAGTGCGTCGGTACGACGAGGTCGCCGCGCTGCTCGTGCTCCTGGTCGTCCTCGAGCGTGGGCTGGTGATGCGGCACGATCGCGACCGGACACGTCATCGCGGACACCGAGCGGCGCGCCACCGGATCGACCGGCAACGGACCAGCGTGCGAACCGACGACAACCAGGCCGACGTCACCGCTTTCGTGCACCAACGCGGCGGCCGGTTGACGGCTGCTCAGGAACCGCGTCACCCGCACACCCGGGAACCGGCTCGTCCACGGGGCGAGCGTCTCCGACAGCAGGTGATCTGCCCGGCTGATCCATGCATGCTCGGGGTCGTCGTTGTTCCAGGCGTGCTCCGCGGGCAGACCGGCGTGCACGACGACCAGTTCCGCCTCTCGACCGGCCGCCATACCGAAGGCGAACTCCAGTGCCTCCGACGACAGCGTCGTACCATCGATGCCGACGGCAACCTTGCGGTCCTGCAGCGACGGCTTCCAGGACGCGGGTACGACGACCACCGGACAGCCTGCGCGACTCGCCAGCGTCAGGCTCGCGTGCGTGCTCTGCAGTCGCTGCGGACCGCGACCACGCGATCTGCCGACAACCAGCATCCGCGCGTTCCGCGCCGCGTGTGCGAGCACCCGTGTGCGCGATCCCTCACCAGCGATCGCGGCCAACTGGAGCGCGTGGCCGTCCCGGTGCCGGACATGCGCGACCGCCACGCGCAACGTGGCGTCCGCGAGCTCGGCCGGCGGCTTCGGTGTATATCCCGGCATCATCGGCGAGAACGAACTGTGCGCCGAGTACGGCGCAACCAGCACCAGCTCGGCGCCACTGCGCAACGCCTCCGCGGCCGCATAGTCCACGACCCGCAGATTCTCCGCACGTCCATCGACCTCGACCACAACCGGCCCGGTCCGCGTCCATGTACTCATGTCTTCCGCCTTTCTCTCACGTCCAACGTCTCGCTATCCGGGCCGGAGTGGTCAGCCGCCTGCCGGCACGACCGCCGGCAGACAGCCGGCGCCGTGGAGCACACCCACGGGTCGCCGGCTTGACAGTCATCGGGTCACCGCAGCCACGGGTACCGGCGGACTGCGTCGACACCGCTCCACCATCGGCCGAGGCCCCACACGTTGCCAGCGGCAACGAGGGCGAGGACGATGACGGTGATGGCGCCGAGGATGTGGTCGTCGATCACCGGGTTGGTCTCCGGCGGCAGCGCTGCCGTCCACATCATCAGGTAGAGCACGGTGCCGCTGACGGCGGCGATCCGCATCCCGATTCCCAGGGTGAGGGCCAGGCCGATACCGGCCAGAGCGATCATGAACAGCGGTGTGACCCACCAGTCCCCGACCAGCGAGTGGTAGAAGTCCGCGAACGGGCCGCTGGTGCCCTTGCCCAGGAAGCCGGCGGTCGGGTCCCCGCCGTCGATCCAGCCCTTGCCGGCCGGGGTGGCGTAGCCGAGGCCGAACAGCTTGTCGACGAAGGCCCACAGGAATGTGAGGCCGAAGGCGATCCGCAGTACGGCGAGCGCGCGCCCGGCCATCGTGGTGATGACGGGATGACGATCACTCGTGATCGTGGAACCCGGCGAGCGGTGCGAGGTGGTGGTCATGGTGTCCCTTTCCTTTGAATCCGATACCTCGATCCTGCTGCCATCCCGGCTCGCCGGTTAGAGCCTTACTCACCTCACCCACCTGCCGAACGGCCTCTCAACTCGGGACCCTTGCCGCTGCGACGACGTGAGTGGACACACCATCGGTCGTCCGGCCGATCGCCTGCACCGCGATCTGAACGCGCAACAGCCGCGGTCCGCGACACCAGGTCGCCGACCGCGGCTGCAAATGCTGCTGGCGGCCGTCAGCGGATCTCGTGCCGGCGGACGATCGCGACAGGCGAGTCCGCGTGGTGCAGGAGACTCTGACTGACCGAACCCAGCAGCAAGCCGGCGACGCCGCCACGGCCACGGGATCCCACCACCACCAGCGAGGCCTGGTCGGACAGCGCGACCAGCAGGGCGCTCGTACGCCCTTCGAGCACCGAAGCCGTCACCGTCACCGTCGGATACTTCGCCCGATACGGCTCGAGGCTCTCCGCCAACCAGGCCATCAGCATCCGATGGGTACTCGCGATCGCCGCGGCGTGCTGAATCTGCGGGTGCCAGCAGTGGGTGACGATCAGGTCGTTGCCGGACCGGGCCGATTCCTCGAACGCGAAGGCCAGTGCCTCGTCCGAGTCCGGCGAGCCGTCGGTGCCCACGACCACGGATCCGGTACGGCGCTCACCGCGCATCACGACCACCGGACACGGTGCCTTGGCTGCGACCGACGTCGCCACCGAGCCGAGCACGGCGGCCGACATCTTGTTCCGTGATCTGGTCCCCAGGACCACCATCTCGGCCTGCTCTGCCTCGATGAGAATCGCGTTGGCCGGATCGGACTCCGCCAGCCACCCGGACGCATCGTGGTCTCCGAGCCGGTCCCGCGCGTACTCCACCGCGTCGTCGAGCTCGGCCTGGTACTCGTCCAGCGGCATCGGCGGTGGCACGTAGCCCTCGACACCGAGTGCCGGCCACCGGCTGAGCTCGTTCAAGTAGGCCCGGACGACCCGGACCGCCGATCGGCGCCCCTCGGCCGCCTCGACGGCCCAGTGCAGCGCGAGCTGACTCTCCGGGGTGTCGTCGACACCCACGAGGATGTACTTCTTCATTGCCTGTTCCCTTCCTTGGCTCGAACGGGATGGACAATCCGAACGGCTCGGGCCGGACCGTCGATGGTTGCGGCGGGCAGCGCCCGCGGGTGCACGTCGACCAAGTAGGTCTTGTCACGGACCGTTGCCGAGCGCCCCAGACCTGCGCGCACCATCCGCTGGACAATGACCGGCATGGCAGTCGCCAGGTGATCCACGCCCTGTTGCTCTCGGTTGCTGACGGCAACAGCACTGAACAGCGAGGCGAAGCACCGCCGACAGGCCGCGAGCACGTCCGCGCCGGTGCACAGATGGAGGAAGGCCTGGTCGACCACGTCGGGCTGCGTTCCTGTCGGGCTGTTGCGCACAGCAACCTCCGTGCCGTCACCACCCAGTTCCTCATACGCGGCGAGAATCTCGGCGGTCAATGCCGAGGGCAACGATGCCTCGCAGAACGCGGTGCGGATCTCGGCGGCGACCACGACCACGTCCCGCCCGGCCCGGTAGCGCCGAATCTCTCGTGCGATCACCGGGACCAGGCCGGCTTCGCGAACGAACTCCCGGTACGCCGTCGCAGTCACCGCGAAGCTCTCCGGGCCCCGGATCCCCTCCCGAGCCGGCTCAGCCAGTCGAGCGCTCCTCTGACCGACCTGCTCCGCAGCGATCCCGGTGGCACCGTCCAGTCGGATCACGTTCTTGCTGTTCATGTCTCCTCCTGTCAGAGCGAACCGGCAACAGCTTCGGCTTGTCGGTTGATTCCTGCTCTCATTCGACAGGTCTGACGGAGACGCCTGCAGAGTCGAAGGTCCCCTCTTCCGACGGCGCAGGTCCTCGTGCTCGAGTACGCGCCCTCGCGATCGGCGTTACTCGACGTACGCCGTCATCCGGATCGAGACGAGCAGTCCGGGTACATCGACGCCGAGCTTGGCGACGTAACGAGTCGGCGGCTCCGACCCGAACCACCGCGCGTACTCCTCGTTCAGGCCTGCGAAGTCCCCGGGGTCCGTGAGCAGTATGCCTACCTCGAGGATGTCGTCCAGGCCGGCGCCACCGGCGTTGAGGATGGCCTCACAGTTCTTGAGCGCCTGTCGTGTCTGACCTTGGATCGTGTCATCGGCGATGCTGCCGGTGCTCGGGTCGATTCCGACGGTTCCGGAGACGATGACATAGGGCCCGGCTTTGACTCCCTGGCTGTAGAGCGGCGAACTCGGCGCGTTGGCGGCGGTGATGATCTGACGTGCCATGACGGTCCTCTCGTTTCTTCCACATTCCGGCAGCACTAGATGAGGAGGTCAGCGATCTTTGCGATTCCGGAGCAGATGGATCGGTCGCTGACGTTGCCGAAGCCAAGGATGAGTTGACCAGGGGTCGTGGCCCGGTTCGATCGTTGCGTGCTCATCCCGTACAACCCCACCGACCGGGCTCGGGCGGCCGCTCGTACTTCGATCTCGTCGAAGTCGGCCGGGAGATGGGCGACGGCGTGGAAGCCGGCGGCGAGTCCCGTGACCGGCATCCCCTTCGCATACTCCGCCAAGGCATCCAGCAAGACTGTCCGACGGGCGCCGTACATAGCGCGAACTCTGCGCAGGTGCCGGTCGTAGCGACCGGACTCCATCAACCGCGCGAGCGCAAGTTGGTCGATTCCCGGACAGCCGCGATCGAGCGCGTTCTTCTGGTCGGCCACTGCTTCAAGCACGGTTGAAGGACAGAGAACCCAGCCGAGCCGGACAGCGGGAGCGAGCGATTTGCTCACCGTGCCCACCGCGAATACCCGGTCGGGAGCGAGACCCTGGACGACGCCGACCGGCTCGCGGTCGTAGCGAAATTCCGCGTCGTAGTCGTCCTCGATGATCCACCCGTCGCTACTGGTCGCCCAGTCCACCAAGGCATGCCGTCGTTCAGGTGAGAGGACCACCCCGGTGGGCCACTGGTGCGCTGGGGTGATGACTACCGCCTGTGCGCCGCTGGCCCGCAACGCGGCGACATCGATCCCCTGCGAATCAACGGGCACCCGGATAAGGTCCGTCAGTCCCGCCCAGGCCATGGCGAGCGTGCTCGTCTCGTCATAGCCAGGATCTTCGAACGCGATCTTGGTGATGCCCTTGTCTGCCAACGCCTTCAGGACCAGGTTCAGCCCCTGACAGAAACCCGCACACACGACCAGGCGGTCGGGCGATGCCGCCGCTCCGCGGACGCGGGACAGGTAGCCGGCCAGGACGCTGCGCAGTACGCCGCTCCCCCGGTGATCGTCGTACCCCAGGGCAGCGTTGGGAGCGTCCCGGCAGGCCTGCTGCACCGCCCAAGCCCAATCCGTACGGGGGAAGGACGCGAGGTCCGGGACAGCTGGGAGGAAATCCGCCAGCAACCGCGGCTCCGGAGCAGGCGCCGGGGCGTGTACGTCGGGCGACGTGTGCGCGCTCGCGGCCACCCGCGTAGCTGATCCCACCTGGGTGGTGAGGTATCCCTCCGCCTGTAGCTGACCGAAGCACTCCTGAACCAGACCACGGGAAACACCGAGCGTTCTTGCCAGCTCTCTGCTGGACGGGAGCCGCTCACCGACCGGCAGGCGACCGCCGCGGATCGCCTCCCGGAGGCCGGTCTCCAGCTGCACCCGCAACGGCTCCGGCCGCGACCGATCCAGCGACAGCAGCAAGGCCGGACCCAAACCGGACCACTGGATAGCCATGACATTGGACCATATCGTGGTCCACCTGGCGCTTCTAGCGTCAAAACATGAACGAAACAAGCACCCTCACAGCGCCCAACCAGACCAGCGCCCGATGCACGCCGCAACTGTCGGGGCCCGGAGTGGATCACGATCCAGGGCCTGAATTGGATCTCATCAGCCCCGGTGGCTCCGACCTAGGTTCTTGACCACAGCAACATCCAGAGAAAGGAACGGACCATGGGAAAGGTCGCGGTCAGCGAGTTCATTTCGCTCGACGGAGTCATCGAGGATCCAGGCGGTGGCGAGGGCACGAGCTTCGGCGGCTGGACCTTCCGGTTCCCGGCCGACGACGGACAGCGGTTCAAGTACGAGGAGTTGATGGCGAGCGACGTACAACTCCTGGGCCGCGTGACCTACGAGGCGTTCGCCGCCGCCTGGCCGGGGATGGAGGAGGCCGCCGGTGACTTCGGCGCGAAGATGAACAGCATGCCGAAGGTCGTCGTCTCGACCACGCTGACAGAAGCGAACTGGAAGAACTCCACCATCGCCTCGGGTGACCTCGCCGACATCGTTGCGGAGCTCAAGAAGCAGTACGAGGGCGACATTCTGGTCGCCGGCAGCGCCACGCTGGTAGCGGCCCTGCGCGCCGCGGACCTCGTCGACGAGTACCGCCTGATGGTGCATCCCGTTGTCCTCGGCCAGGGCAAGAAGCTCTTCCAGGACGGCGCCACACCGACCGACCTCGCCCTGGTGGAAACGCGCAAGGCCGGCCCCGACGTACAACTGCTCATCTATCGCCCGGCGAACCGCACGCCATGAACACCGTCACCGCAAGCGACGGTACGACGATCGCCTACGACCGGGCCGGCTCCGGCCCGGCCGTGATCCTCGTCGCCGGCGCCTTCTCCGACCGCAAGGACGCGATGATGACCGGCCTCGCGAACGCCATGGCCGGCCAGTTCACCACCTACCTCTACGACCGGCGCGGACGAGGCGACAGCGGCGACACCGCGCCGTACGCACCCCAACGAGAGGTCGAGGACCTGGACGCCCTGATCGCAGCGGCCGGCGGTCGGGCCGTTGTGTTCGGCGGGTCGTCCGGCGGTTCGCTGGCCCTCGAAGCAGCCGCCGCGGGGTCGGCCATCACCCACCTCGTCGTCTTCGAACCGCCTTACGTCGTTGCGGATCGCGGACCACTGCCGACCGCGGAGGAACTGGACGCACTGGTCCGATCAGGACGGCGCGGTGAAGCGGTCGAGCAGTTTCTCGTCCAAGGTGCCGAGCTCCCCGTCGAGGTCGTCGCCGGCATGAAGGCCGATCCCTCCTGGCCGCATCTCGAGTCGATCGCGCACACCCTCGTCTACGAAGCCGCCATCGTCGGCCCCGGCCCGATCCCCGACGCCCGGCTCAACACGATCTCCATCCCGACTTTGATCCTTTACGGCTCCAACAGCGCACCCCGCATGCAATCCGCCGCAAAGGTCGTCGCCGCTGCCATCCCCCACAGCACCCTGCAAGTCCTCCAAGGCCAGGCACATGGCGCCCTCGACGCCGAAGACGTCGCCACAGTCCTGGCCGACTTCGTGAGACGCACACAACCTTCCTGACCGTTGGGTAGGAGGTGTCCGGCGGCGCGAGCTCTCGCCAACACAGGCAGTGACTGGCATGCTCGAAGGTGAGGTGCGGCTGCACGGGGGTAGGGGCACGCACCGAGGGGGATGTGCACCAAGGGGGAACACAAATGAACGATTTACCAGCTACCGGCGCGCCCTCAGACGGCGAGGACTTCGCGCCCGCGAGTCCGGTGCGTCCAGGACCGGACACCGCCGCATCCAAGCCGGCGAAAGGCGTCGGACTCTGCCTGTCCGGCGGCGGCTTCCGCGCAATGCTGTTCCACGTCGGCGTCCTGAAGCGACTGAACGAGGCCGGCTGGCTGCCCAAGCTGGACCGCGTGTCCAGTGTGTCCGGCGGATCCATCACCGCCGGGTTGCTCGGCCTGCGCTGGGACGAGCTCGAGTTCTCCGACGGCGTCGCGACCAACTTCGACGCGCTGATCACCGACCCGCTCCGGGCCTTCGCGCATACCAAGGTCGATCTGCCCGCGGTGGCGGCCGGCGCGCTTCTGCCATTCGTCACGATCTCCGATCGCGTGGTCGAGAAGCTGAAGAAACATCTGTACGGCGACAAGACCCTGAAGGACCTGCCGTTGGACAAACCACGTTTCGTCATCAACGCGACGAATCTCGAGTCCGGCGTCCTCATGCGCTTCAGCCGGCCGTACATCGCCGACTACAAAGTGGGAAAAGTCGATGATCCCACCGTGCTCCTGGCCGAGGCGGTGGCCGCATCCTCGGCCTTCCCGCCGTTCCTCTCCCCCTTCGAGCTCGATCTGTCCGGCGCGAAGTGGGACACCGAGAAGGGCAATGTCTACACGAGCGCGGGCTACCGCTCCGACATCCTGCTCACCGACGGCGGCGTCTACGACAACCTGGGCATCGAGACGGTCTGGAAGGCGTACGAAACCGTCCTGATCAGTGACGCGAGCGGGCATCTCGACGCCGACCCGTCGCCCGGACGCGACTGGGGGCGCGGCATCATCCGGGTGCTCCACATCCTCGACTCGCAGATCAAGTCGCTGCGACGCAGCGCCGTCGTCACTGCGTTCAACAACGACAGCGACCCGCACGAGGGCTTCTTCATCAGCACGACGACCGACTTCCGGACCTGGCCGGCCCCCGGGCAGCGCCCGTACCCGGACGTCGATCCTGCTGTCACGCAACGACTCGCGAGCATCAGCACCCGGCTCAACGTGATGCCCGACGACCAGCAGGAGCTGCTGATCAACTGGGGCTTCGCGGCGGCCGACGCCGGGCTGCTGGCCTTCCTCGTGCCGGACCTGCCGGCCGAGCGGTTGCCGTATCCGGACCGTCCGTTGCGGGAGACGCAGGATGCCTCCGCCTAGCTTCGACGAGGTCGCCGCGGAAGCACCACGCAAGCGCGGCGCGACTGGGGCGGAGCGGAACCTGCTCAAGCACGACACGGTCCCGATGACCGTGTTCGCGCAGGACCCGATCGTGATGGATGCCAAGACAGGCCCGATCTTCGCCCAGGTCGCGGTGCCGGCCGAACGCCTGCAACGCGGACCGCGTGGGCATCGCTTCCACGTGGTCGACATCGGCGTCGGGTCGAACACCGCGGCAGCCCCGGTGATCCTGACCGACCGCGATCCCTGGGTTTATCGCGACCGCTGGGACGCCCAGAACCGGACCGGCGATCCGGCCGACCTCGTCGAGAACGCGGACTTCCGGGCCCAGAACCTGTACGCCGTCGCCGCCCACACCCTCGCGCTGTTCGAGCAGCATCTCGGCCGGCCGATCCCCTGGTACTCGCACTACCCGCAGCTCTACCTGGTCCCCCGCGCGCGGATCGAGGCCAACGCGTTCTACTCGCGCGAACACAACGCGGTCATGTTCGGCTGGCTGCCGGCCGTCTCGGGCCGACCGAGCCTCTACACCGCTTTGTCGTACGACGTCATCGCGCACGAGGTCAGCCACGCGATCCTCGACGGCCTGCGACCGCGGTACACCGAGCCCGGTCTGCCGGACCAGCTCGCGTTCCACGAGGCGCTTGCCGATCTCGTCGCGCTGCTGTCGGTCTTCAGCCTCAAGGATGTCGCCCGGCGCCTGCTCGACGAGGACGGCTCCGGACTGATCGAGTTCGAGACCGACGACGCCGCGATGCGGAACCCGGATCGGGAGCTGGGACGGAAGGAACTGGCCGAGGGACGCGCGGCCAAGCTGAAGGCTTCGCCGCTGGCGAGGCTCGCCGAGCAGATCGGCGGACAACGGGCACAAGCGGCCGGCGGTACGGTCGCCGGACGCTATCCAGCGCTGCGCAGGTCGATCGATCTGCTGCCATCACCTGCCTGGTTGAACGATCCCGCGTACGTCGAGCCGCATCGCCGCGCGGAGATCCTCGTCGCCGCCTTCATGCAAACCATGGTGTCGATGTGGGCCGGCCGGCTCGATCCGTTGCGCATCGAGGTCGCCGCCGATGGTGCTGCCGCCGCCGACCACGGCGGTCTCGACGTCGCCCGGGTGGCGGAAGAGGGCGTCAAGGCGGCTCAGCACCTGCTCGGCATGCTTCTGCGCGCGCTCGACTACCTGCCGCCGGTGGAGCTCGAGTTCGGCGACGTGATCGACGCGGTGATCACCGCGGACCAGAGGCTCGCCGCTGACGACGAGCACGGATACCGCGAGGCGCTGACGGCGGCGTTCGGGAGCTTTGGCATCGTCCCGCCGTCGCACCAGATCGTCGACCAGGACGGCGTCGCCGCGCCCGGCCCGGGCAACGCCAAGGCGGACGGCGCGACCACGCCGTACAAGGCCGATCCGGACACCAGGCCCAAGGTAGGTATCCGGTACGAGCACCTCAACCTGGCCGCGCTCCGGACCTCACCCGAGGAGGTCTACCAGTTCATCTGGAACAACGCCGGCGCGCTGCAGATCGACGTACGGCTGACCACGCGGGTCGAGCGGGTCCTGGGCAGCACCCGGGTCGGCCCCGACGGTCTGATTGTCAACGAGACCATTGCCGACTACATCCAGATCCTGCATGCGCTGCCTGACGAGCTACCGCCCGGCATCAAGGTCCCGGCCGACCTGCCCGAGGACACCCCGGTCGAGTTGCTGGGCGGCGGCGTACTCGTCTTCGACCAGTTCGGAAGGTTCAGGTTGCATCAGCGCAAACCGATCCTGGACGTCGAGCGGCAGAACCGCAGGTTGGATTACCTGTTCACACAAGGGATCCTGGACCGGGAGGGCGGCCTCGGCACGTCGGACGGCCAAGGTGACAAACGGCGGTTCTCGCTGCTGCACCGCGACACCGAGCTGGACGAGCTGTGAACGCGCAACCGAGCCGCGTCCGGCTCCGTGCGTACAAGGTAGGTTTCGGGGACTGCCTGCTGCTGACCGTGAGCTACAAGTCCGCGTTGCCGGACGGGCGCCGAGAGCGGCACCTGCTGATCGACTGCGGCACCATCGCGCGCGCCGTGGACGGGCCACGCCTGACTGACATCGCCGAACAGATCGCGAAGCACTCCGACGGCCAGCTCGATGCCGTGGTGGCGACGCACCGGCACCGCGACCACATCTCGGGTTTCGGCAACAAGGGCGCTGCGCAAGCGCTCGACCAGCTGAACCCGCGGATGGTGATCCGGCCGTGGACCGACGTACCCGAGACCGAGCGAACCGATCCCCGGCTCGGACTCGACGACGATCAGCGCCACTTCCTCAGCGTCCTCGACCAAGTGCCCGCACTGGCCGAACACCTCAACGCCCTCGCCTTCGACAACGCCGGCCAGGCCACGCGGGCCGGCCGCCTCGCGGAGCTCGGATTCAAGAATCCCGAGGCGATCGCGCTGCTCGAATCCTGGGGCTCTCGTGGCCGGGCGCACTATGTCACCGCGGGCGACACCTTGGACGTCGCCGAGCAGCTTCCAGGCGTCAGTCTCCAGGTCCTCGGCCCACCCACGCTCAAGGACGTGGGTGACCTCACCCACTATGCCAAGGATTCCGAGGACTACTGGCTCGGTCTGGCCGGCGAGCGCGCCTTGGCGCCCTTGGTGCAACCGGGGAACGCCGCGGCGCCGGCGCGGGCCCGCCGCGTTCTCGCCGAGCCTGGTGGCGTCGGCGCGGCCGAGTGGCTGCTGCGGAATCTCAGCGAGCGCCGGATCTCGCAGGGGCTCGAGATCGTCGAGGCACTGGACGACGTACTCAACAACACCAGCGTCATCCTGCTCGTCACCATCGGCAGTAGGCGGCTGCTGCTGCCGGGCGATGCCCAGATCGAGAACTGGTCGCTCACGCGGGACAAGGTCGAGGGACGCAACGGCCGCAAGCAGGACCGGAAACTCGCTACCGCGCTGAGCAAAGTCGATCTCTACAAGGTGGGCCATCACGGCAGCCGCAATGCGACGCCCAAGTGGCTGACCAAGCACTGGGCGGCGACCGCGCCGCCGGGGCATACGGTCGTATCGGTGCTGTCGACCAAGACGCACTTCTTCGAGAAGAGCCAGGAAGGCGCAGTGCCCAAGCCGGAGCTGATCGCAGGCCTCGGCGAACTCGGACCACTCCACAGCACCGACGACCTAGCCCCCGGAGTCTGGTGGATGGACCTCGAGGCCCCGGCCCGCGGCAACGCCACCTTCACCTTCACCGCCGGCCCAGACATGGGTACGCCGTAGGCAGGGGCGCGACCAGCCGGATCGGGTTCAGGCGACGTGGGTGGCTTGGGGCTCGGCGAGGGTGAAGAGGCGGTCGAAGACTGCGATTCGGTCGAACTGCAAGGCGTACTCCCGTGCGCGCCGCTCGGCCGCCGCCCGCTGCTCGTGGGTCCAGTCGCACACGACCTCGTCGAGCACGGTCCGCAGGGCCGCCGGGTCATGCTGCGGCACCAGCAAGGCCGTATCACCGACCGCTTCAGGTACGCCGCCGGTCGCACAGGTGATGACCGGTCCGCCACCCGCGAGGGCCTTCTCCACCAGCGCGATCCCGAACGTCTCCACGAACTCCGGCTGCTCGCGGGTCGGCAGCACGAACGCCGCGCTCCCGGCCATCAACCCCGGCTTCTCCGCGTCGTCCACGTCGGTCAGCACCCGCACTCGCTCGCCCAGGCCCGCTGCCGCCACCCGCGCCACCACCTCGGCTTCCTGCGGCCCGCGCCCGGCCAGGACCAACTGCACCCGCTCAGCTGACCGGGATCCGGCGTACGCGTCTATGAGGTCATCGATCCCCTTCGCCGAGGCGATCCGGGACAGGAACAGCACATATCCGTTCCGCGAAAGGCCCCGTCGGGCAAGGGTTTCCGCGATCCGGTCTTCGGTCAGCGACAGGTAGGACCAGGAGTCGACCGCCGGGTAAGAGATGGCGATCCGCTCCCGGCAGCGCTGCGCGAACGTCGTACCGTGCATGGCATCGAGGGCCGCCGCCGATGCCACGATCAGCTCCCTGGTGTATTCCGACACCGCCACGCAGTGGTCAGCCTCCAGGTAGACCGACAGGATGTGCGCGGCGGCCCCGAACTGGCCGGTGTTCACGCACTCGCGCACCACGTTGGTGATGTCGGAGCCCACCGCCTCAGCCACCGTGGTGACCCGTGCGGGCCCGATCCGACGCGCGACCTGAGCAGCCTCCTGTACGGCGATCGCGTGCGGGCTCAGGTACAGCGACATCGCCACCGTCGGTACTCCGTCACTGAACAGCTCGACCAGCCGCCCGATGAGCCCGGACAAGTACCGCCCGTCCGGAACCCGGTAGTCGCCGACGGGATCAGGCCGCTCCACGGTGATGCCAGGGCTGTACGGCAGCACGCGATCCAATGGTTTCAACGGCAACCCGGCCGCCTCCAACGCATCCAGCGGCCAGGTCACGATACGTACGTCGTCGAACCCGCGGGTGAGCGCCACCTCCGCGAGGCACCGTGCCTCACCCGAATGGCCGCAGATGACCGGGTCTGCGCGGACGACAAGGACCAGACGGCGGTTGGGTGTGGACGAGACATTCATGCCTCACCTCCAAGCGGGTCGGATGTGGATGGTGGCCTGATGTGCCTCCCCCAGCCGGAGGGCTGAGGGCCGAGATCGATGTGCAGGTTGCGGATGTGCCGCAGTTCGCGGCCGGAGATCCAGGGGCGTTCGAGTGTCTTGCCGTCCACCGTGATGGATTGGACGTAGGAGACCGGTCCGCCTGCCTCGACCGGTTCGAATCCTGACGTGGTGATCGACAGGTCGCCGTCGGGCAGCCGGGTCAAAGACTCCGCCACGGCCGGCGCGCTGACCAGGAACAGGTTCTGCCCAGCCACCGGGAACAACCCGAGCGTCGCCCACACGTACCACGCAGACAGCCCGCCGGAGTCGTCGTTTCCGGGCAGCCCGCCCCGGCCGGTGCCGAATTGGTTGGCGACGGCGGCATGCACCACCTCTGCGGTTCGGTCCGGCCGTCCCGCGTAGTGGTAGGACCACGGCGCTTCGTAGTCCGGTTCGTTGTTCAATCCCTCGAACCGGCACAGGCCGTACCCGGCGTCCATCTCGGCCACGCTCGGCGCCACTCCCGGCTGGGTGACCGGTACGGCGTCGTACCCGAAGAACCGGTCGAGCAGTCCCACGAACGCTTCGTCACCGCCGGCGAGTGCGATCCGGGCGCGCATGTCGTGCAGCAGCCGGAAGGAGTAGTTCCACCGTCCGCCCTCGTAGAACGTCGAGTCGCGCAGCAGGCCGGTGCCCGGGTCGTACGCCGCCCGCCAACCTCGAGCGAGGTCGCGCATCTGCTGGGCCAGTGGCCGGTCGCGCACCTTGTGGGCGATCGCCGCGGTGCAGTGGTAGGCGTACGCCAGATCGAGAGTGTGGCTGATCGGGTGCGCCACACCGTGCACCAGGTAGTCCTCGCCGTACGTCCGGCGCAGGTCCATCTCCAGGTGCACCATGGCCCAGTCCCAGTCGACACCAGGCAGATCCAGTTGGCACAGGTCGGCGAAGAAGGTGTGCGCGAGGGCGCTGCCCTGCCGGGAGAAGCGGTCGGCGCCCTTGGCCATCCGGTAGCCGATCGGCAGGTTGCCCTCCTGCTCGCAGATCGACAGCAGCGCGCCGGCCAGCGCGACCGAACGCTCCGGGAACAGCGTGGTCATCAGCGGCAGGTGGGTGCGGTAGATGTCCCACATCGTGCAGATGTCGAACGCGTACGGGCCCGCGGTCGTCCATGACGGGCTCTCGTCCGGGGCGAAGCACGGCTTGACCAGCGAGTGGTACAGCGCGGTGCCGAAAACGGTTGCCTGGTCATCGGCCCCGGTCTTGATCTCAACCTTGCCGAGGTGGTCGCGCCAGCTGGCCGCCGTACGGTCGCGTCGTACGGCGAAGGTGGTCGGGTTGCGACCGACGTCCGCACGGAGGTTCTCGCGCGCCGTCTCACACCCACGCAGTGAGAACCCCAGCCGCACCTCGACGGTCTGCTCGGCGCGTGACGGGCCCATGAACATCAGCCCGAACGGCCGCAAGGTGGTCGGCCGGATGTAGTCGAAGTCGAGGCGGGTGCCACCGGGCATCAGGCGCCGGTCGTACCACAGCAGCTGCCGCCAGCCGGGGGCGTCGACCTCGAGGTGCACAGCCAGCGGCACGCCCTCGACGTGGATCTCCCCTTGAGCCACACCGGGCTCGAGCATCGCCAGGTGCGCCTTCAGCGGGACCGTCCGGCTGTGCGGGATGGCCAGGCCGCCGGTCGAGGCATCGATGACGATCCGGGCCGCGTCATTCGCCGGGAAGGTGTACCGGTGGACGGCCGACTTGGGGCCGACCGTCACCTCGCAGTGCACCCCCGAACTCAGCGTCGCCGCGTAGTACCCGGGCTCGGCCACCTCGTCCAGCAGGTCCCACGTGGTGCCCAGGTCATCGAGCGGGCCGAGCATCGGAGTGACCTGGAAGTAGTTGTAGTACTTGCGGATCGCGCCGGTGCCGGACTGCTGGAAGTGGGTGAAGCCGGAGGCGACGGGGCGGTCGTACAACAGGTCGGGCACGCCCTCGGTGTTGAAGTCGTACAGCCCGTAGCCGGTCGGGTAGGCCCCGGAGTACGGGCAGGCCGACACCATCCCGAACGGGTACATGGCGCCCGGGTGGGTGTTGCCGACCTGCGGCTTGGGCCACCACCAGGTCGAGGCCAGGCCCTTGGGCGCGGGCAGGTCGGTCGCGCCGGTCCCGATGAACGGGTCGACATGCTCGTACATCGGCTCACCGCCTCGCGCGGCTGACGTGGACTCTCAACGTAAGAAGCGGATGTTTCAGCCACGTGACCGGAAGAGACGTGCAGGGTTACGACCGTTCCGGTGAGGAGGTCGGCAGCGGCCGGCGCTCGCGGGTCCACTTAACGGCGATGGCGACGGCTACCGCCAGGAGCAGCGGAGCGGCGAGGTTCGTCGGGACCGAGGGGACCGACGAGGCCGACACGTTGGTCACGGCATGGATTGCGATGGCTGCGGCCACACTGCCGGTACCACCGAAGATCCAGACGTAGATGACCCGGAGGGCAAGGGACGCGAAGAGTCCCAGGGCGATCAGCAACGATGTCTCGTCGCTGCTGAGCATCGACGGGATGTGCCAGGCCCACCACGGCACGCCGATGATCAGGCTGGCCGCGACCGGCCCAAAGCGCGACCACAGTGGTTCGGTTGCGTATCCGATCCAGCCGAGCTCCTCCCCTGTCGCAGCTAGGAAGTAGACAGGTACGAACACGGCCATGGTGGACAAGCTCAGCGCGGGCTGACCGGGCACATGAAGACCGGTCAGATGAACGACGGCGGCGGTCGACAGATAGATCGCCGGCATCAGCAGCAGGATCGGCAGGATCCATGCGCGGCTCGGGATGCGCCTGAAGTCGAGAGCTCGTCGAAGGAGCATGCGCACGCCGCGGCGGCCCTCGGAACGGCCGGTCAGGATCAGCGCCGCGGTCATCGGCATGAACGCTCCGACGAAGTCGAGCGGAGGGCCGTTCTTCGGCATGCCCGGCAGCGTCACCAGCGGACTCAGCACATACAAGGGCAGTGTCAGCACGAACACCAGCGCGAAGAACATCAATGGCCTGCGCCGATCCACCTCCGCAGAACGACCACTCACGCGCTCTTGAAGACTCCAAGCCATACCAAGACCCTACGAGACAGTCGCAGTCTTCAGCAAGTCACTGTCTCAACGCACCAACTGAGCGGGCGGGGCCTGGGAGGGGCCCCGCCCGCTGCTAGTGGTCGTTCAGGTAGCTGTACTGCTTCAACCCGTAGTACGGGTCGCCGCTGTTGCCGGTCAGCCAGACCTCGACGTAGATCGTCGTACCCTCGGGCAGGTTGTGGATCGCCGACCAGGTCTCCGAGCACTGACCGTTGCCGCCGGCATGCAGCTGGTACAGCGGCTGGTACGGAAGCACCGAGATCGCCGCGCTGACGCCGTACCCGTCCGCTTCGTTGTCACACACCCGAATGTCGTCGTCGTACTCCTTGACGAACACCTTGCCGCCGGCCGTCCCGGAGTCTCCGGTCGAGTAGATGTGATCCCAGAACAACGGCGTCGTGTGGGCGGACGCCGGTGCCGCGGTCGCCCCGGCGACCACAGTGCCCATCGCCAGCGCCACTGCGCCGACCGACTTACGAAACCTCATGATTCTCCTCAATCGTTGCCGCATTCCCCTACTCCACAACGATCTGCTGGACGCGACCCGGTCCGCTACGCATCGGAGTCCAATCTCAGCGCCACGGCTTCGTAGCACGCTACAAAGCGACGGCTGCGGCGCCGATGCGTTGCTCCGGGCAACGACGTCGGGCGCGGCCGGCGTCTAGCCGTACCGGCGGTCTGCGAGTTGGACGAGCTGCTGCGCGCGAGGTACCTTCGGCCCTGGGCTTGGCGACGGACGACCAGCCGCGGAGGCCGACAGTGGAAGAGTGGGACGAGCACCGCTCCGCGGTCTTCGGCGCGGCGTACCGGATCCTCGGCACGGTGACCGAGGCCGAGGACGTCACCCAGGACGTCTGGCTACGTGCGGCAGCTGCCGACCGGTCCGACGTCCGAGATTTGCGTGCATGGCTGGTCACGCTCGCCGCCCGGACGTCCTACAACGTCCTCAAATCGGCGCGGGTACGGCGGGAGCAGTACGTCGGCCCCTGGTTGCCGGAGCCGTTGCTCACCGGGGAGGACGCGGCCGCGAAGGTGCTCCTGGACGAGTCGCTGAGCACCGCGATGCTGGTCGTGATGGAGACGCTGACGCCCGCCGAGCGCGTCGCGCTCGTGATGCACGACGTCTTCGAGCTTCCGTTCGACCAGATCGCCGAGGTGCTCGGGACAACGAGCGCGGCCGGCCGCAAGCTCGCGTCCCGCGCGCGGACGCGACTCGCGAAGGTCAAGGATCGGCCGCCGGCCTCGCGGGCGGAGACCGAACGGCTGCTGCTGGCGTTCCGGGCCGCGACCGAGCTGGGCGACCTGGCCGGTCTCGTCGCGCTGCTGGATCCCGACGCGGTGTACGTCGCCGACGGCGGCGGCAAGACCCGGACCGCACAGAAGCCGGTGTCGGGCGCCGACCGGATCGCCGCGCTGGCGATCCGGGTCCTCGGCCTCGCCCGGGCCGACACATCCCGGATCGTGGAGGTGAACGGTGTGCCGGCGCTGGCGACGTACCGGAGCGGACAGCTGATCTGGCTGGACACCGTCGAGATCCACGACGGCCGGATCACCGAGCTGAGGCGGCTCGCGAATCCGGACAAACTCGGTCACATCTGACGAGGCTGTCTTGTCTCCCTGCAAACGACAGGGAAAGAGGACAGAGCACGTGAAACACGTAGTCATCGTCGGAGCCGGTTTCGCAGGCGTGTGGAGCGCGGCGGGAGCGGCACTCGCACGCGGTGATGCGGATCTGCGCATCACCGTGATCGCCCCCAACGAGCAACTGGTGCTGAGGCCCAGGCTGTACGAACCGGACCTGGACCTCGCCACCGTCGAGCTGGACAGGATCCTGACGCCGATCGGCGCCGAGCACGTCCGCGCCACGGTCGACACGATCGACACCGAACGCGGGACTGTGACTGCCGATGGCGAGGAGATCGAGTACGACCGGCTCGTGCTGGCCGCCGGCAGCAAGCTGGTGCGGCCCAACCGCCTGCCTGGCGCTGATCTACTGCACGATATCGACACCCTGGACGGCGCCCGTCGGCTCAAGGAGCAGCTGCGTGGGCGAGCCGGCTACTCGGCCGTCGTGGTCGGGGCCGGCTTCGTCGGTCTCGAGGCCGCGACCGCTCTCGCGGCCGATGGCCAGGTCCTGCTCGTCGACCGTGCCGACGTGGTCGGCGACCAGCTCGGGCAGCGGCCGCGCGCCGAGATCGAGAAGGCATTGGACGTCCTGGGGATCGAGCGCCGACTCGGTACGTCGCTGACCGAGGTCGGCGATGGGTACGCCGTACTGACAGACGGCACCAAGGTCGAGGCGGATGTCGTGGTTTGGGCAGTCGGGATGCGCGCCAATCACCTGACCGAGCAGATCTCCGGCCAACTCGACCACCTCGGCCGGGTGCCCGTCGACCGGTGGCTGCGCGCGCTTCCCGAGGTCTTCGTCGCCGGTGACACGGCCGCGGCTGCGTTCGACGACGATCACGCGGTCATGCAGGCCTGCCAGCACGCGACCCCGCTCGGCAAGGTCGCCGGCTACAACGCGGCCGCAGATCTGCTCGGTCTGCCGCTCCGGGAGTTCAATCCCGGCCCGTACGTCACGTGTCTGGACCTGGGCGGGGCCGGCGCGATCTTCACCCGCGGATGGGACCGCAAGGTGGTCGCCGCCGGCGCGGAGGGAGCCGTGGTGAAGCGAGGCATCAACCAGGCGATCCACCCGCCGGTCGACGACGCCGAGCAGATCCTGGCCGCCGCCGACCGGGTCTACATCGATCTCCCGTTCTTCCCCCGCTAGCGCTGAACGAGCCGAGTGGCCAGCCGGGCTCGCCGGTCTGGCCACTCCTCGCTCACGCGGCAGACATCCTGCTCTGCCTGTGTTCGGGTCCCGCTACGACAACAGCCTGATCCGGTCCCGGACCGATGGAGTGATGACGGGGTGGGCGCGGAGATAGTCGATGAACTCCTCGTGATCGCGTCCGTTGCGATACGGGTCGGTGAAGCCGCTGAGCGCCTTGTACCCGTCCGCCCCGATCAGGGTGTAGGCCAGCGCCGCCACCCGGTAGGTCTTCGTCAGGTCCAGCGGTGCGTCGTCGATGCGGAAGCCGGCCGGGTCGACCCTGTCGCCGACGGTACGACGAGTGTCGAAGGTGGCTCGCACGTTGGCGGAGAAGTTCAGCGGTCCATAGCGAACGGTCCCGTCGGCAGCCGTCTGCCATTGCTGCTCCAGGGCGTCATGAATCTGCTGTCCGGTCAGGGAGACGGTCAGGACCGGGTTCTCGTAGCCGAGTTGCGAGTAGGCCTCGCCGTACAGGATGACGCCGTCGGCGTCGTTCGCGTTGCTGCCCTTGGCGTACAACAGGGAGCCGGCCACGGCGTTCGACCCGGTTATCGGCTTGGCCGCGACCAGGGCGAAGTCGACGGGTCCGTTCCGCCTTGCCGACCACAGACACAGGTCCGCGCCGAGCTCACCCATCGTGCTCTCGCCTGAGACCGAGAGGGCCGGCGTGAAGTCTCCGTCCAGGTGCCCGGCCACGGTTCCGTACCGCCGCTCGCCGAACGCGGTCCAGTAGTCGACGATTCGTGCGATCCGCGGATCGGGGGTGACGTCGAGCGTGACCGGATAGTTCGTCGACACCGTTAGGTCCCGGACCACCTCCCCGGTCCGCGGATCCAGCTTGAGCCTGATCTCGTTGATGATCTGGCCGGCGTGCCCCGCCTCGACCATCGGACGGGGAACACCGTTCGGATCGGGAAGCATCGCGTTGAACCACCAGTGCCAGTGACCGGTGACGATCGCGCAGATTTCCGGAGTGAGATCGGCAGCAAGCTTGATCGCTGGTCCAGTAGCAACATTCGCGCCGTTGATCGGGGCGTGCCAGTTGTCGGCCTGCTGGGCGCCGTCGTGCACCACCACCACCAACGCACGCACACCGCGACGCTTCAGGAAGGCGGCGGTCCGGTTGCCGGCGACCGCCGTCTCGATGCTGTCGAGCTTCGGGTTGTACGAGGTCGAGCCGGTCGGGGTGTCGGCCACGGTCAGATGAATGAATCCGATCGGGTACCGGCGGCCACGATGGGTCACCCATTCCACGTTGTACGGCGCGAACACGGGCCGACCGGACTTCCGCCACAGAATGTTGGCCGAGTAGTAGCCGAACTTGATGCCCTGGTACGGACGGCCGGTGGAGTCGCGGAAACTGGAGTCACGCCCCGGCACCCCGATCGGCTTCGCCTTCATCATGTGATCGATCAGGTAGTCGACACCGGTGTCGAACTCGTGGTTTCCGAGCGCCGAGAACTGCAGGCCGAGCGCGTTCAGCACCTCGACCGTCGACTCGTCCGACAGCATCTTGTTGTCCAGCGGCTGCCCGCCGCCGAAGTTGTCGCCGGCACTGAAGAAGATCGAGTTCTCGCGCGCCCTGATCCCGCGCAGGTGGGTCGCCAGGTACGCCGCGCCACCGACGTGCAAGGTGTCCTGGCCGTCAGGCCCCGGCAGGTACCCGTCGATCTGGGCCGTCGGTGTCCGGTTGTTGCCGTGGAAGTCGGTGATATTCAGCAACTGGACATCGACGAGCTCGCCTGACGGCGGTCGACGCCCGGCTTCGCTCGCGTACGCCGAAACTCCCAGCCCCACCGAAGCAACCACTCCGCCGGCGCCCGCCAGCACAGCCCGTCGGCCAATCCGTCTCTCCATCGCGGCATCCCTTCGATCCGTCAACGTTCGATCTGCGACGCTTCTTCGGCCACCGCGGGCAGGGCCACGAGCGGCGAGCCCGGAAGGGGCGTGGTGTCGAAGTACCTGACCTCGAAGACGCGCTCGGTGAACTTCCAGCCGTCCGCGGTGCGGCGATAGCGGTCGTTGAAGAACGCGTAGTTGTAGATCGAGGTGCCGTTGCGGAGCTTGCCGAGCTCGCACACGTACGCACGGCCGGACGCGGTGTCGCCGTCGAGCTCGATCGAGCCCGGATGCGTGGTCTGGACGAAGAACTCCCACGCGTCCGCCAGCTCCTCGGTCCCGGCCCGGATCGCCTCCCGCCCGGTCTGCTCGACGTGCACGTCCGGGATCTTGTACACCCCGTCCTCGGTGAACAGCTCCGCGAACCGGTCGTAGTCCCCCATCATCGCCGCGTCGCTGAACTCACCCCGCAGCGCCTCGATCTCCACCCGGTCGGCTACAGCCTGAAAGTCAGTCATTGCTCTCTTCCTCATCGTCACGAGCCCGGTGCGGACACACCGGTTGCATCTCGCTCTAGGACGAAGCAGCCGACCGGAATGTCAGCCGGGCCGAGCCCGGCCCGCCGGGTGCGTGATTAGAGGGACGGCGACGGTTGGCGAGCGTCGACCGCGCGGTTCAGTTCCTGCCAGTAGCGCGCGATGACGGAGAGCTCGGCTTCGGTGAAGCCGAGCGTGGTCTCGCTCATCGCGTCGGCGTACAGATCGAAGCGCGCACTGATCGGGGCGACGCGGTCTTTGCGGACGTGGACGGCGAACCGGCGGCCGTCCTCGGGCGTCCGCACTCGCTCCACGAACCCGGCCTCCTCGAGCTTGTCCAGGACGCGGGTGACGGTACTGCGAGGCAGGCCCGTCTGGGCACTGAGCTCCGCGGGATACATGGCGCCGTCGTGCAACGTCAGCACGTGCAGCGCCTGCAGGGCCACCTCCGAGATCCCGCCGGCCTTCGCGACGTCGGCGTACAGCAGGATCAGCCGCGGCAGGATCCGCTGGAACTGGTCCCGGACGATCTCCCGGTTCGACAGGGCAGTCATGTCGATCACACTACTTGTTCCATTTCGGAACTACCTGGTAGCTTGACGAGATCCTTCCACAATGGAACTACTTTCCGGAGGCCGGGTGGACAGGCTGAGCACGGTCGTCGGCGACCGGCGGCGGCTGATCAATATCGCCTATCGATTGCTCGGCTCGGTCACGGATGCCGAGGACGCGGTGCAAGAGACCTTCACCCGCTGGTGTGCGCTGGCACCGGAGCAACAGGAGTCGATCGAGTCCCCCAACGCCTGGCTGAGCAAGGTGGTGAGCCGCGTCTGCCTCGACCAGCTCGGATCCGCCCGGGTGCGGCGAGAGCGGTATGTCGGCCCCTGGTTGCCTGAGCCTGTGCCTGACCGGACCGAATGGTCCCTCGGCTCGCACACCCGATCCGCGGACCCGGCCGAGCGCATCACACTCGATGAATCCGTCGACATGGCCTTTCTGATCGTCCTGGAGGCGATGACGCCGCCGGAGCGAGTGACGTTCCTGCTCCATGACGTCTTCCGGTACTCGTTCGCGGAGATCGCCGAGATGGTCGGGCGTACACCTGCCGCCTGCCGACAGCTCGCGTACTCGGCACGTCGCCGGATCCCCGAGCGTCCTGCCGAGGTGATGACAGCGCAGCGATCGGACCTGATCCGGAGCTTTCGGAGGGCCTGGGAGTCCAAGGACGTGACCGCACTGGTCGGCCTCCTCGATCCGACGGTGGTCGCGGTCGCCGACGGCGGTGGTGTCGTCACCGCAGCGTGGCACCCGATCGAAGGCCGCGACGAAGTCACGCAGTACCTGATCGAGGTCGCCAGGCTCGCGGGCGAACTGACGCTGCTCGAGCGCACCGTCAACGGGCAACCCGGCCTGGTCGCACTCCACGACGAAACGATCGCGGCGGTCTACGCGTTCGAGATCGCCGACGACCGAATCCGCCAAATCTGGTCCATCCGCAACCCAGAAAAGCTCCGCCTCTGGACGAACCTGTGACCCACCACGACAGGCAGCCTGAACGAACGTTAGTGCGGGCTCGACGTCGGCCATCAGCGTAGCGTCGCTCGGCAAACTGGATGAACGCATCAGCAACATCGGCAATTCGCACAGCCAGGGTGACAAGTTGCCCTCACACGCGGCAAACTCATCGCGAGCGCCACGAGACCAAGCTTCCACGCCGGGGGGACGAGTGATTGCAGTGATTCCACCGGAGAATCCGAGCGAGTCTTTGGACAGAGTTCTCGCCGGCGCCCTCAGCTCCTTCCCTTTAGTCGGAGGCGCGGCCGGCGCGTGGTACCAACTCGTGATGGAAGGCCCCTACAACAGACGCCTACAGGCTTGGCGACTCCACATCTCCGAAGCGGTGAACGGGCTGATCGAAAGAGAGGCCGGCCTCCTCGACAATGAGGTGTTCTTGGATGCGTTCGTCAACGCCACGCGTGCCGCACAGGCCACACACCAGCAGGAAAAGCTGGACGCACTTCGAAATGCGATGGTCAACTCGGTCGCTCCAGGTGCACCCGGGCCTGACGAGCAGGCAAGATTCTTCCGTCTTGTTGACCAGTTCTCCGCCGCACATTTGACTCTCCTCACATTCCTTGACGCTAGCGGGCCTGGTTGGGATCTGCACTCGCTCCACACAACCGACCTTGTGGTCGGGAAGGTGATCGGACGAGTGATCCCGATGTTTCGCGATCGGAAGGACTGGTACGAACTACTAGCTAGCGACCTCGGCAATGCCCGACTCATCTCACAACCTGCGTTCTTAGCAGATGTGCCGATGGAGCTCCTGCCGCTCACAACGCCACTCGGCGAACGCTTCCTGGGATTCGTTCGCGAGACGATCCCGCCCGCGTCGAGCAATCCCTAGGCGCCGTCTACGGAGCGCGGACCGCATCTGTGAGTGACTGAGCGCTGACCCCGCATGTCGGCGAGCGGCTGGAGGCTCGCCAAGCTGGGCTTGCTCGGCGCAGCCATCGCATCGAGGTGTACGGCATCCCAGAAGCGCAAGCGCCTATCTAGCAGCTCAGCTGCGCGAACACCGACGATTGCCCTTTGCAATCCCCTTGAGCCATCACCACCTCTGTACGCCGCCCCGGCAGCGACCGCAGATCGCGTACCGTGTTTGGGTGATCATTGATGCAACAGCGGCCGCGCGTCGAGCTGACCCAGGGCGCGTCAAGGAATGGCTTGCCGAGCAGCGGGTTTTCATCTCGAGCGCGATGGGCGATACCGCGGCGGAGCGGAGCGCAGTCGCTCGGCAGATCGAGGACCTCGGCGCGCGCGCCGTCTGGTTCGAGGAGTTCGGCCGAGATGCAAACGCTGAGGAGGCATATCTCAGTGAGCTCGATGCCTCGACGGTCTATGTCGGCATTCTCAATGAGCTGTACGGCCGACCGAACCCACCCGGCGGTGACTCGGCCACCGAGATCGAGTACCGCCGCGCCCGGGAGAGCGGTAAACGCGTGAACGTTTACGTGAAATCCAATGCGCCGAACCGCGAGGGCGCGTTGTCGCGTTTCCTTGATCGGGTCCGGTTCTTCGTGACAACCGAAAGCTATGTCAACGACGCCGACCTGGCGCAGCGGGTGGGACGACGACTCGAGGCGCTGGCAGCCGAGGCATTCTCGCCATGGATCAAGCTCGGTGACTTCGTCTTCCGCGCCGACGAGATCGCCGATGCAGGCAGCACGATCACCATTCGTGCGCGCGTTTCGGAAGAGATCTCGCACCAGGTCTCTGCTCTTCGCGACAACCCGTACCGACGCGAGCAGCTCAGCTTCGCCTCTCGGACCCGGGTGGCTACCTGCGAACTCGGTGGCGCCAAGCACACAATCCGCGCTGGTGGCGCCGACGAGATCACGGTCGAACTAACCAAGGTTGAACCTCCGCGCGGCGACGCGATGCGGGTCAGTACCGCCGGCTACACCGCCGACGACCTGGTCGAACTCGGCCTCCGCGAGCTGTTCTTCGGTACGCCGACGCCCGCCAGCCTCGGCATGCTCAAAGGCCTTGCCGAACCGGGAATCAACGTTGCTGAGCTCCGCCAGGCATTCGACCTGCCGAACGAGTTCGCAGAAGCCGTAGTCCGCCTTGTCGTCACCGAGGGCCTCGTCGGCCGCGGTCATGCAGAACGCTTGATTTCCTTCGCGCTAGGACCCCGAACAGGAGACGTCCGACGCCTCGCACTCGAGTGGCAAGAGCCGAAGGTCTATGTGAACGTCGAAGCGAAACGGCGCAGTATCGAAGGCGAATGGCGCCGCCAACCGAGCGACTGACCCGCTGGAAGAAGAGGTACCTGGGGTCGGCTCGTTCTGGGACAGCGGCACGGATCTCTATTCGGCGTTCGGGGAATTGGCTGGCGGGGTGGAGAGAGTCAGGTGTGTTCTGATTTGGTAGCGGTCGCCGCGGTAGGCGGCGCGGGTGAACTCGAATCGGCGTCCGTGCTGGTCCCGGGTGGTTCGCTCCAGGATCAGGACCGGCGCTTCCAGTGCGAGGCCGAGTAGGGCGGACTCGGTGGCGTCGGCCGCTGCTGCCCCCTGCGTCTGTTCGGCGTCGGTCGGGATCACGCCGTACTGATGCTCGAGCAACGCGTAGAACGAGTTCTGCTCGATCGCCCGAACGTCGAACTCGGGGACGAGCTCCTGCAGCACGTGGATGGTCTCCAGACAGATCGGGTCGTCGTCGACGAAGCGTTGCCGGGCGATCCGCAGTACGGCGGTGTTCGGCGCAACCCGGAGCCGGCTGCCGACCAAGGTGCCGGCCTGGATCGTGGCGTGGCTGAGAACCCGGCTGGTCCAGTGCCCAGGTGCGTTCGGGTACGTCGCTCCGTGGGTGCCGCTGATCTGTTGAGCGACCTTGGGGCTACCGACGAACATGCCCCGGCCGTGCTCGCGAACCAGCCGGCCGTCGCGGACCAGGTCGTCGACCACTGCTCGGAGTGTGGGTCGGGAGATCCCGAGCTCGGTCGACAGTTGGCGCTCGGACGGGATCGGCTGGCCGACCGCTCGGGACTCGACCAGCCCCAGCAGGTGCTCGCGCGCCACATCTCGCTTTCGAAGGCTGCCCGCCACGAGACCCTCCTTGGTACGACGGAAGGTCTCGCATGCTACGCCGCTTGTCGTGGCAGAGCTCAGTGCTCCGGCGGCTGGTAGTTCTCGCAGCTGCCGGTGTTGCTCAAGGAGTCCTGGTAGGTGGTGTCGCGCTTGCGGTACTTCTCCACGCGCGCGTCGGCCTGTGTGGGCGAGACGGTCTCGTTCTTGGCGTAGTAGGCCCAATCGACCTGCTCGCGGTACTCACTTGTCGACGTGCCCTGGTGCCCGTCCAGATCGATGAACCACAGGTTCCAGTTCATGCTCATGTCCTGACGGGGCAGGACGGTGTTGCCGTCCTGGTCGACGGTGTGGTCACCGGTGAGCTTGCCGTCGATGTAGTACCGGACGTGGCCGTTGCCGACCTGCGTGACGTAGGTGTGCCAGCCGTTCAGCGACCTCTCCTGCCGGCTCTCCGCAGTTCGAGCGTCCCACGGGTCCTCTCGGAAGGTGTGCCAGCTCGTCTGGAAGTTGATGGGGCCGGTCTCGCCCCAACCTCCGTTCGGCAGGTACTCGGTGAAGTCGAGCTCGCTGTAGATCGGGTCGTAGTCGAACTTCGTCGGGCCGATCGCGAACGCGGTCTCGTTGATGTGGTCGCCATCCGGTCCTGTTGCCGGGCTGTCGGCGTACCGGACGCGGGTCGCGTAGGTGCCGTTCCGCAGATTCATGGTGGTCCGGCGGAGCTCGGCGTTGGTCGTACCGGCGACCGTGCCGTCGGTCGTCGCCCGGAGCTGAGCGACCTTCTGACCGCCGCTGGTGAGGAAGGAGACGTTGCTCGCCGGCCAGGCAGAGCCCGGCACACCTGGGCCACCCATTTCACTCCGCGCGTTCCAGCCGTGGTCGCCGAGAGCAGGGTCGGTGGCCGACGTGTACTGGAAGTCGTCGAACAGTACGCCGCACTTGCCCGCCGCGCGGTCGGCCCGATCGGTCGAACCGACGGCAGCAGACGCGCCGGTCACCATCGAGGCGATCGTGGCGGCGGTGGCGATGAAGATGGTCGTTCGCTGACGTGGCATGTCTTCGATCTCCTTCGCGGCAAGGATGGGCGGAAGCCCGCGTCCTGGTCGAGCATGAATGCCACTGGAGTGATCTGCAAGAGCTCCCACAATCTTTTCGAATGGACTCGGCATAAGCACTATTCGGCGAGAGATCGTTGCCCGCCCACTGGTAAATACCAACAATTGGCGGCGGCGATTTACACCGAGTGGCGGCTCCGTCTCAGAGCACGGCGGCCGGTCTTTACCACCCACCACACAGGCACGTGTCCCGATGACCTGCGTGGTGGCGACCGCTACGTAGTGGGCCGAGACCACGTAGGTGGCTACGTCGGTCCGAAGGCGCGACGACGTAACCGGCAACCGCATCGTGATGACAGGGGCACGAGCGGGAGAGGAGCCGGGAGCGTGAACGCAGGAGTGTCAACGCAGACATGGAACGACAGGGATAACCTCGACGAGGCGGTCGCGACGTTCCTCGGAATCCGACCGCGGCTGATGGCGATCGCCTACCGCTACCTGGCCAGCACGAGCGAGGCCGAGGACATCGTCCAGGAAACCTGGCTTCGCTGGCAGAAGACCGACCGTACGGTCGTCGTGAACCCGCCGGCTCTCCTGGCGACGATGACCACCCGGCTCGCCATCAACGCTAGCCAGTCCGCCCGGCGACGCCACGAAACGTCGATGACCGTCTCGGCATCCCAGTACGTCGACGAGGACGACGACCCGGCGACGAAAGCCGAAACCCACGAAGCCGTCGAACATGCCCTGCTGGTGATCCTCGAGAGCCTGACCCCCAAAGAGCGCGCCGCTTTCGTCCTCCGTGAAGCCTTCGACTACTCCTACGGCCAGATCTCGGAGCTCCTTCAGCTCGGCGCGGCCAACACCAGGCAACTCGTCTGCCGAGCCCGTCGGGGACTCGCCGGCGACCGCCACGTGAGCGTGAGCCGGACCTCGTACCAGCGCTTCCTGCACGCCTTCCTCGACGCCTCCCGGGCCGGCGACCTGACCGAACTCGAAGACCTCCTGGCCGCCGAACTGGCCGCCCGAACAGTTCGATCCGGCCGAGTCGCCGTCCGTTAGTGCTGCCTAGCTTCGGGCCGCCTGTTCGATGACGCGCGTGGTTGTCTTGGGGTCGGACATCAGGCCGAGGTGTCCTTCGTTGAACTCGGTCACCTTGGAGCCGGCGCGCTTGGCCATCGTTCGCTGGACGGACGGCGGGATGATCTTGTCGCCGGTGCCGATCAGGTACCAGGACGGGATCGTCTTCCACGCCGGGGCGCCGGACTGATCGGCCAGACCACCGAAGGCGCCCGGTCGCTGGGTTGCGTACGCCATTGCCTTGTCGTCGTTGTCCAAACCGGTCGCGAACGACGTGAAGACAGTCGACTTCTTCAGGTACAGATCAGTGGTCGCCGTTGGCGGACCGGCCGGAACGAAGTCGAAGATCGTCGTTGGGTCCGGGACGGAGAGCGCGGAGTCAGGCCCCGCCATCTGGAGGGCCGTCTCGCCCTGGTCGAGCGCGAAGGCGTTGACGTAGACGAGCGCCTTGACGTTCGGCACGCCAGTGGCCGCGTTGGTTGCCACCGCGCCGCCGTACGAGTGTCCGACCAGTACGACGGGGCCTGACAGCGACTGCAGGAAGGTCCGAACGGTGGCTGCGTCGCCGGGCAGCGAGCGCAGTGGGTTCGGGATAGCGCGCACCGTGTAACCGTCATCCTGAAGCAGTTCGATGACGCGGGTCCAGCTAGACGCGTCCGCCCACGCCCCGTGGACGAGCACGATCGTGGGCTTCACCGATCGGTTGCCCTGGGCACCGGCACTCAATGACGGCGTCAGGCTCGCGAGGACGACTGGGACGGCGAGCATCGCCACCAGTCGCGTACGGGCTGACGCTGCGTTCTTGAAAAGACTGGTCATGGATCTGTCCTGTTCCGTACGAAGGACGGCTCCGGACGGCCTTTGCGCGAAGGCCGATACCGGGGTCGGAGTAGAGCGAGATCGCTCACTCGTGTGTATGACCGGGCAACCACCTCGGGCGTGACACTGCTACGACTTCCGAGTTGGGCCTGCGCGGAGTACATCTATGGGAAGCCAGCTATTCGCGATCCCCTAGTGAGCCGACATGACCAATCCCGATCACGCCGAACTGCAACGCCGCTGCGAGCTGCTGCAATCACTGCATCGTCCTGGTACTCCCCTGCTGCTTCCGAATGCCTGGGACGCGGCGACGGCCAAGGCCGTGGTGACAGCCGGATTCCCAGTCGTCGCGACCACCAGCGGCGGAGTGGCCGCCACCCTCGGCTACGAGGACCAGGAGGGTGCGCCGGCCGACGAGATGTTCGCCGCGGCTGCCCGGATCGTCCGAGCTGTGGAGGTGCCGGTCACGGTGGACGCGGAGGCCGGTTACGGCATGGAGCCGGCCGATCTGGTGGCTGCGTTGCGGACCGTGGGCGCCGCCGGCTGCAACCTCGAGGACACCGACTACCGCGCAGGAGGTCTCCGCGCTACCGGCGAGCACGCAAAGTGGCTGGCCGCGGTTCGCCAGGCCGCAGTAGACGCCGACTACCCCCTCGTCATCAACGCGCGGATCGATGTGTTCCTGGGCCCGCTCATCGCAGGCGCCGACCCTGACGTCCTGGCACAGCTCGTGCCGGAGGGCATTGAGCGCGGTACGGCGTACCTCGAAGCCGGCGCCTACTGCGTCTACCCGATCGGCCTGTGGGAGTCGGACGCGCTGCAACGCTTCATTTCGCGCATCGGGGGCCCGGTCAACGTCGTCAAGATTCCGCCGACGCCACCGCTGGCCGAGCTGGCCGCTCTCGGCGTGGCGCGGGTGAGCTGGGGACCGTTCCTGCACCACGACGCGATCGCGCGCTTCGAGGCGGAAGTCGCCTCGCTCCGGGACTGACGGCTAGGCCGATTCGAGCCGGCTCAACGGTAGGTGGCCGAGCTCTTTCCGCGAGGTGATCTCGAGCTTCGCGAACACCTTCCGCAGATGCCAGTCCACGGTGTGACGGCTGATGTACAGCTCGGCTCCGATCTCGGGGTTGGACAGACCATCCCGCGCGAGCCGTGCAATCTGAGACTCCTGGTTGGTGAGGAGGCCGCGCGTCCGGGCGCTGCGACCGTACGCCGATCCCCCGGCGGCGAGCAGCTCCCGCCGGGCGCGATCCGCGTACGCCTCGGCCCCGAGCTGGCTGAACAGATCGTGAGCAGCTCGAAGCTGGTGGCGTGCGTCGTTGCGCCGGTTCGCGCGGCGCAACCACTCGCCGTACAGGAGTTGCGCGCGGCCGAGATGGACGACGACGCGAGTCTGCTCGAGTCGCTCGATCGCCTCTTGGTACAGCGATTCCGCGGACCTGCCGTCGCTCAGCAGAGCGCGCGACCATGCCTGTACGCCGAGTGCCCAGTTCGTCCCGGAGGCGTTGGTTCGTTCTCGCACCTGTTGCAGTGCAGCTGCGGCCTCGTCCCGAGCACCGCTTCGGGTGGCTGCCTCGACCAACTCGACCAGCGCGAAGCCGCAGAGACCCAGGTCGTCGTATTCGCAGGCCTGCCGGGCCGAGACCAGGGCGGCGTCGTACCGGCCGAGTGCGTTGTGCAGTACGGCGTTCACGTAGCCGGCGCCGCCGATCCATCGCGACTCGCCGCGCGCGGTCACGTCCTCGATGTCGACCCGGAACACGTCCATCAGCTCGGTCGGATCGACGCCGCGCCAGGCGGCGAGCAACATCGTGGGATAGTTCACGGCCGCGCCACCGATCGCGCCCGAGATCACGCCGCTCTCCTCCAGCAAGGCCGACGCAGCCGCGAACTCGCCGGCGTACACGTGCACAAGGGCCCGGTAACCCAGCGCCAGGGGAAGCAAGGTGAGAGCGCCGGACTCACGGCACAGGCGGACCGCCTGAGAGGCCACGTCGTGCCACTTGAGGTCGTCCCACAGGTCGCCGGCGACGAGCCAGGGCAGCCAGAACCAGCGCAAGATGTCGTTCTCGTCGGCGTCGGCGAACGCATCCAGCGCGTGCCGCATCGGCGCGACCCCAGCCACGTAGCCGTCCGTGAACCGGGTGGCCAGACCGTCGAGGAGAAGGTCCGTCGGTCGCACCGCGGGCAGTGCCGAAAACGCGTCCCGAGCGGCGACGGCCACTTCGCGCGAGCCGACCGGACCGTGCAAGCGGCCGGCGTAAATCGTTGCGCCGAGCGCCTCCAGATAGGTGACGCGTGCCGTCTCGACATCATGTGGCGCGAGCGCTTCGGCCGCCGCGAGCAACGCCGGCGGCGCATCGACGCCACGATTGAGCGCGAACACGATCTGGGCCCGGAGACGAGCGATCATGGCACGTCCGAGATCGTCCGTCGGGAACCCCGCAGCCAGTGCCAGCAGTCCGGTCGCGGCATCGAACGCGCCGGACTCGAACCTCGCCCGGGCGGCGGCCAGAGTTCGCCGGCCACGGCGGCGCGGATCCGGCGTCAGCTCGGCGGATCGCTCGAGGAATGCGGCGGCAGCGGCAATACCGCCGCGAGCCCGTGCGCGGCCGGCGGACTGTTCCAACTGCTCTGCGATGGACTCGTCCAGCCCGGCACTCGCATGGCCGCGATGCCACGCGTGCCGATCGGGTTCGAGTTCGGAGTCGATCGCTTTGGCCAGCGCACCATGCACCTCGAGGCGGTCGCCGGCGGAGGCGGCCCGGTAGACGGCCGAGCGCAACAGCGGATGACGAAACCGGACATGTGCGCCGAGATCGATCAACCCTTCCCGCTCTGCGGCGACCGCGGCGTCGGGTCCAAGGCCGAGCAGGTTCGCCGACCGCCAGAGCAACGCCACGTCTCCCATCGGCTCGGCTGCCGCGGTCAGCATCAGCTGCCGGGTGTCGGCAGGAAGGGACTCGACCTGGCGCAGGAAGCTCTGCTCGATCTGGGTCGCGAGCGGCGCCGCATCCGGGAGCTGGAAGCCGCCGGCGAGCTCGGCGGGTGTGAGGCCGCGTGGGAGTTCGAGGAGCGCGAGCGGGTTGCCACGCGACTCGGCGATGACACGATCCCGAACCTTCTCGTCGAGGCGCCCGGGCCAGGCGGAATCGAGGAGCGCACGAGCATCGGCGTACCGCAGTCCGCTCAGCACGAGCTCCGGGAGTCCGGCCAGCTCCTGCACGTCATTGGGCTGACGGGTCGCGAACACCAGCCCGACCGACTCGGCCAGCAGCCGGCGGGCAACGAAGGCGATCGTGAGCAGCGAAGCCCGGTCGAGCCACTGCGCGTCGTCGATCACGCAGACCAGGGGTCGCTCCTCCGCGGCTTCCGCGAGCAGAGCGAGTACGGCGAGTCCGACGACGAAACGGTCCGCGGGCCCGTGCGCGCTGAGTCCGAACGCCGTCTCGAGCGCAGCCCGCTGCGGCTCGGGCAATCGGTCCTTCAGCGGCAGCAGGGGCCAACAGAGCTGATGGAGGCCGGCATAGGCGAGCTCCGTCTCGAACTGGACACCGGACACACGCGTCACCCGACAGCCGGACGCCTTTCGCTGCGTGTATTCCAGCAGCGCGGACTTCCCGATGCCTGCTTCGCCGCGCATGACCAGGACCTGGCTCTGACCAGCCCGCACGTTGTCCAACAACCGATCCACGAACCGACACTCAGCGTGCCGCCCCAGTAACCCAAACCGGAGATGTTCGCTCGACATGCCAGGACGCTACCGCCCCCGTTCACCCCTGCCAATCACTGCGTCAGCGCTCGACTTGGAGTAGGGCTTGGTTTACGGCTTCGGTTAGGGCTGGGTGGATCCAGTAGGGGCGGTTGGCGAGGGTCTGGGCGTCGATGTCGAGTGTCATCGCCACGACCAGCGGCTGGATGAGGGTTGCTGCCTGCGGACCCATGATGTGCGCGCCGAGCAGGCGGCCCGTGGCGGGATCTGCGAGCACCTTGCAGAAGCCTGTGGTGTCCTCCATCGCCCACCCGTACGCGACATCGGCGAATCGGGTGCTCACGGCAACATAACTGCGCGCCGCGTCCCGGAGATCCTGCTCGGTCGAACCCACCGACGCGATCTGCGGATCGGTGAAGACAGCCGCCGGTACGACGTCATGATCCGTCGCGCGCAGATCGTCCGGGTGGCGCAGGTTGTGCGCGACCACCTCGGCCTCCCGATTCGCCACATGCTTCAACGGGTACGGCGAACAGACGTCACCGAGCGCGTACACCCCCTCGACCCCGGTCCGCTGGTACTCGTCAACAACGATGCGCCCATCGTCGTGGGTGCCGATGCCGGCGCGGTCCAGGTCGAGCCTGTCGGAGTTGGGCGTCCGGCCGACCGCAACCAGGAGTGTGTCGGCGGTGAGCGTCGTACCGTCGTCGAGCAGCAGCCGCAATGCGCCAGGGTTGCCCTCGAGCTTGGTCAGTTCGCGGCCGAGGTGGAGCTCGAAGCGATGGCGGGCGAGCTCGGTGTAAGCCTCCGCCACGGATTCATCCTGCGGTCCGAGGAGCTGATCCGCCTGCTCGACGATGACGACCTCGCTACCCGCGGCGGCGAAGACGTGCGCGAACTCGGCGGCGATGTAACCACCACCGAGGATCGCGAGTCGCCGCGGCGGC
The DNA here is from genome assembly GCF_040680855.1 of Kribbella sp. NPDC051952. NCBI lineage: Bacteria > Bacillati > Actinomycetota > Actinomycetes > Propionibacteriales > Kribbellaceae > Kribbella > Kribbella sp. NPDC051952. Next base: position 50,328 of record NZ_JBFAXQ010000019.1, read on the forward strand.
GTCTCGATCCGCATGATCGTGTCCGATGTCTCGTACGGCAGACCCGATGCGACGACCGGCGGCGGAATCGTCGGCCGGCCACCTGCGGCGATCACGATCTGATCGGCCTCCACCGCGACCGACTCGTCGCCCAGCTCGATCTGCAATCTGGTCGGGGCCAGGAAGCGGGCATGACCCGGGTAGACCGTCACGAAGTCGCTCTCCTCGCGACCTGCCCGCCCCTTCGCCGCATCGGCGTCGATCCGCTCGAAGACGCGGTCCCGCAGCTCGGTCCAGCGCAATCCCAGCAACTCGGCGTCGACGTCGTACCGACCGGCATCGCGAACGGTGTCGGCCACCTCGGCGGCGTAGGCGAGCATCTTCGAGGGGATGCACCCGAAGTTCAGACAGGTCCCGCCGAACCGGCGCTCCTCGACGATGGCGACATCAAGACCGGCGAAGGAATCCCCGACAACCATGTTGCCGGACCCCGCGCCGATGACAACCACATCATGATGCTTCATTCTCGCAGCCTAGGTTCGACGTCAAAGGATTGGATCGTGCTGCTCCCCGCACCAGCGCGTTGATCGCAGAAGGTGGTGCCTCCCTGGGACAAGGGAGACACCACCGGTACTGCGGGATCGTCAGGCCGCGGGGGGCATGAGGACGGTGTCGATGAGGTACACGGTCGCGTTGGCGGTCTTCACGCCGCCGCAGATCACCTTCGCGTTGTTGACCATCAGGTTGTCACCGGAACCGGTGACGGTGAGGTTCTGCTTCTCGACCGTGGCGTGCGTACCAACCACTGCGGTCGGGTCGAGCTGACCGGCCACGACGTGGTAGGTGAGGATCTTGCTCAGCAGCGCGTCGTTGGTCTTCAGGGTGGCGATGGTGGCCGCGGGGATCTTGGCGAAGGCGGTGTCGACGGGCGCGAAGACGGTGAACTCGCCACCGTTCAGGGTCGAGACCAGGTCAACCTTCGGGTTCAGCTTGCCCGACACCGACGCGACCAGCGTCTTCAGCAACGGGTTGCCGGACGCCGCGGTCGCCACCGGCGCGGCAGCCATGCCGTCGATCGAGCCGGCGCCGGTCGGGTTGGCCTTGGCGTAGTCGGCACAACCAGCACCGACCATGCCGCCGTTGGCGGCCGGCATCGCGCTCGGGGTCTCGGCCGGGGCCGAGGACGACGAGGTCGTGGACGACGGGGTGGCGCCGGCGTCGTCGTTGCTTCCACAGGCCGCGGTGAGACACAGCAGGGACAGGGCAGACGCGGCGAGGCCGACGCGAGCAAGGTTCTTGGGCATGACGAGATCTCTCTTTCGGTGAGTGACTGAGCCCGGGGCGACTGGCGAGTCCGGCGAACGTGGTGAACTCGCCCGGCGTTGTCGCCACCAGTCGCTCGGAGTCGCTGGGTGCGGCTCGTAGCTGACACCCGTACTTCGGCACCCACACCGGCCCGGATGGGTCAGTTACCAGACCAATCGGATCGCCGTCCCACCCGCCACTCCCCGACGGCTTCCTGCGCTGGGCCCACCAGAGCTTCTCGTCGGGCTAGATCAGGGCTCGGCTCCGGAGGCCGGCGCCGAGCAGATCCGCGACTTCGGTCGTGGACAGCCCCAGTAGGCCGGCCACTTCCCGGTAGTTCAGTCCACCCGGCCGGACCATGGCGACAGCGATTCGTTGCCGATCGGGCAGCGCAGCGTCCGCGAGAGCTTGCAGACCGCCGCACTCGCGATAGACGCGGCAGGCGAGGCCGAAGCGTACGTCGTCGGTGGACGCCACCAAGGGAGCAGAACTGCTGGCCGCGCAGATGACCTCGACGACGATGGCCTCGGCTCGTTGCTCATCCCCGACGATGGCCGAAGCCATCGACAACAGCGCGGCGCCGTGCTCATCGCACATCCCACCGGCTGCCACCTGCTGCCGCGACTGATCCGGCGGCTGAGAATGGCGTCGACGCTCCGCGTGGCGTGATCTCCGCGCACGGGTCTTCTGCATGAACCTGACTCCTCCGCAACCCACATCCCACGAGTGCCACCGGGGTCTGAGGTAGCGATCGAGCGGTCCTATGACAGCAATCGTTGCGACAATACAACCGCATTGACGCCGTGAGCATCACCGAGAGCCATCGGTTGTGTCATGACGCGGTCGCACGCCCGTGGATCGACAGCGACACGAGCACCAAGAACGCCTGCCCCCGCGTCACCGGCCTTCGGCACACCCGAAGGCCGGTGACGCGGGGTTGAGGGGTTAGATCGGGAGGGGGTCGTAGTTGGCGCCGAAGGGGGCGTCCGGTCGGGTGAACTCGCCCATCAGGGCGCGCCTGAGGGGTGTGGTGCGCTCCAGGAATTCGGGGTCGTTGTTGAGGCGGTCGGCCGGGCGGACCCACGGTGGGCTGTAGACGTAGTGCGTCGTGTAGCGGTCGTAGTCGCCGTCGTGGCGGAACGTGCGGTGCCAGACGCCGTTGTGGAACACCAGAGCAGACCCAGCCTCGGCGCACACGACGTGGCCGATCGCGATGTCGCCCTTGCTCTGGCGGATCGAATCAGGCAGACCGACCCGCGACCGGTGGCTGCCCGGGATCAGCTCCATATTCCCCATGCCAGGCACCGTCTGATCGGTGAGCAGATACGAGACGCGAAGCTGCAACAGCGGAACCGGGTATCCCAGGTCCTTGAAGTCGAAGGCCGACGATCCGTCCTGGTGCCACCCGCCGTTCCCCGCGTGTGCCGGCTGCATGGTGTTCCAACCGGCCTGCAGTACGAAGCGGTCGCCGAGCAGACCCTGCACCTTCGGCAGCACGTCCGGGTGGTCGATCAGCCGCTCGAGCACCGGCTCGCTCTCGTAGGTCCGGCCGATCTGCCCGAACTCGCGGTCGCGGTTCTGGTGCAGCCGCTGCGAAACATCGTAGGCCTCGGCGGCCTCGTCCTTGGTCAAGACGTTGGGAATCAGGAAGTAGCCCCACGACTCGAAGATGAAGCGGTCAGTCTCGGTCAGCTGACCTTTGTCGACGACGGGATCGAGCATCAATCTGCCCTCTTCTTCATGGTGTTGGAACGGCTTCTGGATCTGGTGGTCAAGGCAACAGCCACCATCTCGAGGATGGCGGCTGTCATGATCCAATGCTCCCCCGCGTCCAACTGCCGAGAAAGGACCAAACCGCCCGGATTGGCACCCGCTGGTCCCGGGAGGCCTAATCTGTGACGATGCCCCAACGCGCTGACGTTCAGCAGTTGCAGGTCGAGGACGACCCGTTCGCGGGACAGCCCGAGTGGCCGGCGCGCTGGATCCGGGCGGCGGAGAACGGCGACGTGGTCGGCTTCCGGCTCCCGGTCGAGTGCGCACAGCCGGCTGAGGTCGTCGTCCACGTGTCCGCCGACGAGCGGTACGAACTGTGGCTCGACGGCGACCTCATCGGCCGCGGCCCTTCGCGAGGCGAGGTCGGCCACTGGTCGTTCGAGAGCTACCGGCTGCGGTTGCCGGCCGGCGGGCACTGGATCGCTGCCCGCGTGTGGAGCCTCGGGGACGACGCACCGCTGGCGCAGCAGACCTCGGTGACGGTCCTACCTTCCTCCTCGCAGCAGAGGGGCTTGAACTCGGCACTGGTACGGCGACCTGGCAGGCGGCTGCACTGCCTGGCCACGGCCGCCGACCGAAAGGTGACGGGTACGGCTGCGGCGCCAGGGACGTCAGTGACGGCCGCACGTTCCCATGGGGTTGGCAGACCGGCGCGGACAGCCTCAACTGGTCACCGGCCGCGACCGGCGGCGTACGACGGCTGGTGCCGTCCCGTCTGCCTGCACCAGCGCAACGATGGGCCGAGGGCGCTCGCGTCCGGCATGTCGCCGAGCACCCGGCCGGACAGCCGACCCACGACCGTGTCGTAGATCCGGCGGACCACCTGGACGATGAGGCCGGCGACTGGCAACAGCTGATTGACGGTACGGCGATTGTGCTGCCGCCCCGGACCTGCCGGCGGGTACTGATAGACCTCGACCAGTATGTCTGCGCGTACCCCGTCCTCGATCTCGAGGGCGGACGTGATGCCGAAGTGCGGCTGCATTGGCAGGAGTCGCTGTACGAGACGGGACCCCAAGCAGGCAAGGGGCATCGCGACGTTGTCGACGGCAAGCTCTTCGGCCGGCAAGGGCTCGAGGAAGACGGCCTCGGCGACCTCTTCATCGCCGGCGGCGGCCGCGAGCGGCACAGCACCCTGTGGTGGCAGTCCGGCCGCTATGTCGAGGTTCTCGTCACCACCGCGGCCGAACCGCTGACGATTGCCGGCGTGCGGTTCCGGGAGACCCACTATCCATACGAGGACCGCAGCGGCTTCACCGCCAGCGACCCGCGGCTTGCGGAGGTCGGCGTACTCGCATTCCGGACGCTGCAGGCGTGCAGCCATGAGACGACCATGGACTGCCCCTACTACGAGCAGCTCCAGTACGCCGGTGATACCCGGCTGCAGTGCCTGGTCGCCTACACCACCACCGGCGATGACGCACTCGCGCGGCAGGCATTGCGTGCCTTCAGCCGCAGCCAGGGTGACGACGGATTGGTCCAGTCCCGTACGCCGTCCCGGCAGGCCTCCCCCATCCCGCCGTTCACGTTGTGGTGGGTCGCGATGGTGCACGACTTCGCGCTCTGGCGTGGCGATCTGGCCTTCGTCACCGACCTGATGCCAGGAGTACGTGCGGCCATCGACGCGCACCGCCGTACCGTCGACGACCGCGGGATCTTCCACGCCTTGCACGGCTGGAACTTCACCGACTGGGTGCCGGGCTGGGACGCAGGCACCCCGCCGGGGATCGTCCAAGACGGGGAAGAGCACCCTGACTGGCCCGGCCCCGGGCGCGGCGTGACGGCGGTCCTGCAACTGCAGCTGGCCATGGTCGCGCGGCAGACCGCCGACCTGGAGTCCTGGGTAGGCGAGCCTGACGCTGCCGCTGAGTACGCACGGCTGGCCGACCGCCTGGTAGAGGCCGCCGACGGCGCCTTCTACGACGCCGACCGCAGGCTGTACGCCGACGACCTCGAGCACACCGCCTTCAGCGAACACGCGCAGTCGCTGGCGCTACTCGCGGGAGCGAAGTACGGCGAGACGGCGGTACGGGCAATGCTGCAGGAACCGCCCGGGACGCTGGCTCGGACCACCGTGTACTTCGACCACTACCTGTTCGAGGCACTCCAGCGGATCGGCCGGACCGACGTACTGCTGGACCGGCTCGGACTCTGGTTCGGCCTGCTGGACCAGGGTCTGCGTACCGTGATCGAGCACCCTGAGCCGACTCGCAGCGATTGTCACGCGTGGGGCGCCCACCCGCTGTACCACTACATCGCCACGCTGCTGGGTGTCCGACCGACGTCCCCCGGAATGGCCACGGTCACGATCTCTCCCCGCCTCGGGGGCCTCGAATGGGCCCACGCATTGGTGCCGACCCCGCACGGCATCCTCGAGATCCGAGCAGAGGCCGGCAAACCAGCAACATTCACCGCACCGGCAGAGATTGCGGTAACAATCCCACCGCCACTCCGATCGGCGGCTGACATCGATGTCGGTGGCAACCAATAAAACGATTGCTGGGATCGGACACCTCTTTGCCTATTTCTTTTCCGCATCCTGGCTGGACCAAATGAATTGTTCATCGTAGTGTGCTCCGCGGGGGGCGGGGCATATGCAGTGTTATTCCTGTGGGACGGAAAATCGGCTCACAGCGGTGTACTGCGGCTCGTGCGGGCAGAAGCTCGGCGGAGTCGCGACCAACGGGGACAGATTCGTCGACCATGTGATGCCTGTCGACGGGCCGACGACCGGACGGCGCATCGCTGTACTACCTGCGGCACAAGGAACCGTGCCGCCAGACAACGGAACCAGGGTCGAACCCGAGCAGCGAAGCTCGGACGCGACCCGCTATCTGTGCGCGGCCGTGCATCTCGACAGCCGGATCGCGGACCAGGTCATCAACGACCTGCTGGAACAGGACTTCCGGGCGGCGCCGTCGTCGCCGGACGTCGACCTGGTGCCCGTGGTTCTGCACGCCTTGTCGGCGCGCACGCGGCAACTCACCCGGGACGTGATCCTCATCGTCCTGCTGATCGTGATGGCGTGGTCCCTGGTCTCGTTGCACACGACAACGGTCCTGGTCAGCATCGCGCTCGCGTGGGCGGCAGTGCTCGGCGAGACCCTGGTGGCGACGTACGGCGTACTCGCGCACGACCTGCGGCCGGGGAACTTCCATCCCGCGAGGCTGCCGCGCCCGAGTAATGCCAAGGCGCGCAGGCGCCTGGAGCAGATCGAGGAGTTCGGCCGGTCCAACGTCTCGGTGTACAGCGAGTACGTCCCGTTCGTCGGCCACGGCCGGACGGTCGAGGCATGGTCGGCCGCCCTGGCCCTCCGCCCGGCGACGGGTCGCGAGGCGGAGCGCTTCACCACCACGGACATGCACGACTTCGTGCTGGCCAGGATGCGTGAGATCCCGGTCGGCACGGTGGAAGTCTCCGATCGCATCTACGTCGACGGCCGGGACATCCGCGGCGACCGCCGGTTCCTTCCCGGTGAGCTTTCGGTGCCGAGGGCACAGGTGGATCCCTCTCTCATCCGCAGCCTGATGAGTGAGCCCGAGGACCGGGCGCGGCCCTACGTGTCCTTCCAGATCAAGGGCTGGCGGGGCCAGCTGGTGCTGTCGACCTTCCTGCGCTTCGTCGTGACCTCGAAGGAGGTCTTCATCGAGGTCAGCCACTCGCTGCTGACCCCGGTCCGCGAGGAGTTCCAGGTAGTGGACCAGCTGCTGCCGCAGCCGAATCCGCGGCAGGCGGTGACGATCGCCGCGAAGTCGGCCGCCGTACTGCCGATCTATCTCGTCCGGGCACCGGTGGCGCTGGCCAGGGCACTCGTCAGCCCGCTCACCGCGGAGCTCCGGACGGCGCGGCAACGCCGGGAGATCCGTGGCGCGCTGCGCTTCAATTACGGCGCACCGGCCAGTCCGCGCGAGACGCTCAGCGATCCGAACTTCCAGCGCTATTTCCAGAAGCTCGACACGTCGCATTACGTCAAGGTTCTCGAGAAGCGTCTCCTCGACGCCATCATCGAATTCCTCGAAGCCCGCGGAATTGACACGTCGGAGTTCGACGAGAGAAAGCACACGATCGAGAACAACGGTCTCTACGTCGCCGGAAACCTGGTGGCGGGAAGCGTCGCGGTAGGCAACCGCGCGCGGGCGACCACCAGGACCACCAGGCCCACGAGGAAAAGGTAAGCCGATGGAGCAGAACAACGGGATCAGCGTCGGCGGGAACTTCGTCGCCGGGGCGGTCGCGGCCGGTAAGCACGCCCGGGCGACGAACATCTCGACCGGCGAATCCCTGGACGACGCAAGGACCCGGATGCAGGTGCTGCTCGACCTGCTGCACACACACGCCGGCGAACTGGCGCGACCCGACGAGACCATCGCAGTCGCCGAGCGCGCACGGCGGGAGCTCGAGACCGACGAGCCTGACAAACCGACGGTCCTCGGCTGGCTGACGACCGTCGCTTCCGGAGCCGGCTCGATCGCCGCGATCTCCGGAGCCGTGGCCGCTGTCCAGCAAGCGATCGCGGCGCTGCTGTGAATCTCACTGGTCAGGGATGACGTCATGCCTACCTTTTGCACCGAGTGCGGCACCCGCCGCGAAGGTGACCAGTCGTTCTGCACGAACTGCGCAACCAGGTACGACGACGTCGTACGACGTGACCGTTCTGCCGAAACGCCCGACGAGGCGGCCGAGGAGTCGGTCGGCCACGGCGCCGGCTGGTACGTCGGTCTCAGCGTGGCTCTCGCGGTCGTTCTGATCGGCGCGGTCGTCGGCGGCGGCGCCCTGCTGCGGAACCGGGTGTCGTCCGCCGATGTCACCGATGGTCCGATTTCCGGCGTGCGGCTGAACAGCGACGGGTTCATCGTGACCGGCGAGCCGGGCGACGAATCGACACCGGGCCTCGAAGAGCCGTCGTACTCCGAGGAGCCGTCCTATACCGAGGAGCCGCAGTACATGCCCGAGCCGACTCCGACGTACACCGAGGAGACGCTCACCCCGACTCTTACTCCGACTCTTACCCCGACAATGGCACCGCCGGACCTGGGCAACGCGACCGTATCCGTCGCACCTGAGGTCGCGAACAGCGCTACGGCGCGAGCGGTCGTCGCCCTGCTCACCGGCTACTTCACCGCCATCAACGAGCGGGACTACGCCAAGTACCGGCAGGTACTCACCCGGGGAGCACGGCAGACCCAAGCCGAGTTCGAGAAGGGCTACCGCACGACGAACAACTCCCAGGTGCTGGTGCGTGAGCTGGCAATCGGCGAGGACGGCCGCCTGATGGCGACGGTCGACTTCGTCAGCACCCAGGATGCCGCCGACGGCCCGGACGGCCAGACCTGCACGCGCTGGACCGTAGGCAAGTTCTTCGAGAAGGAGAGCTCCAAACTCCGCATAGGCAAAGCCCTGAAAGGCCACAGCTCCACGCTGGCCTGCTGATGGCCCGCGTACGTTCCAGTCAGGAACCCGTAGTACCCGCGACCGATTGGTTGCTCGCGGCACCTTTGGGGGTGAGCGTCGTTAGGGGGTGAGCGTCGTTTGGGAGGTGAGCGTCGCCGTGTCGTCGGGGCCGCACGTGAGCGTTCGTACGCCGAGAGTCAATGGGTATCTTCTTCAGCTCAGGTATGAGAGTTATCCACAGATTGCGAAGACCGGCCCTTCTGGCGCCCGAAAGTCCATATGTTCTTGGGCGAAGGAGGTGCTCGATGAGTGCTGGCAACGACAGAGACGGCCGCAAGGGTGGCCGTGGAGGCAGAAAGCGAGACAGCGGGATCGACGGCGATCGGCCGCATCCGGAGCTGACGCCGCTGACCATCACCCAGGCCGACCGATTGGTCCGTCTGGCCGAGGCTGCGGTCGCCGAACGCGGGTTGCCGATGCGGTACGACGGCGCAACCGCGCTGGTGCCGATCGGAGACGACGGCGCTCCGGTGGGCGACGGTACGTTCGCCGGGCTCGTGAATCTCGCACGCACCGTCGGCGGGTTGCCACGACAGCGGTGGCGCGACGCAGTGGCTGCGCACTTCGACCAGATGTTCCCTCCGGGCGGACGGCCGGCGATTCCGGAAGACCTGGAGGCCGAGCTGTACCTTCGCCTGGTCAGCGCGTCCGCGATCGAGCCCAGCTGGACAGACCGAGTGCCAGAGTTCGTGCCAGGTGTGCTCATCGCGCCGGCGACCTACGCGGGAACCGCCGTCGCGATGCATTTCGACATCGACCGGCTCGGCGTGCCGTGGGACGAAATGACCAGGATGGGCCTGGCGAACTTGCGCCGCCTCAAGGACGAGGTCGACCTCGTGCAACAGCCCGGTGACAACGGTGCCGAGGTTGCCATGCTCACCGGCGGCATGTTCACCGCCTCCCGGGCGCTGGTGCTCGACACCGTGCTGCGCGAGTCGCTGCGCGTCGAGAATCCGCCGTTCGGTTGCCTCGTGGCCATGCCGGCCCGGGACATGCTGCTCATTCACGTGCTGCGAGATCAGACGGTGGTGAGCGCCTTCGGCATGCTCGCCGGACTCGCCAGCTGCTTCTTCGCCGACTCGCCAGGACCGGTGAGTCCGCACGTGTACTACGTGACGGGCAGCGAGTGGCAACAGGTGACCGACTACAGCACCGGCACCGCGCGTCTCCAGGCCGGCGGTCGCTTCTCAGAAGCCCTGCGCCGTCTCGACACCGATCCACGCGGCACACCTCACTTCACACCGGCGCCCGGACGGCAGGACAACGCCGGAGCCGATCATGCCGATGATCACTGATCACTGGCTCTGGTAGTCGGTGAGTTCTCCGGACTCGCCCGGTTGCGGCGGTGCGCTGCGCAGGAATTTGTTTGCCTGCGGTTGGCGTTCGACGGGCCCCGTGGAATCCGTTGCTCGCGGCGACGGCGATGTCCGGCACGGGTTCGCGCTCCTCCAGCCGCGATGTGGTCAGGACCCTAGAGCGAGCGCAGAACATGCCCCAGTCCCCCGCCACCCCAAGCCTGCTGCCTGTGGATAACTCACCCCCGACACGAGCGGGGACTCCTACCCTCCGTTCCGGTGCACTCGACTCCCCGCTCTCCCCCCGGGGTGACGGGCGGGCGGGCCGTGACTGACGCTTTCAGGGATCCGAGAATCAGGCTCTCCGGCACGGCTCTAAGCAACGCTCGCGTGGGTCGATCGGACCTCGGTCCGGATCTGGTGCCCTCTGCAACTTCTCGGTAACGGGAAACTGGGGCATTGTCTGGGAAATCGATTTCTGCGACACTCCGTCGCGTGAGAAGGATTGTGAACCTCTGCGGGGACGGGGCGGTGTAGCTGTGCCGTCCCGACTCCCTCTGCCCTGTCGCCCCGGTCCCGTGGTCACCGTCGGCGTCGTGATCGGGCTGGCCTGCCTGGTCCTGTCGACCACCGCGGCCTGTACGGCGGCGCCCGGCAAGAATCCGCGCACCGACACGGCCCCGGATACGCCGTTCCGCCTCGACCGGGTCGATAACGTCACGAAGGTGGCGCAGCTGACCGGTCATGACTCGATGAACCACACCGGTGCGGTCGAGGTCGTGGGCCAGGACCTCGGCTCGATGTTCGACGCCGACGGCCGGACCTGGTTCGTCTTCGGCGACACCTTCGGGCAGCGGGACGAGGGCCAGACCGGCGGCGGTGGCACCGAGTGGCGGTCGAACACGATGGCCTGGACGACCGACACCGACCCGACCGACGGCATCACCTTCGGCGGCTACATCACCGACGAGACCGGCTGGGCCAAGGAGCTGATCCCCGGCAAGAAGGTCGACAACGACGAGATGACGATCATCCCGACGTACGGGTTCGCGGCCAACGGCGCCATGTACCTCGCCTACATGTCGGTGCGCCACTGGGGCGAACCGGGCGAGTGGGAGACCAACTACGCCGGTCTGGCGAAGTCGACCGACCACGGCCAGAACTGGACTCCGCTCGAGTCTCCGCGCTGGGACGGTGAGAGCAACTTCGTCCAGGTCAGCGTCGCCGCCCTCGACGGGAAGCTCTACTTCTGGGGCGTCACGCACGGCCGGTTCGGAGGCGTCGCCCTGATGCGGGTGACCGAGGCCGACGTCGAGCACCAGAACGCCTACGAGTACTTCACCGGCGTCCGCAACGGCGAGCCGACCTGGGGCAAAGATCCGGCCGCCGCCACCAAGATCGTGGACGGCACCGTCGGTGAGCTGTCCGTGGTGTGGAACGAGTACCTCGAACGCTGGATCATGACCGCCACGGACGGGTCCGGCGTGGGTTCCACCATCCGCGAGGGGATCTCGCCCTGGGGACCGTGGGGCGAGCCCAAACCTCTCGTCACACAAGACGACCTGCCGGGCGTCTACTCGCCGTACCTGCATCCCCGGTACGTCGCCAACGGCGGCCGGACGATCTACTTCACGATCTCCCAGTGGGATCCCTACAACGTGTTCTGGTACCGCGCCGACCTCGTCAAGACGCCGTGACGCCACCACCGACACCCAGCACCATCCATCGCAGATCACAAGGGAGCATCGACATGCGTCAACGGAGACTCAGGATCGTCGCGGCAGCGGCCGTGGCCGCGTTGCTCGTCCTCGCGGGCTGCAGCTCGAACTCCGCCAACTCGGGGAGCTCCGGGGCAAAGGGCGGTCCGGCCGAGATCACCTTCTGGCAGTCGCAGTTCGAGCCGTACCAGCAGAAGTGGTTCAAGACGTACGTCGACAAGTTCAACGCGTCGCAGACCGACGTCAAGGTCAAGTACCAGGTCGTCCCAGGTGACACCTGGCAGCAGAAACTCAAGGCCGCGCAGGCCGCCGGCACGCAACCCGACGTCGCGACGACGAACTACGGCGGCATCCCCGCGGGCGTCGCGAACGGCCAGTTCGCCGAGCTCGACGGGCTGCTGCCGGACAAGGCGTGGAGCGACCTCAAGGCCAACGTCGCCGGGTTCGTCCAGGTCGGCGGCAAGCACTACGCGTACCCGATGCTGGTCGAGCCGTCGACCGTGCTCTACTACCGCACCGACCTCGTCAAGGCTGCCGGTCTCGACCCGGCCACGCCGCCCAAGACCTGGGACGAGCTGCTCACCTGGGCCGAGAAGCTGACGAAGGGCAAGGTCAAGGGCATGTCGACCGCCTCCGTCGCGCCCGACCTCGGCTGGTCGAGCTGGGGCCTGCAGTACAACGCGTGCGGCCACCTGCCGATCAACGACGACTGGTCCGCCGCCAACGCCAAGGACCCGTGCTACACGAAGCTCTTCGAGCTGTACCAGACCCTCTTCCAGAAGGGCTGGATTCCGCAGCAGCCGAAGGTCGGTTACCCCGACGCGACGCCGTACGGTCAGGGCCAGGTCGCGATGATGGCGAACGGCTCCTGGGCGGTCGGTCAGCTCAAGCAGACCTTCCCGGCGATGATCAAGAACACCGCGGTCGCTGCGTTCCCGTCCATCGACGGCGATCCCAGCAAGCCGACCGCGACACTCGGTGGCTGGTCGCTCACGGTCGACGGCAAGTCGAAGCACAAGGAGGCGGCGGCGAAGTTCATCGAGTACCTGCTCGCGGGCGACCCGGCAGTGATGGCCGACTTCTTCCGGCAGAGTGGCTTCTCGAAGTACACCGTCCGCACCTCCGTGGACCAGGCGCTCGCCAGTGACCCGGCCGCGACGTCCGACCCGTTCATGAAGATCATCACCGACAAGGTGGTCGCGACCGGCAAGGCCGAGCCGGCGTACCCGTTCGACATCTCCCTCGCCTTCGCGACGGCGATCGAGTCCGTCATGAAGGGCAAGGCCGACATCCCGGCCGCGACGCAGAAGGCGAGCGACGCGATCGACCGCGTCATCAAGCAGCAGCGTCTCAAGGGCACGGCACCGAAGGGCTGACCGACAAATGCTCGACACCTCAACGCAGCCGACGGGCCCGGTCACCCAGGTGACCGGGCCGAACGGCCCGTCGCGCCGGCGCCGGCGCGGCGGGAAGGTCTCCGAACAGGTGCCGCGGCACCTGCGCGCGCACCTCACCGCGTACCTCATGATCACGCCGATGGTCGTGCTGCTCGGCATCTTCGTGATCTGGCCGCTCGTCTACGCCTTCTACCTCAGCTTCTTCGAGATGAGCTTCTACAAGGACGCCGACTTCGTCGGGTTCGACTTCTACAGGTTCGTGCTCACCGACCCGGACTTCTACGAGTCGCTCATGGTCGGCCTCAAGCTCGCCCTGATGGTGGTGCCGGCGATCCTTGTCCTCGCGCTGCTCCTCGCGAGCTTCATCGCGACGCTGTCGAAGCGGATGGCGGCGTTCATGAAGACGACCGTCTACGTGCCGGCCGTCGTCTCGAGCGTCGTCGCGGCGATCATCTTCGTCTTCATCTACCAGGACGAGGGCGTCGCGAACTGGTTCATCGGGCTGTTCGGCCAGGGCCCGCTCGCGTGGCTCAACACGGCGTCGACCGCGCTGCCGGCGGTGGCGATCCCCTCGATCTGGCTCGGCTTCGGCGTGTCGACCCTGATCATGCTCGCGGGCATCCTCGACATCCCCGACAGCTACTTCGAGTCGGCCAAGCTCGACGGCGCGAACTTCTGGCAGCGCACCCGCTACATCACCATTCCGTCGCTGCGCAACGTGATCCTCTTCCTGCTCGTCTCCGGCCTGACGGTGACGATCCAGGAGTTCCAGCTTCCGCTCGTGATGACGAACGGCGGTCCGGTCAACGCGACGAACACGCCGAACCTCTATATCTTCAACAGTTTCCGCGACGCCACGCCGTACGCGACGAGCTACTCGCTGACGGCGGCGCTGCTGCTCTTCATCGTCATCGGCACCATCTCGATCATCATCTTCCGGGTCGTCAGCTCCGAGAAGTCGTCGGACGCCTGAGGTGGCGTCATCGAAAGGACTCCGATGAACCGCTCGTGGTACGCCCCGCGCCGGCTGCTGTCGTACCTGCTCGTCGCCGGTATCGCCGTGACCGCGCTCTTTCCGCTCGCGTGGATGGCGATCTCCGGCTTCAAGGGCCAGACCGAGGTACTGCGCAGCCCGTTCCAGTTCTTCCCTGATGTCTGGCAGCTCGACAACTACCGCCAGATCCTCGCGGACCCGGCGTTCGTCCGTGCCATGGGCGTGACGTTCGGCGGGGCCGTCATCTTCACCGTCGCGAGCCTCACGGTGAACTCGATGGCGGCCTACGCGTTCGCCCGCCTCGAGTTCGCCGGGAAGCGGCTGTGGTGGCTCGTCTGCATCACGCCGATGTTCGTACCGGCGATGGCGATCCTGCTCACGTCGTTCGTCGTGGTGAGCAAGCTCGGCATGCTCGACACCCTGGCGGTGCTGATCATCCCCGGCGTCGCGGCGAGCGGCCAGATGTTCTTCCTGCGGCAGTTCTATCTCAACATGCCGGCCGCGGTGGAGGAGGCCGCGCTGATCGACGGCGCGACCCGGTGGCAGATCTTCCTGCAGATCTTCGTACCGCAGTCACTCGGGCCGTTCGTTGTCGTCGGCATCGCCTCGTTCCTCGGGTACTGGAACTCGTACGTCTGGCCGGTGCTCGTCATCTCGAACCCCGATCTGACCCAGATCATGCAGTACCTCGCCACGTTCCGGTCCGCGCGCGGCAACGAGTGGGGCCTGCTGATGGCCGGATCGACGCTGGCGGCGCTGCCGACGATCCTGCTCGTGCTCATCTTCCAGCGCTACATCGTCAACGGCGTCCGCCTGGCGGGCATCAAGTGACGCCAGGGCGCTGACAGGTCACCGGCATCCTGGGCGACAGGCCGGGGAAAGTAATGTACCTCTGGTAGTTGTCTCAGGTACTTTTTTGCCGTAGGCACCGACTGCCCCCTCGGTGCCGCCTGCGCTGCAGGTGTCCCTGCCCTTGAGGAGTCCCCATGCGGTACCCGTTCCGAACCTCCCTGGCCGTGGCTCTCGCCGCGGCCCTGGCTCTCGCCGGCTGTTCCTCGTCCGGTACGTCGGGAACCGCGTCCGGTGGATCCGGGGGCACCCTGGTCGTCGGCGTCACCTCGGACCCGGACACGCTGTTCCCCTGGAAGGCAACGCAGTTCCAGGCCGTCAACGTGCTGCAGAACATCTACGGGACCCTGACCGAGTTCGACAAGGACCTGAAGGTGGTGCCGGGCCTGGCCAAGGAGTGGAAGGCAAGCGACGGCGGCAAGACCCTCACCCTGACCCTGCGTGACGGTGTCACGTTCAGCGACGGCAGCCCGATGGACTCGGCGGACGTGAAGTTCTCGCTCGACAAGATCATGGACGAGAAGACCGCGGCCGTCGCCCGTGCCTCGCTCGCCTCCGTGAGCGCCGTACAGGCACCCGACCCGCACACGGTCGTGCTCAAGCTCAGTACGCCGGACGCCGGGCTGCCGGCGAACCTGGCCAGCACCAACCTGGCGATCCTGTCGTCCACGGACACCGAGCAGAAGCTCGGCTCGGCCACCAACGGCACCGGCCCGTACAAGCTGTCGAAGCGGACGGCGAGCCAGTCCCTGACGCTGGCCAAGAACGACAAGTACTGGGGTACGGACAAGCCCAAGCTGGACACCATCGAGTTCCGCGTGATCCCGGACGAGTCCTCGATCGTGTCCGCGATGCAGTCCGGTAACGTCCAACTGGCGGTCTTCGACGACCCGCTGGTCGCCAAGACCGCCGAGGGTGGCAACCTCCAGGTCGCCAAGACGCCGCAGCTGAGCTACCACGTGCTGCAGCTGAACGCCCGCCATGGTGACCTCGCCGACCTCAACGTCCGGCTGGCGATCCAGTGTGCGATCGACCGTAAGCAGGTGCTGGACGCGGCCGCGCTCGGCGAGGGCGAGGTGACCGGTCCGATCACGGCGCCGGAGTTCAAGTCCGACCCGGCGCAGCGGCCCTGCGCCCAGCGGGATCTGACCAAGGCGGCCGACTACCTCGCGAAGGCCGGCAAGCCCGACGGGTTCCACCTGAAGGCAATCGTCTCCCAGGGCGAGTACGCGACCTCGGTCAACGAGGCCCAGAGCCTCAAGGCCCAGCTCGCCGACGCCAAGATCACCCTCGACCTGGAGACGCTCGAGTCCGGCGCGTTCGTCGACCGGTGGGTGGCGGGAACGTTCGACGCCGCCGTCGCCCTCAACGGCGGCCGACCCGATCCCGACGGCATGTACGGCCGCTACTTCACGAGCAAGGGCAACCTGAACAAGGTGGCCGGCTACAGCTCCCCCAAGCTCGACCAGCTCTTCGCGGCCGGCAAGGCCAGCACGGACGACGCGCAGCGCAAGCAGATCTACAGCCAGGTCTCGGCCGAGCTGGAGAACAACGCGGCGTGGATCTGGCTCTTCACCGGGTTCACCTACACCGCCACCACCTCCCAGGTGCAGGGATTCGTCCCGATGGTGAACGGTTCCCTGCAGTACTTGCGCGCGACAACCATCAACTGATGGTCCGGCGTCTCCTGCGGCACCGCGTCGTACGGCGTATCGCGAGCACGATCGGCACCCTCCTCGGTGTTGCCGTCTTCGTGTTCGTGATGCTCCGTGCGATCCCGGGCGACCAGATCACGGCCGGACTCGGCACCGAGGCCGCGGCGCTGACCCCGACACAGCGAGAAGCGCTGTCCCAGTACTACGGACTCGACCAGCCGCTCCCGGTCCAGTTCTTCTCCTGGCTGGGCAACGTGTTCACCGGGAACCTCGGATTCTCCGCACGGGCCCAGCGCAGCGTGCTCGACCTGACGCTCGCCTCGTTGCCGGTGACACTGGAGTTGGCCGTCCTCGCAATCGTGCTCGCGATCCTCATCGGCGTACCCCTGGGCATGCTGGCGGCCTCGAAGCCCGAGTCGCCGCGGGATGTGCTCGGCCAGGTGGTGAGCCTGGCGGGCCTGTCCGTGCCTGCGTTCCTGCTGGCCACGACGCTGCTGTCGGTCTTCGCCGCCGAGCTCGGCTTCAACCCCAATGGGCGAGGTTTCGCGACGCTGGTGCAGGATCCGGGCCTGAATCTGCAGCAGATGTTCATGCCCGCGCTCGTGCTCGGGTTCGGCATCGCCGCACCGATCCTGCGCACGACCCGGACCGCGGTCCTCGACATCCGGTCCAATGACTTCATCCGGACCGCCCGCGCCAAGGGGGTGCCGCCACGCCGGCTGCAGTTCAAGCATGTGCTCGGCAACGCACTGGTGCCGATCGTGACGATGACCGGCCTGCAGTTCGGCTACCTCCTCGGTGGAGCGGTGGTCGTCGAGCAGATCTTCTCGCTCCCCGGCATCGGCCGGCAGGTCCTACTCGGCATCCAGCAGAAGGAGTACGCCGTGGTCCAGAGCACGGTGCTGGTGATCGCGCTCGCCTTCGTGCTCGTCAACCTGCTGACCGACACGCTCTATCGGATCATCGACCCGAGGGTGCGTGCGTCATGACCGATATCTCCCAGGCTGCGGAGATCCCCGCCGGCACCCGCCCGCACGGGCTTCTCATCCTGCGCAGCCGGACGGCAGTCACCGGACTGGTCGTCCTCGCGATCCTGCTGGTCCTGGCCCTGCTCTCAGCGCTCGGCCTGCTGCCTCACGATGCGATCGCCCAGGATCCGACGGCGAGGTTGCAGTCACCGTCGGGCAGCCACCTTCTCGGCACCGACCAGTTCGGCCGCGATGTCTTCGCCCGCGTAGCCGCAGGCGTGGCCAACTCGGCCCTGATCGCGGTCGTGGCGGTCGCCTTCGCAGCCGTCGTCGGAACCCTCGCCGGTCTCGTCGCGGGCTTCTACCGCGGCGCCTCGGACGGACTGATCGGCGGCGTCACGAACGTGCTGCTCGCGTTCCCGCCGCTGCTGCTGGCGCTGGCCCTGGCCTCGGTGCTCGCCCGCAACTGGTTCACCGTCGCGGTGACGATCGCGATCGTCTACGTGCCGATCTTCATCCGGGTCACCCGTGGGCCGGTCCTCTCGCTCCGCGAGATCGAGTACGTCAAGGCGGCCGTCAGCACCGGTCAGAGCCGGTGGATGGTGATGATCCGCCACGTCCTGCCCAACATCAGCTCGATCGTCGTCATCCAGGTGGCGCTGTCGCTGTCCTGGGCGGTCCTCACCGAGGCGTCCCTGAGCTTCCTCGGCCTCGGCACCCCTCCCCCGGCGCCGTCACTCGGCTCGATGATCCTCGAGGCCCGCACGCTCGTGTACGTCGCTCCGTGGACGATGATCGGCCCCGGCGTGGCGATCGTGCTCTTCGTCATCGGCCTGAATCTCCTCGGCGACGGACTGCGGGACACCCTCGACCCACGCAGCCGGAGCGGGCGATGAGTGACCTGCGGGCAACTGCCACCCGCCTGATCGCCTACGCCGGTGCTCCCCCGGGCATCGTCCTGGGGATCAACACTCCGGACCTCAAGGCGTCGGTCAGTGCCGGTTATCGAACCGTCGAGTGGGAGGGCGACGTACGGCGTGGGATGGCGGAGATGACCGTGGAGACCCACCACGATCTCGCCTCGGTCACCAAGGTTGTGGCTACGACGACGGCGCTGATCCGGCTGGTGTCCGCGGGCATGGTCGACCTCGATGCCGCCGTACGCCGCTATCTGCCGACCTTCACCGCCGACGCAACGGTCCGGGATCTCCTCCTCCACCGAGCCGGCCTCTGGGAGTGGTATCCCCTCTACATCACTCCTGACCCGGTGGAGGCGCTGCCACTGCGGTACGAACCTGGCCGCGAACGTCACTACTCCGATCTCGGCTTCATCCTGCTGGGACGGATCATCGCAACGGTCTTCGGCGCGGACCTGTCGTCGGCCGTGACCGACCTCGTCACCACTCCACTCGGGTTGAGCAGCACGCGGTTCGCCCACCCAGCGGGCGAAGCGGTCGCGACCAGCGCCCGCGACGATCGGGTCGAGATGACGATGCTCGACACCGGGCAGCCCTACCCGGTACCACACCGCAGTACCGAGTTCACCGGCTGGCGGCACCACTCGATCGACGGGGAAGTTGCCGACGGCAACTCCTACCACGCCTTCGGCGGCGTCTCCGGCCACGCCGGTCTCTTCTCGACCGTGCCGGATCTCCTGCGCTGGGCGACGGCTTTGGCCAACTACGAGGAGTACGAGGCGCTCTGGCGGCCGGACGTCGCCCGGGAATTCTTCACCGCAGGACCGGACGAGTCGCAGGCGTTGGGTTTCCGGCGCTACCGTCTCGACCTGCCCGACGAAACAGTCACCGTGCTGGGTCATCCCGGGTACGTCGGTTGCGCGGCGGGCTTCGTCCCGGGTCGCGGCATTGCGCTGGCCCTCGGGAGCAACCGGCTGCTCGTCGACGGACCTCCGGTCGGCACCGAGGCGCTCTTCACCGAGCTGCTCACCACAACCGGCGATCTGGCCCGAGGAGTTGCCCGATGACCGAGGTCGACGTACCGCTGCTGGCGATCCGGGACCTGACGGTCGCGTTCCGGACGCGGGACCGTGAGGTGACCGCGGTTCGCGGGGTCAGCCTGGAGATCCAGGCCGGGCAGACGGTCGCGGTCGTGGGCGAGTCGGGTTCCGGCAAGTCCACCACAGCCGCCGCGATCAATCGGCTGCTGCCCGGCAACGGCCGCATCGTCAGCGGCGAGGTGCTGTTCGAGGGCCGGGATCTCGCCCAAGCCAGCGAACGCGAGCTGACCGCGATCCGTGGCGCGGGGATCGGGCTGGTCCCGCAGGACCCGATGTCCAACCTCAACCCACTGATGCGGATCGGCGAGCAGATCGCCGAGGCACTCGTCGTCCATGGGCAGAGCACCGGCGCACGTGCCAAGGCGATCGAGTTGCTCGAACAGGTCGGCATCCCCGAGCCGGAGCGTCGGGCCGCGCAGTACCCGCACGAGTTCTCCGGCGGTATGCGCCAGCGGGCCCTGATCGCGATGGGGCTGGCCTGCCGCCCGAAGCTCCTGATCGCCGACGAACCCACGTCGGCGCTCGACGTGACCGTCCAGCGACGGATCCTGGATCAGCTCGAGCAACTCACCGCCGAGATGGGAACGGCGATCCTTCTCATCACCCATGACCTCGCGCTGGCCGCGGAGCGGGCCGACACGATCCTGGTGATGTACCGCGGCGAGATCGTCGAGGCCGGACCGGCCGCCGAGATCATCGCCAGGCCGCAGCACGAGTACACCCAACGGTTGCTCCGGGCGGCGCCCAGCCTGACGACGGTCAGCATGGTGACGAAGCTCGCCCCGGCCGACGCCGCGAACCCTGCCGAGGTCGCGAACCCGACCGACCTGGTCCGGATCGAGGACCTGCGCAAGGTCTTCACGCTGCGTGCGTCGAAATCCGGCGCCGCCTCCGAGTTCACCGCCGTCGACGGTGTCAGCCTCACCATCCCGCGTGGACAGACCGTTTCCATCGTCGGCGAGTCCGGGTCGGGCAAGTCGACCACGGCGAATCTGCTGCTGGGCCTGGAAGACATCACCTCCGGGCACATCCTCTTCGACGGCACAGACCTCACCTCCCTGAGCCGGCGCGACCTCTTCGCCTTCCGCCGCCGGGTGCAGCCCGTGTTCCAGAACCCGTACGCCGCACTCGACCCGAGGTACACCGTCGAGCAGTCGATCGCCGAACCACTACGAGTCCACCGGGTAGGCACGAAAGCGACTCGTACGAAGACCGTGGCCGAGCTGCTCGACAAGGTCTCGCTGCCGTCCGAGCTGGCCGACCGGCTACCGCACGAACTCTCCGGCGGTCAGCGTCAACGGGTGGCGATCGCCCGGGCGCTCGCCCTCTCCCCCGAACTCGTCGTACTGGACGAAGCCGTGTCCGCGCTCGACGTCCTCGTCCAGGCGCAGATCCTCGAACTGCTCGCGGAACTGCAACGGGAGCTCGGCCTCAGCTACCTGTTCATCAGCCACGACCTGGCCGTCGTACGGATGATCTCCCACACCGTCCACGTCATGCAGACCGGCCGAATCGTCGAAGGCGGCCGCCCCGACGACCTCTTCACCAACCCCCAGAACCCCTACACCCGCGAACTCCTGGCCGCCATCCCGAACCCGTCAGGCGTGTAGTCACAGGCATTGCCCCGAGCAACGATCAGTCGGCGGCGTGCGGGTCGAGGCCCTCGATCAGCGCGTTGAGGCCGGTGCTGAACTCGTGGTCCGGGCCGAGGACCGCGACCTGCTCGGCAAGTTGGACGAGGTGGGCCGCTTCGGGAGAGAGATCGCCGTCCGGGAAGAGGATGGCGCTGCCGTCGCGGGCCGATTGCTGTTCCAGCGTCGCACCGATGGTGTAGCGGGAGACGGCGATGAAGGCCAGGATCGCGTCCGCCCCAGTGAAACCTTGCCGCTCGAGGAGCGAGACCTGCGCGATCGCGTTGGTGAGCTCAGGAGCTCTCGGCCCGGCAACCACCAGCAAACGCGCCCCGTCCCGGACTGCGAGCATGGCACGACGCAGACTGTGCGAGTTGCGGGCGAGGAAGTCGCGCCAGTCCTCGTTCGGTTCCGGCAAGCGGTCGGTGTGCCAGCGTGCGAGCACCTCGGTGGCGACCGCGGCCAGGATCTCCTGTTTGTCGTGGAAGTGGTGGTAGAGCGCCGGCTGCCGCACCCCGAGGCGGGCCGCCACAGCATGCAGCGACAACTTGTCGAGGCCTCGCTCGTCGAGGACCTCGATCGAGGCAGCCACGATGGCCTGGCGATCCGTCCGTCGTTGCTGGGGCACGCGGGGAACCGTACCGGGAAGAGCTGAAGTTTATCAATGATAAGCTTCAGCTCACTGTGACCACGAGCGAAGGAGATGAGTCATGGACCAAGGGGATGCCTGGAGCGGGATTGTCCGGAAGAAGTCGCGTGGACTCTTCGACGGCTCGAATCTCTATCGCCGGCTCGAGGTCGAGTTCGACGACGGCGCGGTCCGGAAGATCAAGGTGAATCGCGACCTCTGGAAGCAACTCGAGGTCGGTGACCGGGTAGTGAAGGACGCCGGCGCCGATCCGAGCCGCGGCTGATCGCCTGCTACCGCTTGGCAGTCAGCCGGCGTGTAGCTGTTCGAATCTGTCGAGGAGGTAGGACAGGCCGTCCTCGAAGTTGTCGGTCTGGGCGGCGAAGCCTTGGCGCAGCAGCGGCACGATGTGGGGGTAGTCGCCGCTTTCGGCGCGTTCGGTCAGATAGCTGTTGACACTCGAGGTCCACTCGCCGGCGGCCGCTGGATCTGACGGTACGGCGCGTCGCTGCGCGGTGAGCCGGATGACATAGCCGACTGTGTAGTCGTTGACGGCTGTCGCGATGCTCCAGGCCGCTTGGTCGTCCAGAGCCAGCGGCGCCAAGGCTCGCATCCACTCGTCGAGGACCCGGAGGGTGTTCGGTCCCAGCGGGATCCGGTCGACCTGCACTTCGATCGTCCACGGGTGCGCCATCCCCTGGTCCCGCGTACGCCGCGCGATGGCCTCGAGCGCACTCCGCCACCGCGGCGGGAGTTCGTCGCCGAGCAAGCACTCCCCCGCGACCTGGTCGAACATGAGGTCGAGCAGGTCCTCCTTGCTCGACACATGCCCGTACAGGCTCATCGGCCGGACCTCGAGCGCCGCGGCGACGCTCCGGATCGAGACGGCGTCGAGCCCGTCGCGGTCGGCGATATCGACCGCCGCCTGCACGATGGCACCACGCGTGAGCGTCCTTCGCCGGGGCCGGCGGTCGTTCCGCGCCCAGACCGGTCCCGCAGTCTGACGGGTCGGTTCAGGCATCTGACCTCCGGTCGGCGGCGCCACGGGCGGGCGCTCGTGCGGGCATCGGCGGTACAGGATATCCGCCGGCGAAGGCGTCGAAGTCGGTCACCTCCTCCTGCTCGGCGAGGTCGGACCGCTTCTTCTCGGACGCGAACGTCAGTACGCCGATCACGACCAGGCAGACCGCGATCGCCACGAACAGCCACTGCCGGTCGACACCACCCCTGAGATCGATCGTGCGGATCGTGGCGACCGCGAGGATCCACAGCAACGACAACGGCATCAGCCGGGTCCAGCCGAAGTGCATGAACTGGTCGTAGCGCAGCCGCGGCAGCGACGCGCGCAGCCAGATGAAGACGAAGATGAAGAACATCACCTTGCCCATGAACCACAGGACCGGCCAGTAGCCGCTGTTCGCGCCGTCCCAGACCAGGTTGATCGGCCAGGGTGCGTGCCAGCCGCCCAGGAACAGCGTGGTGGCCATGGCCGACACCGTCGCCATGTTCACGTACTCGGCAAGGAAGAACAGCATGAACTTCGCCGACGAGTACTCGGTGTGGAACCCGCCGACCAACTCACCCTCGGCCTCGGGCAGGTCGAACGGTGCCCGGTTGGTCTCGCCGATCATCGAGATCACGTAGATCACGAACGACGGTGCGAGGACCAGGCCGTACCAGATCTTGTCCTGCGCCGCGACGATCTGCGAGGTCGACATCGAACCGGCGTACAGGAACACGGCGACAAACGACAGGCCCATCGAGATTTCGTACGAGATCATCTGGGCGCTCGACCTCAGTCCGCCGAGCAGGGAGTACGTCGCCCCGGACGACCAGCCGCCCAGCACGATGCCGTAGATGCCGACCGAGGCCATCGCGAGCACGAAGATCACTGCGACCGGCAGATCGGTCAACTGCAGCGGGGTGTGGGTGTCGCTCCACGGCAGCTTCACGGACGGCCCGAACGGGATCACCGACCAGGTGAGAAACGCCGGAATCACCACGATCAGCGGCGCGCACAGGAAGACCACCTTGTCGGCCGTCTTCGGGATCAGATCCTCTTTCAGGATCAGTTTCATGCCGTCGGCAAGCGATTGGAGCAGCCCGAAGGGACCGTTGACCGTCGGGCCGATGCGCTGCTGCATCCGGGCGACCACCCGGCGCTCGGCCCAGATGTTGAACAGCGTCAACAGCATCAGGAGCACGAAGATCAGCACTGCCTTGAGCACCAGCAGCCACCAGGCGTCGTGCCCGAACTGCGGCAACTCCGCAGCGCTGCTCCACCGAATGCCGTGCATTGCCATCGTCCCTCCGCCGTCTCCGCTAACAGATACGGTGTATCATTAAGAGTGAACGGGTCGCAAACGACAAAGGGAAAATCAGTCTGGCCGGGGTCTGGTTGTGTCGTAGTGTCGCTCTCTGATCGTTCGCCGGAGAGGGAGCTCAGAGTCTCGGTCATGGATGCCAACGGATTTCCTGCCCAGTCAGCACGAACCCGCCGGTTCACCCTCGGAGTGCCGCGCGCCTTCAGCCTCTCGCCCGCGGGCGACCGCGTGCTGTTCCTGCGAACCCGCGGCCCGGAGGACCGGACCAGCTGTCTCTGGATGCTCGACGGCGACGAGGAGCGGCTCCTGGTCGCTCCTGAGGATCTCGGCCCCGGCGGCCCGGTTCCCGACGAGGAGAGGATCCGGCGCGAGCGGGCTCGGGAGAGTGCGGCCGGGGTGGTCGCGTACTCGGCCGACTCGGACCGGAACGTCATCGCCTTCGCGGTCAGTGGTGATCTGTGGGTACTCGAGGTGGGCTCCCGGCCGCGGCCGGTCGCGACGGCCGGCCCGGTCGTCGATCCCCGCCTCGATCCGACCGGGAGCCGCGTCGCGTACGTGACCGGCGGAGCGATCCGGGTCGTAGAGCTTGCTGACGGCAACGATCGCCTGCTCGCCGCCGACCCGGACCCGGACGTCAGCTGGGGGCTCGCCGAGCACGTCGCGTCGGAGTCGATGGGGCGATTTCGCGGCCACTGGTGGTCGCCGGACGGCACCCGCCTGCTGGTGACGAGGGTCGATCTCGGCCCGGTCCAGCGGTGGTGGATCGCCGACCCGGCGAATCCGGCCAGCCCGCCACGAGAGATCGCCTACCCCGCGGCCGGCACGCCGAATGCCCTGGTGTCGCTGCACGCCTTCGCCCTGACCGGCGAATCCGTCGAGCTCGAGTGGGACCGGACGGCGTACGAATATCTCGCTTCGGTGGGATGGGACGCGCACGGCCCACTGCTCAGCGTGCAATCACGGGACCAGCGGACGCTGCAGGTGCTCGCAGCCGATCCAGACACCGGCCGGACAACTCTCCTGCACGAGCAGACCGATCCAGCGTGGATCGAGCTGATTCCTGGCACTCCGGCTCGGACGGCGGCGGGCAAGGTCATCCACACCGAGGACAGCGGATCGACCCGACGGCTGATCATCGACGGCGAGCCGGTTACCCCGGACGGCTTGCAGATCAGGGAGATCCTTCAGGTCACCGGCGACTCGGTGCTGTTCCGCGCGAACGACGAGCCCACCGAGTGCCACCTCTGGCTGATCGACGAGACCGGGCTGCACCAGTTGAGCGAGGGGCCCGGCTCTCACACCGGTGTCCGCGTCGACGACGTACTGCTGCTCGACTCCAACACCGAAGCAGGGCGCACCTTCACCGTCCGCCGGGCCGGGCGTCCGGACCAGCAGATCACCTCACTCCGCGCAGAACCGGTGATCAGTCCGCGTACCACCTGGCTGCGGGCCGGTGAGGACGAGATCCGGACCGCACTCCTCCTGCCCTCCTGGTACCAGCCGGGCGAACGGAAGCTGCCGGTGCTGATGGCGCCGTACGGCGGGTCCGCGATGGCATTGGTGATGCGGGTGAGCGCCGGATGGTTCTACACCGCCCAATGGTTCGCCGAGTCCGGGTTCGCGGTGGTCATCGCCGACGGCCGCGGCACGCCGGGACGTGGCCCGGTGTGGGACAAGACGGTGTTCCACGACACGTTGTCGGGGCCATTGGAGGACCAGGTGATCGCGCTGCAGGCGGCAGCGGCGTACTGCCCGGACCTCGATCTCGACCGCGTCGGGATCATGGGCTGGAGTGCCGGTGGCACGCTCGCGGCGGCCGCGGTCCTCCGCAGGCCCGACGTCTTCCATGCCGCGATCGCCGGAGCACCCGTGACCGACAAGCGTCTGTACGACACGCACTGGCAGGAGCGGTATCTCGGTCATCCCGACGAGTTCCCCGAGGTTTACGACCATACGTCGCCGATCAACGATGCGGCCAAGCTGGTCCGCCCACTGCTCCTCGTCCACGGTCTGGCCGACGACAACGTAGTTGCCGCCCACACCCTTCGCTTGTCCTCCGCCCTCCTGGCGGCAGGCCGCCCGCACCAGGTCCTCCCACTGTCCGGTGCCACCCACCGGCCCACCAACACAGCCGCCGTAGAAGGCATGATGCGCCACCAACTTCACTTTCTGACCGAATCCTTAAAGGGCTAGCCCTCGCGCGATCAGAAGTAGAGCGTCGAGCCGATCTGCGCGGTGGACGTCGGGCCGCCGAAGGCACGGGCGGCTTCGGCGGTGGCTTCGGCGGGCTGAAGGAGTGGGCCGACATGGGTGACGACCAGGTGCTTCGCTCCAGTACGGCGGGCGAGCCGGCCGGCCTGCTCCGGGGTGTGATGGACCTCCGTGGGCACGGGATCGTTTGCCTCGCACAACAAAAGATCGGTGCCGTCGGCAATCTCGTCCATGGCCGCGCAGGGAGCACAGTCACCCGAGTAGACGAGGCTGCGACCGTCGGCCTCCGCTCGCAGTGCGTACGCCTCGGTTCCGTGCTCGACCGCCCGACTGATCAGCCGCAGGTCCTGCAGCTGCACCTGATGCCCGTCGGACAGCGGCCGGAGCTCAATGACATCGCTCACGAAGGACGGGTCGGGCTGGGCGAAGAATCCGGCCAGCCGAGATCCAAGGGCTTCGGGTGCATAGACAGGGAGCGGCGCCGCTCGGGCGGGGAGCTCGCCGTACGCCAGGGCGTAGTAGGCGGTCAGCAGGTCGCCGATGTGGTCCAGATGGAGGTGGGAGAGCCAGACCGCATCCAGTGCGGCCAGGGAGGTGTGCCGGAGCAGCTCGCTCAGCGAGCCAGGCCCCGCATCCACCCACACCTCAGCCCCGCCGGCCCGAAGCAGATAACCAGAGCAGGGCTGATCCGGGCGCGGATAAGGAGCGGCGGTCCCAAGAATTGTGAGCGTGGTCAGAGCGCAGATCCAATCAAGCCAGGAGTCGGGCAAGCACCTTGATACCAGATGGCGCGTCAACCACAGAGAAGGGTTCACTGCTGTGCCGCAACGGTTTGTCGTCTTCGATGCCATGGGTGTCCTCTACCGCCACGGCAACGTCGTACGAGACGTCCTCCTCCCCTACCTGCGCGACCACGGCTGCACTCGTACCGAGGCCGAAATCCGCGAGGTCTATCGCCGCTGCACGCTGGGCGAAATCTCGACCGGCGAACTCTGGGCCTCCCTTGGAGTAGCTGGGACGGCCAACGATGCCGACTACTGCCAGCGGCACGAGCTGACACCAGATGCCCCACAGACCTTGCAGAAACTCCAGGAGGCCGGCATCACACCGTTGGTGCTGACCAACGATGCCGGGCCGTGGTCGGAGCAGTTGCGGCACCGGTTCGATCTCGATACCCACGTCGCCGCGTGGTTCGTCAGCTCCGAGATCGGTGCTCGCAAGCCGGACCCTGCCGCCTACCAACCGGTGCTCGCCCACCCGGGTCTGGACCCTGCCCGGACGCCTTTCGTCGACGACCGACCCACCAACCTGCTCGCGGCCCGCGCGGCCGGCTTCCAGCCAGTCCTCTTTCACAGCGACGACACCGACGCCAACCTCGAGGCCGGTTTCCAGCCACCCCTCATTCGGAGCATGTCCGAGCTGTGGAAATACCTGACCGCCACCGATCGCGGGGTCCGGCCCTTTCGGTGAAGGTTGGAACCCGGATGCAGGGTTCGGCAACGACACTGGTGACGGGGCCGGTGGAGTGAAGGGAAGCGGTGGGATGGGTGTCCGTGGGGAGAGATGGTGATCGGGCTGGGCGCCGAGCAGCCTGACTCGGTCGTGGCGGCAACCGATCTGGCCTTGTGGGAGCGTGCTTCGGCGGGTGACGAGGAGGCGTTCGGTCAGTTGTACGACCGGCACGCCAGGGCGGTGTTCAACTTCCTCCATCGGCGTACGGCGTCCTGGGCGGACGCCGAGGACCTCACGTCGGCCGTCTTCCTGCTGGCCTGGAGACGACGGGCTGAACTGGTGCTGGACCGCAACTCGATCCTGCCCTGGCTCCTCGGTGTCGCGGACCGCACCGCCCGGACCGCGTGGCGATCCAAGTTTCGTTACCGCCGGTCACTCTCCACGCTCAAGAACCTGGCCGCGGACGAGCAGGACCATGCCGACGACGTCGCCGAGCGGGTCGACCGCGACGTACAGCTCCGCAAGGTCCGCGATCAACTCACCCGGCTGCCGCGGCACGAACAAGAGATCGTCGAGCTCTGCGTCTGGGCAGGCCTCGATCAGCAGGCTGCCGCGATCGCCCTCAACATCCCGCTCGGCACGGTGAAGTCCCGGCTGTATCGCGCCCGTCAGCACCTCCGTGAGCTCCTTGCCCCGAATTCCGAGGAAGAACGATGACCAACGACCTGATCCCACCGCCCGAGCTCGACCTCCGACCAGCCACCCGAGGACGCCAGCGGAACGAGCTGATGCGGGTCGTGGCGCGCGAATCCACTCGCCGGCGGGTTCCGCGGGCACCGAACCTGATCGCGGCCGCGGCCGTTGCCGCTGTGATCGCCGGTGGCCTGTTCGGCATCCCGGCGTACCGGGACAGCAACCGCTCCCCCGATCCGGCGGCGACACCCAGCAGCCGGCCGCTGTCCACGATCCACCAACTCACCGCCGCCGAGATCAAGACGACGCTGGCGGCCTGCAGAGCGCAGACGAATGCGGTTGCCGCAGGCACCAAAGGACGCTTCGGGAACACCACCGTGGTTGACGCCTTCACCTTCACCGATGTGAAGAGCGCCGGATACACGAAGACGTGGCTGGTCGGCCGGCGCCCCACGCCGCCGTTGCAAGACACACTCGAGGTCTGCGGCCTCGACATCAACGGCAAGCTGGTGAGCGCCCAGGAGACCGTCGTCGCGCCGATGTCCCTGATGAGCCTGGTCGAGTCCAGCGGGCGAAACTACGGGCGGTTCAGCCTCCCGGTGGCCCGGGTGACCGTTCAGGCCACCGATGGCCCGGAGATCGACGCCGTGGCGCGCAACGGATTCTGGTTCGCTCCGCTCGAGCACACCACCAAGCCGTTCGACTCCTGGGAGAGCGCGGCGCGGCAGAGCGTCGGTTCGCCGGTCGGCGTGTATCCCGGCGTCCGGCTGCGCGGGTACTCCGGATCCGGTCGGCTGCTGTACGACTCCGCCCGGGACGCGTACAAGTTCGAGGATTGCTGGCCGTCCGGTGGCGGCGAGGCGGTTTGCCCGCAAACCGCCTGGAAGCGCGCCGACCCCACGCGCTGAGTGGCTGCTTCGTGCCTTGGGTCGGGCACGAAGCAGCCGCAGGTGTTGCTGTTAGGGATTGTTGGCTACGCCCTCGTCGATCTTGGGACCGCGGGCCGCGGTGATGGCGGCGTAGCTGATGCCTGCGATCGCCGCGCCGACGATCGGGGCCACGATGAACAGCCAGACCTGACCGAGCGCCGAACTCCCCGCGAACCAGGCGACGCCGAGCGAGCGGGCTGGGTTGACCGAGGTGTTGGTGACCGGGATGCCGACCAGGTGGATCAACGTGAGGGACAGGCCGATGGCGATCGGGGCGAATCCCTTGGGTGCCCGGTCGTCGGTCGAGCCGAGGATCACGTACAGGAAGAAGGCCGTGAGTACGATCTCGACGATCGCGCAGGCCAGGAACGAATAGCCGCCTGGCGACCGATCGCCGTACCCGTTGCTGGCGAATCCACTGTCGACGGCGCTGAAGCCGTCCTTGCCGCTGGCAACAGCCAGCAGAAGAGCGCCGGCCACCGTGCCGGCGACGATCTGGGTGACGATGTACGTCGGGACCCATTTCCACTCGATGCGCTTGGCAACGGCCAGGCCGATCGTGACCGCCGGGTTGAAATGACCGCCGGACACGTGACCAACGGCGTACGCCATGGTCAGCACGGTCAGGCCGAAGGCCAGCGCGACACCGAGATACCCGATGCCGACCGGAACCTTGTCCGGGGTGAGCACGACTCCCGCCAGGACGGCCGCCCCGCAGCCGCCGAACACGAGCCAGAACGTTCCAAGAAACTCCGCGCCGATCCGAGCCGCAGGACTAGACGATTCCACGACTACCTCCTCATCGAACCCCCGTTGAAGGTGAAGCACTATCGTCACAGTAAGCCATCGCCCTATGACATTTAGTGAAGGCAACGATCACAATTTCGAGTTGTACGGTCGGCGGAACGACTTTGACGCTTGCGGCTGATCGGAGATGTGAACTGGTGACGTCCAGGCTGGTTTGTGTTGGTGATCTTGTTGAGGACGTTGTGGTTTGGGTGGAGGGGGTGCCGCGGGCTGGGACGGATAACGCCGCGCGGGTTCACCGCGCGCGTGGCGGTGCGGCCGCCAATGTGGCGGTGTTTGCGAGCAGTCTTGGTACGACGGTTCGGTTTGTTGGGCGGGTTGGGGACGATGCTGCCGGCGAGGCGCTCGTGGGGGCACTGACCGCGGCGGGGGTTGATGCCAAGGTGCAGCGGGAGGGCCGCACCGGGACGATCGTGATTCTCGTGGATGCCGATGGGGAGCGGACCATGTTTCCGGATCAGGCCGCCGCCGCGCAGTTGAGCGGCGTACCGGATGCTTGGATCTCCGGCGCGGACGCGGTTCACCTTTCTGCGTATTCATTGGTCGGCCCGCCCTTGCGTGTCCTTCAGCGAGCTTCCGAGATCGCTCGTGCTGAGGGCGCGATCCTCACCATCGACGCGGCGTCGGTCGGCCTGATCGATTCGATCGGACCAGCGATCTTCCGCGACTTGATCCGGACTTTGCAACCGACGTACATCTTCGCGAACGGGATCGAAGCCGAAAGCTGTTCCCTGCAAGAACTCGCCGGGCCTGGCACGACAGTCGTGGTCAAGAATGGCAGCGAACCCACTCGCGTCCACCTCGCCGCCAACAGGTCGGTCACGGTTAAGGTGTCCCCGATCGACCACGTCCGTGACACCACTGGCGCCGGTGATGCGTTTGCGGCGGGCTTCCTTTCCGCCGTACTCGACGGTGCCGATACCGTCGATGCGGTCGAGGCCGGTCACCTCCTCGCCAGGAGGGTTCTCACCGAGCCCGGCGCCGCTCTGACCACCGAGGAAGGCCGAACTGTTGGTGACTGAGATTGCCCAGCCGATTGTGTCCGATGACGTGGCACAAGCTCTCGCCGAAGGCCGCGCGGTCGTCGCGCTCGAGTCGACCATCTTCTCGAACCTCGGCCTGCCCGCCCCGGCGAACGCCGAGGCACTTGAGCTCTGCAAGAAGGCAGTCCTCGACCAAGGCGCCGTACCGGCCGTGACCGCGATCCTCGACGGCCGGCCGCACGTCGGTCTCACGCCGGACGAGGAGCAGCGGGTGCTGCAAGGCACGCGCAAGACCGCCGAGCGCGACCTCGCAGTGGCCCAAGCACAAGCGTGGGATGTCGGCGTCACGACGGTTTCCGCGTCGGTCGCGCTGGCTCATGCGGCGGGCATCTCGGTGTTCGCCACCGGCGGTATCGGGGGTGTCCACCGCGGCTCGGAGCTCACCGGGGACATCTCGGCCGACCTCGATGCCATTGCCAACCATCCGGTCATCACGGTCTGCGCCGGCGCCAAGGCGTTCCTCGACCTGCCCCGGACCCTCGAGTACCTCGAGACCATCGGCGTACCGGTCCTCGGCTGGCAGCACGACTGGTTCCCGGCCTTCTATACCAGGTCGAGTGGTCTGTCAGTCCCCCACCGTGTCGACGACGAGCAGGTGGTCTGCGACGTACTCCGCTTCCGGTCCCGGCCGGACACCGGGGTCCTGCTCACGGTCCCGATTCCGGTCGAGCACGAGATCCCCGAGTCGCGGATCACCGCCGTACTCACGGCTGCCTTGGAGGCCAGTGATCGCGCCGGAATCACCGGCCCCGCGATCACGCCGTACGTCCTCGAAAGGATCGAGAAGGAGACCGACGGGCAGAGCATCCCGGCCAACCTCGCCCTGGCCCAGAACAACGCCGCCATCGCAGCCCGCGTCGCCGTAGCCTCAGCTCGGACATGAAAGGTCTCGTCGGGCTGATGGTGGCCATCGCCGCGGGTGATCGCGCGGCGGTGAGCGCGTCGCTCGACGCCCTACCGCGGTTGGCGACGGAGCGATTGGCGCGACCCGACGAACGCTTCATCGCCGAGTGCCAGGTCCAGGTCTGCGCCGAGCCCCTGCACGCAGCCGTGAGCGGCGCCGGGTCCGGCGCCGCCAAGCTCGAGCAGCGGATCATCATCCAGCTCCTCGATGAGGCCACCTGCGCTTAGATCAACGTGCTGCTCCTCGGATTGCCGCCTGTTGTTGGGCTGTCAGGGCGAGGCGCATGGTTTCGAAGGTGTGTTCTTGGGGCGCGGCTGAGGTGGTTCGGTTCTGTACGTCGCTGATCAGATCGCCGTAGTAGGTGGTCTTCACCTCGGAGCAGTCGATGTACTGCGTGCCTTCCTGGTTGACCAGGAAGAGGTGGTCACCGCCGTCCCGGCCCGCGATGTCGACGTACTTGCGCAGCTCGATGTACCCGTCGGTGCCGAGGATCATCAGGCGGCCGTCACCCCAGGTCGGCAGCCCGGCCGGCGTGTACCAGTCGACCCGGATGTAGCCCTGGGCGTTCTCACTGCGGAGCAGGATCTCGCCGAAGTCCTGCAGTCCCGGCTCGTCGGGGTTGGCGAAGTTGCCGACCGTACTGGCGACGACCTCGGCGGTCCGCGCTCCGGTGAACCAGAGGAACTGGTCGATCTGGTGCGAGGCGATGTCGGTCAGGATTCCGCCGTACCGGTTCTTGTCATAGAACCAGTCCGGGCGGCCGGCTCCACCGCCGAGGTGGGCGCGGTCACCGACGCGGTGCGGCCCGATCCCGAGGGTCTGTACGACGGTGCCGATCTTGCCCTCGCGGACCAGTTCGCCCGCCTTGATCACGCTGGGCACCTCGAACCGCTCGGAGAACGTCACCGACCAGAACCGCCCGCTCTGGCTGACCGCCTTCTCGATCTCCTCCAGCTGATCCAGACTGGTGCAGCCGGGCTTGTCGGTCACGACGTCCTTGCCGGCCCGCAGCGCGGCGACCGCGATCGGCCCGCGTCGATCCGGTACGGCGGCAGTCACGATCAGGTCGATCCCGTCCCGGCCGATCAGCTCGTCCGCGCTCTCGACCACCGGAACGTCCGGGTACTGCTCCCGGACCCGGGTCGCGATCGCGGCCGACGGGTCGTCGGTCGCCATCCCGGCGAACTCCGCTCCAGCCGCGATGAGCCCCGCGATCTGCCCGAAGATATGCGCGTGATCAAGCCCGACGGCGGCGAACCTGACAGCTTGCGTGGAAGTCACTCGGATCCCTCTCAACTCGGCGAACCTTCGACTACCCACCACCCTATGCCAGCCCGGTAAACGTTTGCCAACCCAACCAGTGTCCTACTGACTAGGGTGCGGGTATGTCAGATGGCTCAATCCGGCCGGCGACGCCGGCCGATCTCGACGGCGTGGTCGCCTGCGTGACGGCGCTCTTCGTTCAGGACAGCGGCACCCGGGACCCTTTGCGCAATCAGGGCTGGCCCGCGGCTCACGCAGCCGAGTGGTGCGCGGGAATGATCGCCGCTCCGAGCGCGCTGGTCCTGGTCGCGACCGACGGCGAGGACGTGGTCGGTCATCTGATCGGGGACCTCATGCCGGCCTCGGACATGTGGACCGGGGCGCGGGCCGAACTGGTGAGCATGTACGTCGACCCGGCCAGTCGTGGTGCCGGGGTCGGCGGACGACTGGTGGACGCGTTCGTTGCCTGGGCCAAGGATGGTGGAGCGGCCCGCCTCACGGTCACGGCGTACGCCGAGAACGAAGCCGCGCTCGCTCTGTATCGCAAGCACGGCTTCGCTCCGCTGTCCATCATCTCAACCGTCGACCTTTGATCCGCTCGGCCGAGCCGGCTAGGTGTTCCAGAGCTGGAGTTCGGAGAGTTGGGCTGCGGACCAGCCGGTGTTGGCGGTGAGGTTCAGGCGGAAGTAGCGCTTGGTTGTTGCGGGGAAGGTGATGGTGACGGTGTTGTTGTTGCCGGGGGCAAAGGAGTAGGTCGCGGATCCGACGATCGGGCTGAAGTTCGTGCCGTCGGTGCTGCCGAGGACGGACAGGGTCTCGGTGCGCGCTCCCCAGGAGGCAGGCAACTGCATGACGATCCGGCCGGCGCTGGCGGCGGAGCCGAGGTCGACCTGGACCCACTGCGGGAAGGCGTTGTTCGCGCTCTCCCAGTACGTCGATTGGTTGCCGTCGGTCACGTTGTTCGACGGGTAGACGTCGTTGTGGCTGGACTCGCTGGTCGGCTTGCCTGCTGCGAGATTCGTGCTCGTGGCACCAGCCCCAGTACCGGACAGTGCGACCGTGGCCGGGCTGTTGGTCGCATTGCTGTTGATCGTCAACGTCCCCGCGCGGGTCCCGAACGCGGTCGGCCGGAAGCTCACATTGACCGTGCATGACGCGTTCACCGCAATGCTGCTGCAGTTGTTGGTCTGCGTGTAATCACCTGAGGCCGTGACGCTCGAGACCGAGGCAGCCAGGCTGCCCGTGTTGGTCACAGTGACCGCCTGGGCGCCACTTGTCGTGTTGAGGGCCTGCGACCCGAAAGTGAGCGACGACGGGCTCGTGCTGATGATCGGAGCGTTGATCGGGGCGCCACCGCTCGGGTAAACCTCGAACTCCGACGCCTGCCCGGCGGGCCAGCCACTGTTGGCCGTGATGTTGACCCGCACATAGCGGGCGTTGGTTGCCGGAACCGTAATGTTCACGGTGTTGGTAGGCGAGGTGAACGTGTACGTCGCGGACGCTACCGGCGTGCTGAAGGACGACCCGTCAGTGCTTGTCTGGACTGACAAGGTCTGGGTGCGGGTGCCCCAGGCGGACGAAGGCGGCAGCGTCAGCGTCACCTTGCCGATGTTGCGCACCGCTCCGAGGTCCACCTGCAGCCACTGCGGGAAGGCATTGTTGGCACTTTCCCAATAGGTGTTCGCGTCGCCGTCCGTCGCCGTGGCAGGGGTCTGCGTCCCGTTGGCCTGACTGCTCGCCGTAGCCGGCTTCCCGCGGGCGAGGTTGGTGTCGGTCCCGATGCCGTTGCCTGTCAGGGAGATCGAGGTTGGGCTGTTGTTGGCGTTACTGGTCAACGCCACCCCACCGGCACGCGCTCCTGACGCGGTCGGCTTGAACGTGACCGTGACTGTGCAGGAGCCGCCGACCGCGATCGTCGCGCAGTTGTTCGTCTGGGTGAAGTCGCCCGAGGCGGACACACCCGACACCGTCGCCGACGCCGTACCCGAGTTGGTCACGGTCACGGTCTGAGTCGGCGAGGAACTTCCCACCTGGGTGTCTGGGAACGACAGGCTGCCCGGGTTCGGGGTGAGGATCGGCCCGGGTGCGACGCCCGTACCCGAGAGCGGGACGGTGGTGGTGACCCCGGCCGCGTTGACCGTCAGGTTTCCGTTCCGGCTGCCCGCTGCGGTGGGATGGAAGGTGACGTTGACGGTGCACGAGGAGCCGGCCGCGATGCTGGTGCCGCAGTTGTTGGTCTGGCCGTAGTCACCGGTGATCGCGATCGAGCTGACCGGCACTGCCGCAGTACCGCTGTTCGTGACGGTGACGGCCTGCGGCGTACTCGACGTACCGGTCGCGACGGAGCCGAAGCTGAGGGCGGTGGGGCTGATCGAGAGCTGCGATCCGTTGTCCGGCAGGTACGGCGGGAACGCCGGCGAGGTGAGGTTCTGACACTGTGCGGGGCCGAAGATGCCGGAGTTGCCGCCGCCATCGGTGAGGGTGAATCCGACGCCACAGCTGTAGATCGGGCCGGGCGCCTGCGTCCCGGTGGCGGTGCTGTTGGTGATCGTCGCCGAGCCGCCGACCTGCTCCTGGACCACCCACGTCCCGGTGTTCTGGATCGTCGCGTTGTTGATCTTGACGTTGCTGATGTTCGAGCCCGAGACGAACTGGATCGCCTCGAACGGACTCTGCTGGATGAGGATGTTGTCGACGTTGGTCAGCCCGGTCATCGCGCCGTCCCGGGCATCGAACCACAGGGCACCGACGCCGAACTGCCAGTTGGGATCCAGTCCCCCGGACCGGATGATCGTGTTGCGCAGAACGTCCGTACGCCCGAGGGTGGTCGAGCCGAACCGCTGCGCGACGTGGATTCCACCGCCCTGGGTGAGGCCGGCGTCGATGACCCTGTTGTCGGTGACGAAGTTGTCGTGGCCGCCGTAGATCGCGATGCCGTTGGCAAGGATCGGGTACTGCACCGTGTTGTGGTCGAACGAGTCGTTGACGTCGGCGTTCTGCTCCGCCCAGGTCGCCAGGCCGTCGTCGCCGAGGTTGCGCAGATCGCTGTTGGTGACCTTGGAGTTGGTGACGCCGTTGTGGAAGTTCACCCCGTCGGCCGTCACGTTGCGGATCCGCATGCCGTTGAAGACCAGGTTGGTGAACGGGCCGTCCATCCAGGCACCGACCTTCTCGTGCTCGATCCAGACCCGATCGACCGTGGAGTTGTTCAGCGCGCCGCCGATGCCGTTCACCTGGGCGCCGTCGTTGCGCTCCTGGACGTCGCCGAAGATCGCGAAGTCCGACAGATGTACGCCGCTACTCGCGTTGGGAGCGTAGTTGCCGTAAAAGCCCGGCGCCGCGCCCACGACGGTCGAGCGCCACATGCCCGCGCCCTTGAAGGTGATGTTGTTCAGGATCAGGTGACCCGGGATCTTGAACGTCCCCTCCGGAATCCACACGGTCCCGCCGGCACCGGCCGCGGTCATCGCCGAGTTGAACGCGGCCGTGGCATCCGCGGCGCCCGTCGGGTCCGCGCCCTTGCTGGTCACCGAGACCGAGCCGGCCGGCTGGCTCAGAGCGCCCGCGACTTTCTCGAAGTCGGCGAAGTCGATCGTGTACGACGCAGCGGTGTCCTCGGCGTCCACCTGGAGCCGGAACTTCGTGCCCGCCGGATAGGTGGTCTGGAACAGCCGGTGGACCTCGTCGTAGAAGTGGTGCGGGTTGCTCCCCGGCGAGTTCGTGAACGGATAGCCGCCGTAGTACCAGCTGTACGCGTTGGTCAAGGTGAAGTTCGGCTGCTTCGTCCCGTTGACGTACAGCGACAACTGCGGCGTGTAGACGGATCCGGAGCCGGTGTCGGGGATGCTGTAGCGGAAGACGATGGAGTTCGTCGCCGCGGGCGTCGTGAACTCGACGTACTTGCCGGTGCCTTGCAAGGTGACTGCCTTGCGATAGGAGGCCTCGGCGGCAAGCGTGTTGTAGCTGGCGCTCGGGCCGATGACAGTCCCGTTGGTCGACGCGTTCTCGGCCTGGACTTCGACGTACGGCAAGGTGGCGCCGACACCACCGGACGCGGCGGCCCACGCCGGTACGGCGGCGACGACGGCAAGACTGGCGGCGATCAGCGCACCGACCACGGCGAGTACGCCGACGCGCGCCTTCCCACTCCAGGATTCGCTTGACCGGAACATGCGCTGCTCTCTCTCGACAAGGGGCGGGTAGTCGATCCCCCCGGCCCTGAGAGACTCAGGCGCACTAGAGCCGAGCACCAGAGACCGTGGTGCGCAGACCGTAACCCCGCAGACACATCAACGCAATATCTCAATCAATCCTTGCAAGAATCGAACTCACGCCGTCAGAGTTGGTGTGGTCCGCGACGACGCCGTACCAGCAATGCGACCAGGCCGACGATCATGCCGAAGGCAAGCAGCAGGCCGGCTCCGACGATCGTCCGAGCGGGGCCGGACTCGTCCTGCGCGACCGGGTCGAGTAGACCGGCATCCACCGCGGCTGGCACGGCCACCGGCGTCGAGGTCGCGGTGGTCGGCACGGACGACGTACCGGTAGTCGGCGGCGTACTCGATGTTCGCGAGGACGATGCCGATGGCGTCCTCGTCGGCCTGCTGGTCGGCGCGCTCGTCGGCGTGCTGGTTGGTGGCGTGACGTTGCACTTCAGGCGTCCCCTGGCGCTGGCGACGACGTCTCCGGCGGCGTTCTGGGCCTGGAGCCGGTAGTTGGTGTTGTTCGGGAGCCCACCGAATTCGACGGGCTCGGTCCCCTGTGCGTCGACCGACACGACGTAGCTGTACTCAGCGGTGCCCGCCCAGATCAGCACCATGTGCGGCTCCGGGACCGTCGCTTTGGTGTCGATCAGCTTGGCCGTCACACCGATGTCGCCGTCGCTGCCGTCGCCGCAGCTGACCCGTACGTCGGTGAATACCGGGACGTGCGCGGTGTTCTGGGCTGACGCAGAAGTACTCCCCGCGAGGAGCAGACCTGTACCAAGCGTTGCAGTCAAGAGAACATGGATAGGTAGACGGATTCGGACAGAACGGATGGTGTGAAGTTGCTTCACGGTGCCCCCCTTGGACACCTACTTCGACGCCCCGAGCGGGATCAAAGTTGCCGATTCGCCTTTGTGGTAAGCGCTGCTCACTGTGTGGAGGCGCACGCGATGCAGGTGCGGGCCGTCGGTCTTGCCTCCAGGCGGGCGGTGGTGATCGGCCGGCCGCACCGCTCGCACACCCCGTAGGTGCCGGCCATCAACCGTTCGATCGCCGCCTCGACCTCTGCCAACTGACCTTGGACATGCTGCACCAGCGTCGCGACTTGTGACCGCTCGAACGCGATCGTCGCACCTTCAGGATCATGTTCGTCGTCTGCATTGGCGTCCCGCGAGGCCGCTACGACCTCATCGAAGTCGCCGGTCAGAGCCGCGAGCCGCTGGAGCGCCTGCTGTCGTTCCGCCTCGAGCAACTCGCGAGCGTCATCCATCCGTCAATCGTGACACCATCAGGAGTCGGCGGCGACCTCCGTGTTCTGGCAGGCCACAAGGCGCCATTGGTCGTCTTCTTTGGACATCACGAACAGCGGGGTGCCCTCGTTGAAGACGATGTCCTGGTTGTCTACCGACGAACCGTCGAGGTTGCTGTACTGCTGACGCACCTTGACGGCTGCGACATCCGGGCGGATGAACAGCACGTGCACCACCTCCATCGCGACCGACAGGCCCTTCGCCTTCATCCCACCAGGGAGGGCCTGCCGGGTGAACGCCGCGATCTCCTCCAGCCCCAAGAGCCGCTTGCCACCCCCGGTCGTCCAGATGGCGTCCTCCCGGAACAACCCGAGGAACTCGTCCGGAAGCTCGTTGCGTTGGGCATGCTGCACAGTCGCGACTACCTGCTTGATCGCCTCAACCTCGGCAACCTGATCTACCTGCTCCGCTGTGGTCATGCAACCAGTCAACTTGCTCAACCCAACTTGAGGTCAACCAGGAAAGCTCGCACTCGGCAGCTAGGGGTTGGTGGTGGTGAGGCGGGTGTGGCGTTGGGCGCTGGCGGGGTTCAGGCCGGCGATGGTGACGGTCTTGCCGTAGCGGGCGTACTTGGTGGTGATCGCGTCCAGGGTTGCGACGGTGGAGGCGTCCCAGATGTGGGACTCGCTCAGGTCGATGACGATGTTGGCCGGGTCGCCGCGGTAGTCGAACTGATGGACCAGATCGTTGCTGGAGGCAAAGAAGAGTTCACCGGTGACGGCGTACACCTTGGTGTCTTCGTCGGGATGCGCGACGTCCTTGACGCTGGTGAAGTGCGCGACCCGGCGGGCGAACAGGATCATCGCGACGACGACCCCGACAACCACGCCGATGGCGAGGTTGTGCGTGATGACGACGACCACGACGGTCGCCACCATGACGGTCGTCTCGCTGCGAGGCATCCGCCGCAACGTCTGGGGCCGGATGCTGTGCCAGTCGAAGGTCCCGACCGACACCATGACCATCACGGCAACCAATGCCGCCATCGGGATGTCGCCGACCAGGTCACCGAGCCCGACCACGAGGATCAGCAGGAACGTGCCGGCCAGGAAGGTAGAGATCCGGGTACGGGCGCCGGACGCCTTCACGTTGATCATCGTCTGACCGATCATCGCGCAGCCACCCATCCCGCCGAAGAGCCCGGTGATGACGTTGGCAACACCCTGCCCCCAGGCCTCGCGGGTCTTGCGCGACGGCGTGTCGGTGACGTCGTCGACGAGCTTCGCCGTCATCAACGACTCCAGCAATCCCACCAGCGCCATTCCCAGCGCGTACGGCGCAATGATGCGCAGCGTCTCCAGATTCCACGGCACGTCCGGCCAGAACAGCGACGGGAGGCTGTCTGGCAATTTGCCTTCGTCACCAACCGTCGGAACGGCCAACGACGTCAGCGCCACGAACACCGTGACCGTGAGAATGGCGACCAGCGGCGCCGGCACGGCCTTGGTGAATCGCGGCAGGAACACCATGACCACGATGCCGGCGGCAACCAGCGGATAGACCGCCCACGGCACGTGCGTGAGATGCGGCAGCTGGGCCAGGAAGATTAGGATCGCCAACGAGTTGACGAAGCCGACCATCACCGATCGAGGGATGAAACGCATCAGCTTGGCCACCCCGAGCAGGCCGAGAACCACCTGCAGGATCCCGGCCAGGATCACCGTGGCGACCAGGTACTGGAAGCCGTGATCGCGCATCATCGGCGCGATCACCAGCGCGACCGCACCGGTCGCCGCCGAGATCATCGCGGGCCTGCCGCCGAGGAACGCGATCGACACCGCCATCGTGAACGAGGCGAACAGGCCGACCCGCGGGTCGACCCCGGCGATGATCGAGAAGCTGATCGCCTCCGGGATCAGCGCGAGCGCGACCACCAGGCCGCCCAGCACCTCGATCCGCAGCCGGCGCGGCGACCGGAGCGCGGCCCGGACCGACGCGACGTCGACTTCTTCGACAGGGATGGACCTGGCCGGTTCGGGCGTGGCTGACTCAGGCGTCAGCGAGGTCATGCGATCTCCAGACAAGGGAGGCAGGCGGCACCGCTCATGCAGGCAGACGTGGCGCGTCATTGCGCCGGTGGCAGCACGAGATTCGGCGTCACAGAGGGGACGAGGAGCACCAGAACCCCTCAGCCCGAACTTTACCCGACCGCGCGTCGGCAGGCTGAGCCGCGAGTACCCAGCCCGTCAGTCGGAATCGGTGGCTAGCTCGATCAGGCGTTCTGCGACGAGGGCGCAGCGCTCCTGGACGCCGGAGCGGGCCGGACCGCTGTAGCGGAGCCGGGCCGACGCGCTGAGCGGATCCGCCCGAACCTCGATCAGCGATCCACCCGGTCGGGGCTGGACTCTGAGCGTGATCCGGATCCAGCCACCCAGCCCACTCCGCAACCGGAGCACCAGTTCCTGATCCGGGCTCCAACTCTCGACGATGGCGACCGTCAGATGCCGGTTGAAGGTGTGGCGTCCTCGAGGCTCCTCGCCTGGATCTCGCTGTACGACGCTGCCGGCGTCCGGCCAGCGCGGATCCGCGCGAAGCTCGGACGGGACCGCGACCATCCAGTCGGCGAACAAGGTCGAGTCTCGAACTACCTCCATGACGGCGGCGACGTCGACGGCACCGAACCGCCACGCCATCACCATCCGAGCCGCTTCCACTCCGCCGTACGTCGACCCCCGTCGAGGCTCTTGTATATCAAGCTTCAGCCTCACCACCACCAATGAGACGCACACGGCCTGACCTGCCCGGGGGTTTGGAAGACTGGCCCATGGTGAAACTACCGGCTTGGCTCTCTTCTCATGGCGTTGCGATCTAAGGAGTAGTTCGCATGACTGCCCTGCGTGTTCTCTTCCTCGGCGGAACCGGCATCATCAGCTCGGCGTGCTCATGGCAGGCCCTCGAAGCGGGACTCGACCTGACGGTCGTCAACCGCGGCAAGACCTCGATCCGCCCGATCCCGACCGACGTGCGGCAACTGACCGCCGACATCGAGGATCCGGTCGCCCTCGCCGAGATCGCCGGCCAGGACTTCGATGTCGTGGTCGACTGGATCGCGTTCACGCCGGATCAGGTGCGGGCCCGGACCGATGCGTTCCGTGGGCATGTCGGCCAGTACGTGTTCATCAGCTCGGCTTCGGCGTACCAGACTCCCCCGGCGCGGCTCCCGCTCACCGAGTCGACGCCGCTGCGGAACCCCTACTGGCAGTACTCGCGGAACAAGATCGCCGCCGAGGATCTCCTGACCACCCTCTACCGCGACGAGAACTACCCGGTCACCGTCGTACGGCCCTCGCACACCTACGACCGCACCGTCGTCCCGTTCGACGGCGGCTGGACGATCGTTGAGCGGATGCGCCGCGGCGAACCCATCGTGGTGCACGGCGACGGCACCTCGCTGTGGACGCTGACCCACCACCGCGACTTCGCCCGCGGAATGGTTCCGCTGCTGGGCAATCCGCGCACCCTCGGTGACGCCTTCCAGATCACCTCCGACGACGTCCTGACCTGGGACCAGATCGCGACCGCGCTCGCCACCGCGGCCGGGACGACCGCAGAGATCGTCCACGTCCCGTCGGAGGCCATCGCCGCGATCCACAGCGGGTGGGGCGACGGCCTCCTCGGCGACAAGACCCATTCCGCCGTCTTCGACAACGCCAAGCTCCGCAGCGTGGTCCCGGACTATGTCGCCACCATTCCGTTCGAGACCGGCGCCCGCGAGGTCGTTGACTGGCACGACGAAGACCCGACCCGCCGGCGCGTCGACCCCGCGGTCAACGAGGCAATGGACACCCTGATCGCCCGCTACCGAGTCTGACCGCGCCCGGCTGCGAGGATGGCCGCGTGGATCGGGCCGAGCGAGTCCTCGACGTACGCGGTGCGGGTGAGCACAACCTGCGCGATGTCGATGTGACCTTCGGCCCGGGTCTGACCGCGGTCGTCGGGGTCTCGGGGTCGGGGAAGTCGTCGCTCGTCTTCGACGTGGTGTACGCCGAGGCGCGCCGCCGGTTCATCGACTCACTGGCCCTCGGCGGGAACCGGACCCGGGAGCCGGCGGCCCACGTACGGCGCCTGGACGGACTCGGACCGGCCGTCGCGGTCGCCCAGAACGTCCTCAACCGGAACCCGGCCTCGACCGTCGCGACCTCGGTCGGTCTGCATCCGTTCCTGCGGATCCTGTACTCGCGGTTCGCCGAGGTCTCCTGCCCGCGCTGCGACATACCGGTACGGGCGCTCTCCGGCGACGAGCGACTCGCCGTCGCGTTGGAGATGCTCGACACCACCGACAGCCTCGACGTGGAGGTTGCGGTAGCCCGCGGGCTCGTCGGCAGCCACGGTCGCCTGCTGGCCGGACTACGCCAGGACTTCGCGGAGATCACCGTTGACGGACGTCCTTGGTCGGAGCCTCTCGACCCGGCAGAGAAACACGATGTGGTCGTCCACGTAGCCACGCTGCACGCCGGCATGGCCGTTGCCGACGTTCGGGTAGCCCTGGAGCAAGCCGATGCGTTGGGGAAACCCGAGATCCTCCTCGGCGGTACGCCGGTCCTGCGGGCACCGATCTGCCCGACCTGCGGCACCTGGGTCCGCCCACTCGAACCGGCAGCGTTCCACGACGGCACCGACACCTCCTCGCACCGCATCGCCGGCACCACGCTCCCCGACCTGATCAGCCGATCGGTCACCGAGGTCCTCGAGTTCGTCGAGCACCTGCCGCCCGGACGGATCCAGGACGAGCTCGTACGCCGGTTGCGTCCGCTGAGCACCCTGGGACTCGGCCACCTCAGCCTCGACCGCTCGATGCCCACGCTCTCGCGAGGCGAGGCCCAACGCACCCGGCTCGCGGTCGTCCTCTCGGGACGGCTCGAAGACCTGCTGCACGTCCTGGACGAGCCGACGATCGGCCTTCATCACAGCGACCTCAAGCGCCTGCTCGACGCCATCGCCGCGTTGCCCGGACCGGTGCTGATGGTCGAGCACGACCCGGTCGCCGTCGCGATGGCTGACGAGGTCGTGGAGATCGGCCCGGGCGGCGGAAGCTCCGGCGGCCACCTGGTGTTCCAGGGCTCGCCCGCTGAACTCTGGAAGGCTGACACCGCTTCGGGAGTCGGCTTCTCGACCAGGACGCGGTCCCGGCGCGAGCGGCGCCCGGTGTCCGACGTACGCATCCGTATTTCTGGCGCCGACCTTCGCAACCTGCGCGGCATCGACTTCGAGGTTCCGGTCGGGTCCCTCACGGTGATCACCGGACCATCGGGAGCAGGTAAGACCACCTTGGCGCGCGAAGTGCTGTTGGCGTCGCTGCGCGAGACCGAGCCGGTCGGGTGCGCGGCGTTCGATGCGCCAGTACTGCGGACTGTTGCGGTGGATCAGGCGCCGCTGGGCAACAACCCGCGATCGAACCCGGCCACCTACACCAAGGTGTTCGACCGCATCCGCGAGGTGTTCGCGGAGGCGACGGGTCGCTCGGCGTCGGACTTCA
The DNA here is from genome assembly GCF_040680855.1 of Kribbella sp. NPDC051952. Classification (NCBI taxonomy): domain Bacteria; kingdom Bacillati; phylum Actinomycetota; class Actinomycetes; order Propionibacteriales; family Kribbellaceae; genus Kribbella; species Kribbella sp. NPDC051952. Next base: position 94,605 of record NZ_JBFAXQ010000019.1, read on the forward strand.
CCTTCAACCGAGCCGAGGGCGCCTGCCCGGAGTGCGAGGGCATGGGCTCGGTCGAGATCCGACTGGGTGACCTGGCACCGATCTGGGTGCCGTGCGAGGGCTGCGAAGGCCGTCGCTACCGGCCCGAGGTGCTTGAGGCAACGTGGGACGGCCGGTCGATCGCTGACGTGTTGGCGTTGAGCGTCGACGAGGCCATCGCAGTATTCGCCGACCACCAGCCGGTGACTCGCATCCTCGAGTCCTTGCAGGAGATCGGGCTCGGGTACATCACCCTCGGCCAACCCTCCCCCAGCCTCTCCGGTGGCGAGGCGCAACGCGTCCGGCTGGCCCGCGAGGTCGCCAAGGCCCGCACCGGCGACCTGGTGCTCCTCGATGAACCAACCACCGGCCTGCACCCCGGCGACTTGGACCGACTGCTCGCCGTACTCGACAAGCTGACGGACAACGGCTGCACAGTGGTCGTCGTCGAACACCAGGCGGACGTGATCGCCGCCGCCGACTGGCGCATCGATCTCGGCCCGGGCGGCGGCCCCGATGGCGGACTCCTGCAGCATTGCGGGCCGCTCAAAGCCGACAAGCCGCCGACGGTGCGACCGCGCGCCAAGCGCCGCGCCAGCAGGAGATCGGCCGACGTCATCCGGGTACGGGGAGCCCGCGCCCACAACCTGCAGAACGTCGACGTCGACTTCGCCAAGGGCCGCTTCACGGTTGTGACCGGCGTCTCGGGTTCGGGCAAGTCGTCCTTGGTCAACGACGTGCTCGCGGCCGAGGCAATGCGTCGGCTGCTCGAATGCCTTTCGGTGTACGAGCGTCAATCGGTGCGCGAAGGCCCCGAGGCACCGGTCGACTCGCTGACCGGTCTGGGTCCGACGATCAGCGTCGACCCAGCCGGCACGACCTTCGGCGCGGGCGGACCGGGCATGTACGTCTGGGACGCCGCCCGGGTCACCGTTGGCCGATCCAGCGATCTCGAGCGTCTCGTCGCGGTCGTCCTCGCCCGTGCCGGCGTACGCACCTGCGATGAATGTGGCGGCACCAACGTGCGCCGGGTCGCGCCGACGCAGGGAGCGGCGTGGACGTGCGACGACTGCGCGACGAACGCCGTACCGATCGAACCGCGTCACCTCATCGGCTCGGCAGTCGCCGTTTGTCCGCAGTGCCTGGGGCTTGGGGTGGTGCGCGAGTACGACTTCGAGACGTTGATCCGGAGGCCGGATGTGCCGCTCGCCGACGGTGTGTTCGGCGGCAGCCTGTCCTGGGTCGGCAGCACGGTCGGCGAGCAGAGGGTGCTGGACGAGCTCGGAGCGCGGTACAAGTTCGACTCGAGGGCAACGCCGTGGTCGGACCTGAGCGACAAGGCCCGTCACGCCGTCCTGTACGGCGACTCGACCTGGGGCGGGCTGAACCAGTGGGCTCAGCAGGACCTCGGTGGCGCGGAGAGCACAGCATCCTCATGTCGCGAGTGCGGCGGCAAGCGGCTGCGCGATCCCTACCTGACGATTCGTCTCCAGGGCCACGATGGCAGCGAGCTCTTCTCCCTACCGCTCCTCGAGCTCGAAGCCGTACTGGCGTCAATGGACGAGCCGGACGACGAGCACGCGGCGCACGCGCGGACGGTCGCACTGCATCGACTCGCGTTCCTTCGCTCGGTCGGGCTCGGCTACTTGAACCTGAACCGGCCGACCTGGACGCTGTCCGCCGGCGAGGCGCAGCGGGTCGAGCTCGCGTTGGTGCTCGGCAGCGGCCTCGTCGGCATGACCGTGTTACTCGACGAGCCGTCCCGCGGCCTGCATCCGGCCGAGGTGACGGCTCTGATCCGCGCGCTGACCGAGCTCCGCGACGCCGGCAACACCGTCATCGCTGTGGAGCACGACCCCGCGTTCATCCGTGCTGCCGACGACATTGTCGAAGTAGGCCCAGGTCCGGGACGAGACGGCGGCCGGATCGTCAGCCTCGACAGCGACCGGTCAGTCACCCGGGCCATCCTGGACGGCAACCTGCCGGTCGCCGGCGGCGGACAGCGCCGCCAACCGACGGAGTGGATGCAGATCACCGGCGCGGACGAGAACAACCTCCACAGCCTCGACGTCCGCATTCCACTCGGCCTGCTCGTCGGCGTCTGCGGCCCGTCCGGCTCCGGCAAGTCCTCGCTCGTCATCGACACCATCGGGCTGGGGCTGTCGCGGCCGAAGGCCAACATCCCCGGCAGCGGCGTGACCCGGGTCCAACCCGGTGCGTACGACGCCATCACCGGCGCGCCCGCCCGTGTCGTGGTCGCCGACCAGTCGCGCGCCGAGATCACCTCGCCCGGGATGTTCCTCGGCCTGATCGGCGCGGTCCGCAAGACGTTCGCCACAGCGGAGACTGCCGTTGAACAAGGCCTCACCATGAAGGACCTGACCTATCGCTGCGACGCCTGCAAGGGCAAAGGCGTGTGGCAGGAGGGCATGTCGTTCCTGCCCTCCGTGACGCAGACCTGCGATGTATGTGCGGGTTCCGGCTACCGCCGCGAGGTCGCCGTACTGCGCGAACGGGGTCGAACCCTCGCCGACATCGAGGCCCTCACGATCGCCGAACTCGTCGACGAGTGGGGTGACCTCGACGTCGTACGCCGGGTCGGTGGTGCTGCGGTATCACTCGGACTCGGCTACCTGGTCGTCCGCCAGCCGGGGTGGAGCCTCTCCGGCGGCGAGGCCCAGCGACTCAAGCTCGCCAAGGAGCTCGCCCGCCCAACGAAGTCCGGCACCCTCTACCTGCTCGACGAGCCGACCGTCGGCCTGCAGGTCACCGATGTCGCCGTACTGGCGCAAGCCCTCGACTCGATCGTTGCTGCGGGCAATAGTGTCCTCGTGACCGAGCACGATCCGGTTCTCCTCGCGTCCTGCGACTGGCTGATCGAGCTCGGCCCGGGCGGCGGACCGGACGGTGGCCGGATCGTGTTCGAGGGCCTACCGGAGGACCTCGCCAAGGCCGGCACGCGCACGGCGCCGCATCTTCGGGAGGTGCTCGCATGAACGCTCTGTTGTACGGCGACCCATCACCGTCGCTGCGGTGGCGGGCGGCGATCGAGCTCGACGGTGCGACCGAGGCGGACGACGAGGTCGCGGCCTGGCGGACCGAGATCGACGAGAGCCCGGCCGTCCAGGAGCTCGTCGCGCAACTCGAATCCGCGCAGAGCCGGCCCCGAACTGCCGGCTACCTGCTCTGCCGGCTCGCCTACCTCGGCTACCGCGGCCCTGCGACCACTACGGCGGTTGACGCGATCTTCGCCTCCCAACGGCCCGACGGGTCGTGGTCCGACGAACCGACCGACGAGGGACCTCGCTTCATCACCATGCAGACCGTCGTGCCCTTGCGAGGAGTCGCCGCCGCGGGTTTCGCGACCGACCCACGAGCCGAACGCGCCTACGAATGGCTGCTCGGCGTACGTCTGGAGGACGGCTCCTGGCCCGCCGGACCGAAGGCCGATCTCGGCGGTCCTGGTCGCCCGGTTCCGCCGGAGAAGGAGTACCGCCGACTCCCCCAGGGACTCGGATGCCGCTCGGCAACGACCGGAGCCGTCGCCTGCCTGGCGCTGCACCCCGATCGGAAGCAATCGGACAGCGCCCGCGTCGGCGTCGACCACCTCCTCGCCCGCGAGACACGCGACGCCGCATCGATCGGCTGGGAGGTCTCGCGCCTGATCGGCCTCGAGCGCGCGATGGGTCAGATCACGTTCTACGCCACCTTCGACCTCGGCTTCCTGCTCGACCTCGCGTCCCGGTGCGATGTCTCGGTTCAGGACCGGCGAATGCACGATCTGGTCGGCTACCTCGAAGCCCTGCGCGGCCCGTACGGCCTCTGGCAACATCCGGCCCACCCCCAGCTGTCCGGCTGGCTGTCCCTCGACCTCGAAACCAGTCTCCGCCGTCTCGCCCCTTGACCATCGCACTGGTGAAGATCTTGCACGGTTGGTGAGTCGGGCGGAAAATCGCAACTACGGTCGCCTCTGGGACCGCGTGTCACCGCCCTGCACCGGTAAGGAGTCACGTGAGATTCTCGTTCTCGTCATCGCAACCCGAGGGGAGACCGGCCACAGGCCGTCGGTCTCGGCCTCGCGCAGTTCCCGTCCTCACAGTTGGTGCCCTCGTCGCCGCGATGCTGGTCCCGCTGACAGCCTCCGCCGGACCGTCCACGACGTACGCCGATCCGCCCGAGAGCGTCAACCTGGCCCTTCAGCCGGGTGCCGTCGCCTCCGCCAAGTCCCAGCGCATGACCGCGCCGGCGCTGACGTACGCGCCCGCCAACGCGACCGATGTGTTCGTGCACAACGGCTGGACCTCGAACTACGCGTCGGTCGGCAACGGCTACGACCCGACGCAGGACTGGTTCCAGGTCAAGCTGGCCACACCCGCCCCGGTGTACGAGGTGTTCAGCCGCTGGACGTCTCCGGGCAAGCCGACGGAGTACGACCTGGAAGTCTCCACGGACGCCGACTGCCAGACCTGGTCGACGGTCACCCATGTGGTGAATCCGAGCGACAAGGATTCCCAGGTGATCGACCGCAAGGACCCGATCTCGTGTGTCCGGATGCAAGCCCTGGCCACGACCTCGACCGTCGGGTACACGATCAACGAGTTCGAGGTCTGGTCCGGCCCGAAGCCGGCGCCGGTCGTGGGACAGATCATCCCCGTGCCGGTGAAGCAGACACCCGGTACCGGTCAGCCGTGGCAGCTCACGAGCAAGTCCCGGATCGTCGTCTCCAGCAGCGCCCTCGCCGCCACGGGTGAGGTCCTCGCCGGTTACCTGCGACCGGCCACCGGATTCGTCCTGCCTGTGGTGACAGGCTCCGCCACCGCCGCCGACATCGCCCTCTCGCTGGGCCCGGTGTCCGGCGTACCAGCGGACAAGACGGCCGAGGGCTACTCGCTCACGGTGTCGAGTGCGGGCGCGAAGATCGCCGCCCCGCAGGCACACGGCCTGTTCAACGGTTTCGTGAGCCTTCGGCAACTGTTGCCAGCAGCAATCAACTCGGCGATCCCCGGCGTGGGGCCGTGGACCGCACAGCCCATCACGGTTCTGGACTACCCGCGCTATGAGCATCGAGGTCTGCAACTGGACCCTGCCCGCAACTTCATGACCGTGGCCGAGATCCGGTCCACGATCGACCAGCTGGCAGCGTTGAAGGGCAACCAGCTGCACCTGCACCTGAGCGACTCCCAGTCCTGGCGCCTGGAGATCAAGGGCTACCCGGCCCTGGACGGCACAGGCTGCAACGGAGCCGCCTGCATCGCGGGCTTCTACACGCAAGAGGACTTCAAGGGCCTGGTCAAGTACGCCGCCGACCGGTTCATCGAGATCGTGCCGGAACTGGAAGGCCCGGCCCACGCCACCGCGGCGGTCAGGTCCCTCGGCGGGGTCGCGGTCGTGGGTTGCCAGGGTCAGACCCAGACCGACCGGTTCTGCACCAACCCGAACGACCCCGCGAGTGAGCGCGCGCTCGCCTTCTGGCGGGACGCGATCGCACAGCTGGCCGCGATCTCGCCCGGACCGATCATCCACATCGGCGGCGACGAAGCCATCGGAATGCCGCACGAGGACTACAAGTGGTGGATCGGCCAGATGGAGTCCATCGTCGACGCCACCGGCAAGCGCATGATGGGCTGGAACCCCGCACTCGAGGGATACGCACCGGGCTCGACCTCCATCAACCACTACTGGTCCGACTACACCGGCGGTGGTCCCCCGCTGATCAAGCCCGAGTGGTTCAACCAGCACCGCAGCGTCATCACCACGCCGGAGTGGAACGCCTACCTCGACTTCGGGTACGACGGTTCGCCCGGCCGGACCCCGCGGACAGAGCTCGACAAGGCGTACTCGTGGGATCCCGAATGGGTCTACGAGAAGTACCGTTCCGTCTGGGCGCAACCGGCGTACGGCGGACCGAAGGCCGAGGACATCATCGGCATCGAGGCGCCCATCTGGGGCGAGCAGATGCGCGGGCTGGCCACCAACGAGTTCATGGTCTACCCACGGCTGGCCGGCATCCTGGAGAAGGCCTGGTCGCCCAAGGTGCTGACCCAGGACTACGACGCCTACCGCCAGCGGCTCAGCGTCGCTGGAGCTCGATGGGCCTTTGCAGGAGTCAACTTCGGCTCCATCGCCCAGGTCACCTGGACTCCCGAGTCGATGGGTACGACGACCCGCCTCGGCGTGGACAGGACGCTGACCAACGCACCGCTGGGACGGCTGGCCGCCGGCTCGATCCCGCCGGGTGAATTCGCCGCCAGTATCGATTGGGGCGACGGATCCCCGACCGAGGCCGGCGTCATCGCAGCACGCGATTACGTCGCGAGTCAACGTCAGGGCAGAAGCCTGATGACCGTCAGCGGAAGCCACAGCTACCCAGCGGACGGGACCTACCACGGCGCCGTCACCTACACCCGTCAGGGCCAGAGCTGGGTCGTGCCGTTCGTGGCAACCGGCGTCCCAGCCTGTACGACGATGTTCACCGGAACGCACCAAGGCCCGTTGACCGTCTCCTCGGGTGTCGCGTGCTTCGACGGCGCGACCATCTCGGGCCCGGTCACCGTGGCTGCGGGTGCCGGCTTCTACGCATCCGGCTCCGAAATCCGCGGACCGGTGTCGGCGTCCGGAGCAGGCAACGTTCTCCTGTGCGGCACCACGGTGTCCGGACCGGTGAGCGTGGCCGGCCGGACCCGGGTCTGGCTCGGCAACCAGACCGGCGACTGCGCGCCCGCGACGATCAGGGGCCCGGTCAAGGTCAGCGGCTCCGCAGGCCAGGTGACGATCGACCGCGCCACCATCGCCGGACCACTCGCCGTACAGAACAACACCGGTTCGACGATTGTCTCCGGCAACCACATCAGCGGACCGTTGTCCTGCACAGGCAACAACCCCGCACCGACCAACGCGGGCCGCCCCAACTCCGTATCCGGGCCCAAGTCAGGCCAGTGCAGCGGCCTCTGACCCAGTGAAGCCGGTGGCCCTGCGCACTCGCAGGGCCGCCGGCCACGGAAAGAAACTGGGGTTTCACTCATCCGGAGATGATCGGCTCCGGGGACTCACCAACCCCAGTGGCCTCGAACGGTGGAACTGGCCCCCTTGCCCGGTGACCCTGCGGTTTCATAGAATGAAACTCAGAATCTAATTCACTCGGGCACGCGGGGGCCCGCTCTCTTTCGAGGTGAGTCCGCTGACACCGGCATCGCAGACCCAGACGAAGTCCCCGACCCGCCCCGAGGTGACCATCGAGGCAGAGGGCCGGGAGTACGGCGTTCGCTCCATCGAGCGTGTGTGCGCCGTCTTGAATCTCCTCCAGGAGTCCGTCGACGGCGTCACGCTGAAAGAGGTTGCCGACGCCGCCGATCTGCCGAAGTCGTCGGCCTTCCGTTACCTGTGGACCCTCGAGCGGAACCGGTACGTCGAGCGGGACGCCGAGACCGGCCTGTTCCGGATCGGACTGGGCTTCCTCGGCATGCAGTCGCGCCACCTGGAGGTGCTCCGCGAGCGGGTCCGCCCGTCCCTCGAGCGACTGCGCGACACTCTCGACGAGACGACCAACCTCGGTCTGCTCGACGGGCAGAACGTCATCTACCTGGAGATCATCGAGAGCCGCCGCAGTGTCCGGCTCGCGGCGAGTCGCGGCAGCCACGACCCGCTGCACTCCACCGCCCTCGGCAAGGCGATCGCCGCACATCTGCCCGAAGCCAGGGTGCGCGAGATGCTGGAGCAGGCCGGAATGCCCCGCAGGACAGCAGAAACCATCACGACCGTCGACGACTACCTCGCCGAGCTGGCGAAGGTCAGGCGCCTGGGCTACGCGGTCGACAACCGGGAGAACGAGCCCGACGGCCGGTGCGTCGCCGTACCGATCCTCGGCACCCGCCTTCCGGCCGCGGTCAGTGTGAGCGCGCCCGAGGCCCGGTTTCCGATGCGGGACGTCGAGAAGGCCGCGCAGACACTGATCGCGGTTGCCAGCGAGATCACGCTCAGCCCGGTGACGCAGGTCGACTCACCCAGCGCTTGACTCGAACGGGTACAGCGGCCGGCGCCGATGCTGATAGGCGAACCGGTCCAGCCCCATCGCGGTGACCCCGTCGGTGTCGACGACAAGCATTCGTACGGCGATCGGCGCGTAGCCGGCCCGAGGTGAGTTGACGCCCTTGGCAACCACCAGCCGATAGTCGGACGGGTCGACCCCGACCGACAGCAGCTGCTGCGCGCTCGTGCTCATCACGGCCGTCGAACACAGGATCACCGTCGGCCCGGCCGTGGTTTCGAGCACCGCCGTCGGTCCCATGTCGAAGAACCGGAATCCACCGTGGGTAGGCGTGGGCTCCTCGAACCGGCCATCGGAGACCGCGCGCACAGTCCCGTCCACAGGCACCGGACTGCCGGCCGAATGCGACTGCCACGCACCGACGGCGAGGCTCACCGTCGACCCGACTCCGGCGTCGATGCACTGCTGGGCAGACTTCGGATCGCAGAGGACGACCAGCAGCGACCGCCGACCACGCCGGATCGCGGCCTCGAGAATCACCGTCGAGTCGCCGGGCGAACCGCCGCCGATGTTGTCCCCGGCATCGAGCAGCACGACCGTGCCGTCCGGTTCCAGCGCCGCCAGGTCGAGCGCGTCATCGACCGATATACCGGTCGTCTCGAGCTCACGCCGTTGCTCCCAGACCGCGGCCGCGAGCTCGTCCGCAGCCCGCTGGGCTTCAGCCCGATCTCCGTCGTGGATGGCCAGACACGACATCCCGAGCTGCGGCACATCGGCGTACGGAAAGCCCTCGATGACGCTGGTGGACAGGACGCCGGGTCTCGCGGCGACTTCCCGCGCCTTGGCCAGCAGGCTCACCATCGGCTCCTCGCTCGTGTCCTGGCAGGCGATGTTGGAGACGAGCGGCAGGGCAACCATCACCTGCTCGGGCCGGATCTCACCGCGGACGGTCTGTACGACGAGTTCCGTACAGCGGATCGCCTGCTGCTTCGCGTCGACGTGCGGATTCGTCTGGTAGACCAACGTCACCGTCAACGCGTCCAGCAACCGCTGACTGAGGTTCGCATGCATGTCGAGGACGACGCCGACCGGTACGTCGGGACCCACCACAGCACGCACTCTTGCCGCGATCTCGGCGTCCGCATCCGCGTGGTTCTCCGCGACGGCGGCGCCGTGCAGGTTCAGCAGCACCCCGTCCCATGGCCCTTGGTCACGGAGCATTTCGATCATCTCGCCGACCAGCCAGTCGAAGGCGTCCGCCGTGATCGGTCCGGTCGGCGTGACGAACGCGAACATCAGCGGTACGACGTCCACACCCTGCTCGGCACCACCGACCAGGAATCCGCCGTTCGTCGTGGACGACGTCGCGTAGGCCTCGACGATCTCAGTTCCTCGCCAGACACCGCCGGCCGTGAACAGCGCGCGATCAGCGCGGACCGGCGAGAAGGTGTTGGTCTCGTGGTAGAGACCGAGCAAGGCAAGACGCATGATCTACCGCACCTTCAGCTTCCACTCGCCCAACGTTTCGTCGAAGCGATTCAGTGCGACCTCGAGCTCATGCGCTCCGTGAGCGGCCGACACGTACCAGACGCCACGCCCGGTCAACCAGATCCCGTTGTCTACAAGGGCTCCCGCAAGTTGCTCGTACCGTGCGAGATCGAGCTGCTGCAGCGACTTGTAGTCCGTCACCTCGGCATCGCCGAACGACACGTGGAACGCCGCCGGCAATCCAGCGACCCGCAACGGCACATCATGACGCGCCGCAACATCGAGCAGCCCGGCCATCAGCGCGCGTCCGTGTTCATCCACCCGCACGTACGGCGTCTCGTCGCGAAGCTCCCGCAGGGTCGCACGCACCGCGGCCATCGCCATCACCGAGGAGTTGAAGGTCCCGGAATGATTGACTTCTCCGGTCCCGAGTCTGCTCATCAGATCACCCCGGCCGACGACCGCGGCGACCGGGAATCCACCCGCGAACGCCTTGCCGTAGGTGGCGAGATCGGGAGTCACGCCGTACCGCTGCACAGCGCCGCCGAGGCCGATCCGGAATCCGGAGATCACCTCGTCGAAGATCAGTACGACGCCGTGCTTCGTGCACAGGTCGCGGACCTTCTCCAGGTAACCGGTCCTCGGCTCGATCACGCCCGCGTTGATCATGATCGGCTCCATGATCACCGCGGCCAGACGGTCCCCGTACCGCTCGAACTCCGCGGCCAGCAGGTCCGCGTCGTTCCACGGCAGGATGTGGCTTTCGCCAAGGTGCGCAGCGACCTGGCCCTGGCTCGCCACTCCCCAGGCTCCGTCGCGTTCGGCCGTCAGGATGTTGTCCAGCCAGCCGTGGTAGTGACCCTGGAAGCGAATGATCTCGGTCCGGCCGGTCGCCGCTCGCGCCAGCCTGAGCGCTGCCTGCACCGCCTCCGTGCCGCTCGTGCTGAACCGAACCATGTCCGGCCAGCCGGTGACCTCGCAAACGAGCTCGGCTGCTTCCACCTCCAGCTCGTGCTGTCCCCCGTAGACCAGCCCGCTCCGGCACGCGTCGAAGACTGCGTGCACCACGGCGTCCGGCGCGTGACCGAGAAAGTTCGGGCCTTGCCCGAGGAGATAGTCCACGTAGTCGCGACCGTCGGCATCGAACAACCACGCGCCCTTGGCGGAGCGGATGAACGGGTGCGGACCACGGAGGCGGACATTGGAGTGCACGCCGCCCGGAGCGCGTTCGAGTGCGCGCAAACGCAGCTCATCCGAACGGGACGTCAACTGGCTCTGTTCGTGTAGGGCCATCAGGCTCCCCCATCATGGATGGTTTCACTAGATAAAACCTGCGTGTTATTTCTTGCGACTACGCTACGATTACGTGGCGCTACGGTCAAGGGAGGCGCCTTCCACCCACCGGCCAACCCCTCGAGAGCGGCTCAGTACGCCGTCAGACCGCCGTCGACGTAGATCGTCGAACCGGTCACGGCCGCGGCGTCAGGGGAGACGACCCACGCGACCGCGGCAGCGACATCGCTGGGCCGGATCGGCCGAGGCAACGGAGTCACCTTGGTCCAGGCGCCCGCTCGCTCCGCGACATAGTCGGGCGCGCGGCTGGTCTCGGTCTCCACATCGCCGGGCGCCACGCAGACCACCCGCACGCCGACACGAGCCAGGTCGTACGCCAGCGCCCGCGTCATCCCGTCCATCCCCGCCTTGCTCGCCACGTACGCCGCTGCGTCCGCCTGAGCCTGGATGCCGGCGATCGAGCCGATGTTCACCACAACTCCACCGCCAAGCGTCAACTGGGGAAGGGCTTCGCGCACCAATCGGAGCGGGGCCTTCAGATTGACGTCGATCACCTGGTCGATGCGCTGATCGCTGAAGTTGCCGAGCGCATCGACGGCGGCAGCGCCGGTGACACCGGCATTGTTGACCAGGACATCGAGTGCACCGAAATGCGAAACGCATCCCTGGACGGCGCGGATGCACTCTTTCGCGTCGCCAAGATCATGTGCCGCGACTCGGACCCGGGCGGAGTCCTGGAACAGCTCCTGAGCAGCGACTACCTCGGCTTCGTCGCGCTGGACGACGTACACGTTCAGTCCGTCGGCCAGCAGCCGGGCGCTGATCGCGGCGCCGATCCCGGTCGCGCCACCCGTCACGAGAGCCGTGCGTTCTGCCACTGTCACACGTCCTGGTCAGGTGCAGCCTGCAGGCTGAGTTTGGAACTGCCGTTTCAAAGTCAGCTTGACAGCGGCGCCGCCGATCGTCAATTCAGGACGTGGTCACCCCGGCGACCCAGTCGTCGACCTGACCGGAGACATCGGCGACGTCGATCATCCGCACCTGGGCCGCGTCCGCCGCGAAGCGGCCGAGATCCTTCCAGCCACCGCCGGTGAGAATCAGCACCGGCTGTGCGTCCGACGTGAGACGTCCCGCGTCCGCATCGGCGAGCAACGCCGCCACAGTCGCGGCGGCCGCGGGCTCGACGAACACGCCCTCCGCCGAGGCCAGCCACCGTTGCGCGGACAGGATCGCGTCGTCGTCGATCGCCGTACCCCATCCCTTCGATCGAGCCACGGCTTCGGCCGCCGCGACGCCGTCGGGTGGGCGCGGCAGTTGCAGCGCGGAGATCCCGGTGCTGCTCCGTTCGACCGCGACGGACGGAATCTCGCCGGCCAGGAATCGCACCACCGGAGCGCATCCCGTCGACTGGCAGGCCACCATCGCCGGTCGCAGATCCCGTCCGGCGAGGCCGCGGGCGATCGCGACCACCAGACCGCCGCCGCCGACCGGAGCGTAGACATGGGTCATCGACGGCGCCTGCTCGGCGAGCTCGTAGGCGATCGTGTCGATCCCGCGCATGCCCTCAGGATTGAAGGCATGCAGGGTGACGCCGAGATACAGGTCGTGCCGTGCTGCCGCGGCCCGGACCTGCGCGAACATGTCGCCGTCGACCTCTGGCCGACCGGCGCCCTTCACCCTGATCACGGACACGACGTCGGACCCGTAGGCGAGCAACGGCAGCGACTTCTCGGGCGGCACCGAGCCGGCCAGGCAGAGGAAGCCGGGGACTCCGGCCCTGGCGCCGTACGCCGCCATCGCCATGCCGGCGTTGCCCGAGGATGTCGCGATCCAGCCTCGATAGCCCTGACTGCGGGCCAACGAGAGCGACATCGCCGCCACCCGGTCCTTGTACGAGCCGGTGGGATTCGCCGTCTCCAGCTTGGCCGATACCGAGCGCACGCCGACCCGGCGCGCCACAGCGGGAAGCTCGATCAGTGGTGTCCCGCCCTCCCCCAGGCAGACGGTTTCACTCAGCGGAGGCAGGTCCGACGCGAAGCGACTCAGCACACAGCGATCGGCCGACATCACGGCCCCTCCGATCGGACCGCCATCACGAACAGGACATCGCCGGGTCTGACCTGGGCCTGTCGGCGCAGGAACATGACGACCCCCGAGCGTGCGGCACGCAAGACTTCCAGCAGCTCACCTCGGTAGCCGTAGAGCCGACCGACCTCGCCGTCTTCGGGAACCACTTCGCCGGCTGTGGCCGACACGACGAACAGGCCGCTGTACGACGACCTGACGCCGGCATCCAGGTCCCCGGAGCCGGCGACCCAGCGCGGCGACGGACGCACCCGAGGCGACTCGGTGAGCATGCCCAGCTGGGCCATCACCGACAGCACACCGGTCACGTAGGCGTCGAGGTGGTCGAGCCTGACTCCGCCGCCACCACCGCACTCGGCGTAGATGGCCGGCACACCGCACTCCATCGCCGCGGTGAGGCTCCGCCCGGGCGGCCAGGACTCGTGCAACCAGATCATCGGCGCACCGAACGCGACGGCAGCGCGCAATGCGTCCTCTTGGTCCCGAGCCACACCGCAGAACAACGGCATGCTGTAGCGCAATCCTGCCGAATGCAGATCGATCAGCAGGTCCGCACCTTGGATCGTCCGGTCCGTGATCCCATCGGCCAGCGTCTCCGTCGGCTGCCCGTCCCGGTCACCCGGAAAGGAGCGCGCGAGGTCGCCATCGTCGTACGGCGTGGTGCGACTTCGTGCCGCCCACGCCGCCGGATTGGCGGGCGCCACTGCCCGCACTGTGCCGCGCAGCGCGGTGGTCTCCAGCTCCTGAAGGATGCGCCAGACGGCCAGCACACCCTCGTCCTCATCGCCGTGCACTCCCCCGAGCAACGCCAGCGTCGGCCCTGGCTCGTCGCCGTGCACGGTGTTCATCACGGTCCCGCCTGGCAAGACCTCCCGCTCCAGACGGGACCCACTCACAGCCGGCATCTCCCCACACCCTTTCCGCAGATTGAAACCGGAGTTCCAATATAGAGTGTGGCTGCGGCTGGGTCACCTGGACACGGCTAGCCCTCGCCGCGCGCCTGGGCGAGTTCGGCGGGCCGGCCGATGTCCTGCCAGTCCTCCTGGAGCGGCCACAGACCGACCGGCCAGCGGTGTTTCAGGCATTGATCCAGCAGCTCGGTGATCGGGAACAATCGCCCGCCCGGAATCCCTGGAATCAGCTTGGGTTCGAGCACGTAGATCCCTGCGTTCACGCGCCAGGATCGGACCGGCTTCTCGACGATCCGGACCAGGCGTCCATCCGTTTGCTCGAGCACCCCGAACGGCACCTCGTGCTGGTACTGCGTGGTCGCAATGGTCGCGACGACACCCGCGCGGGCGTGCGCGTCGAGCAGTCCGCCGACGGAGAAGTCCGTGACCAGATCGCCGTTCATCACCAGGAGCGGATCGTTCAGTTCGCCGTACTGTGCGAGCAGGCGTAGCGAGCCGCCGGTGCCCAGGGGGACGGCCGGATCCTCGCGCAGGTATTCGATCTGGCAGCCGAGGCTCGCGCCGTCACCGAGGTGATCCTCGATCATGTCGCCGAGGTGATTCACCGAGATGAAGATCCGGGTCACCCCCGAGCCGACCAGGTGCAGCACGAGCCGTTCGAGGATCGGGCGGCCGGCCACGCGCAGCATCGGCTTCGGAATGCTGTTCGTCAACGGCGCCAGCCGGGTCCCCTTACCACCGGCCATGATCACCGCGGCGTTGTGCCGCGGGTCCGGGCCGGCGAGCGCCTGTTCGGTGTGGATGCCGACGACTCTCCCGTTCTCGTCGACCACCGGCAACTCCCGCAGCCCGAGTGCGTGCATCAGATCGATCACCTCCCCTCGTCCCACTTCAGGTTTGGTCGCGACGCCAGGATCCTGCCGCAGCGGATACACCGGCGAGTCGAGTCCGGCGCCGTCGAGCAAGGCCCGGCGGATATCGGACTCACTGATCGCACCGATCAGCCGGCCGGCCGAATCGGCGATGAACGCACGTGAGGAGCCGGCCCGGTCGATCGCCTGTAGCGCGATCCGGATCGAATCCTCTTGGCTCACAAGCACCTCAGTAATACACATGGTCTCCCTCAGATTTCGTACCGAGCGCCACGGAACCAGGGTTACAGACCCGGTCACTGTCAGCCAGGAGACGATTTCAGCCTGTATCGAGACGGCGAAAAGAGACTGGTTTCAGCCGACCGGACAGACCGGCACGATCACAGACATGACTGCCGAGCAGATTCCACCCCGGGCGCTCGTTGTCGTCGGCGCGGGCGCCATCGCCCGCCAGATCAGGTCGCTGGTCAACGGCCTCGCCGGCGCCCCCTACCGGATCGTCGGCTATCTCGACGCGGCCGCCGCGACCCGCACGGGTGACTGCACACCCCTGCTCGGCGGGGACGAAGAGCTGGCCCGGGTCGATGCCTCGTATGTGATTGCCATCGGCAACCCGCAGGTCCGGCGACGGCTCGATATCTCCGCCAGTGCGTGGAATCGGCGCCCGGCGACACTCGTCCATCAGTCCTCGACGCTGGACGACGGGGTCACGGTCGGAGCGGGCACGGTCCTTCTTCCCGGCGTACGGATCCAGGTCGATACCCACGTCGGCCGGCACGTGCTGGTCAACGCCAACGTGGTGATCGGACACGACTGCGTTGTCCACGATCACGCCGTACTGAGCCCTCTTGCCATGCTCGGCGGCGGAGTCGTCGTCGAGGCCGCCGCGTTCATCGGCGCGGGCGCTACGGTCCTGCCCGAACGGATGATCGGTTTCGGCGCGATTGTCGGCGCGGGCGCGGTCATCACCCGTGATGTTCCCGCGCTGGCCCGGGTGGCCGGCGTACCCGCGAAAAGCATCGCCGGGGCATGAGTTGGCCGACCGGCCACGACCATCTGCCCCACGCCCCGGCCTTGACAGGGCGGAAACGCGTCCGTTAACTGGAATGAAACACGGGGTTCATTTGATGAACCACAGACCTGAGCAGCCCGCATCCACTGGCCGGAAGCGGGCATGACCACCGACCCCGGTCTCGTACTCCAGCCCTGAGGAGGTGCCCCCAGCACCTTCTGCTCGACGCCGCGCTGAGCGCAGGACGCCTCTCGAGCCACGCATCGTCCCAAGGAGCCCAGCCATGAACCGCCGCCGATCATTCATCGCGCCCCTGCTCATCGCCTTCACCATGGTCGCCTCCGCCGTCTCCTGTGGAAGCACCGACGACAAAGCCGGTGCGGAACCCGCTGCCAGTGCCTGCTCGCGGTCCCAGGGCAAGGTCGAGCTCACGTACTGGGCCTTCGGCCTCAATGCCCAGAAGATCGTGGACGGCTTCAACGCGAGCCATCCAGACATCCATGTCACCTTGAAGGACGTCTCGGCCAACACGGTCCAGCAGATGACCAACGCCCTCAAGGCAGGTACCGCACCTGACCTCGGCATGGTGGCGTATTCCGACCTGCCGGGCTTCCGCCTCAGCGACGGTCTCAAGGACATCTCGGCCTGCCCGGGTATCGCCGAAACCCAAGCCCAGCTGGTCCCCTGGACCTGGTCCCAGGTCAACGTCGGTGGAACCGGGATCTACGGGATGCCGCAGGACACCGGCCCGATGGCGCTGTACTACCGCAAGGACGTCTTCGACAAGTACGGGCTGACCGTTCCGACGACGTGGGCGGAGTACGAGGCCGTCGGTAAGCGTCTGCGGGCCGCGAGCCCGACGACCTATCTCACCAACTTCACCTCGGGTCACGCGGCCCTGCTGCTCAGCTTCATGTGGCAGAACGGCGCGCGCCCGTTCCAGTACGGCAAGGATCAGGTCACCATCGACCTCGCCGGCGACAAGGCCCGTCAGGTCACCGACTACTGGCAGAAGCTGATCGACGAAAAGCTCGTGACGACAACCGTCCAGCCGTTCACTCCGGCGGAGTTCAAAGGTATGAACGACGGCACGCTGGCCACCATGCTCGGCGCCAGTTGGCTTACCGGCGTCATGCTCGCCAACGCTCCCGGCGCGGCCGGCAAGTGGGCCGTGGCGCCCTTGCCCCAGTGGGATCCGGCGAAGCCCGCCGGTGCGAACTACGGAGGCAGCGGGAACGTCGTCTTCGCCAGCAGCAAGCACCCGGCCGAGGCAGCCGAGTTCGCCGCCTGGGTTGCGACGAACGAGCAGCCGCAGAAGCTGCTGACCTCGCTCGGCAGCGTCCCGCCCTCGCTGGCCGCGCTCAACCTGCCCGGCATGGACGCGAAGCCGCCGTACTTCGGTGGGCAGCCGGTCTGGCACGTGTTCCGTGACTCCTCGAAGGTCGTCGACACCAGCTTCCAGTGGTCCCCCAACATGACCGTCGTCGTGAACAGCATGAGTGACGCGATCACCAACACCCTGAAGGGTTCGAACACGCTCGAGGCAGGACTCACCAGCGCGCAACAGAAGGCGGTGGCTGATCTCAAGACTCGAGGTGTCGACGCGAAGGACGGGGGTCAATAGTGATCCGGACTCAATCACCGGGCGGGCCCGAAGAGACGGCGTACGAGCCTGAGTACGTCGACGCCAACGACCGGCTTCCGGTCCAGTCGAGGTCGATCCCGATGGCCGAGCCGCGCCGGCCCCGGCACTGGAAACGCCGCCTGATCGGCCTCGGCTTCCTGGGCCCGTTCTTCATCCCTTTCGTGATCTTCTACGTCGGACCGGTCGTCTACGCGGCGATCCAGAGCACGCGGATCACCGAACGGGTCGGCGGCATCTTCGGCACGGAGGTGACCAAGTTCGGCGGACTCACGCAGTACGGCGCTCTGCTCGGCAGCGGGGAATTCTGGTCGAGTCTGGGTCGGGTGCTCGTGCTCGCGGTGGTCCAGGTGCCGGTGATGATGCTGATCGCGTTGATGCTTGCACTGCTGCTGGACTCGCCCTGGGTCAAACTCGGCCGGTTCTTCCGCCTCGCCTACTTCCTGCCCTTTGCCGTGCCGGGCGTTGTCGCCGCGATCATGTGGGGATCAATGCTTGCGCCCAGTACGTCGCCCTTCTACCAAGCCGGCCTGCATGTCGACTTCCTCGGTCCTCATCTCGTACTGCCCAGCATCGGCAATGTCGCCGTCTGGACCTACGCGGGATCGAACACGATCATCCTGCTGGCGGCGCTCAAATCGGTTCCACCGCAGCTGTTCGAGGCGGCGCAGATCGACGGCGCCGGGCCGGTGCGGATCGCGTGGGCGATCAAGGTCCCGCTGGTCCGGCCGGCCATCGTCTTCACGGCGATCCTGAACATGATCGGCGTACTGCAGCTCATCACCGAACCGATGATCTTCCGCACGATCACCTCCGAGGTGACCTCGGGGTATACGCCCAACATGCTGGCGTACAACGCCGCGTCGGTGAACCAGTACCACTACGCGGCAGCCCTGTCGGTGACACTGGCGATCGTCACGTTCGGCGCATCGTTCGTGTTCTTGAAGACCCTGCAGAGGAGGGCCGGATCATGAGCGCCGCCGTACAGACACCTGGCCAGACGCGCGGCCGTGGCCCTGCCTTGATCGTCGGCGCGGTCCTGGTGGTCTTCGCCGCCTATTTCCTCGTGCCGCTGTGGTGGCTCGGCGTCACGGCGTCGAAGCAGCAGGGCGACTTCACCACGACGAACGGGCTGTGGTTCAGCGGGTTCCACCTGATCGAGAATCTCCGTGCCCTCTTCGGCTACGACAACGGAATCTTCACCAGATGGCTCTTCAACAGCCTTTTGTACGCCGGTATCGGGGCCTTCGTGGCCACGGTGCTGTCATCGATGACCGGCTACTACCTGGCGAAGTTCGCGTTCCGCGGCAGGCGCTTCCTGTTCTCGGTCGTCCTGGGCGCGGTGATGGTGCCGGTGACAGTACTCGCGCTGCCGTTGTTCCTGCTGTTTTCCTGGGCCCACCTCGTCGACACGTACTGGGCGGTGCTGCTGCCGAGCATCGTCAGCCCGTTCGGGGTGTACATCGCCCGGATCTTCGCCGACTCCTCAGTCCCGACCGAGGTGATCGAGGCCGCACGGGTCGACGGCGCCGGCGAGTTCCGGATCTTCGCGACGATCGCCCAACCGCTCATGGTCGCAGGGCTGGCGACCATCTACCTGTTCGCCTTCGTGGCGATCTGGAACAACTTCTTCCTGCCCCTGATGATGCTCCAGAACCAGGACCTCTACCCCGCGACCTTCGGCCTGTACGCCTGGAACAGCCAGGCCCACCTCGACCCCCACGTCCAGCTTCTGGTCGTGATCGGATCGCTGGTCTCCACCGCCCCGCTCATGCTCGCCTTCCTAGGCCTGCAACGGCACTGGCGCGCCGGCCTCACGATGGGTGCCTTCAATGAATGAGGTTCACCAGGGGAAGGCCCGGATGAGGTGGTCGGTGATGGCGGGGAGGTCTGTCGGCGGGTGATAGCGGCGGCTGAGGCTGGCTATTACGGATTGGGTGTCTTGGCACATGACCTCGGCCAGCGGGAAGCAGAGTTGGCGGTCGGGGTCGGCGAAGACCGAGTAGTAGTCGAGGAACTTGTTCGGGCCGCCGATGCGGGTGTCGTTGCTGAGGGCAAGGTACGCGTTCGGCGTACCGACGCTGTCCGCGACGATCAGGCCGTGCAGGCTCGACGAGAGGACGTAGTGGCATTGGGCGATCTCGCGGACGACCTTCGGCGCTGGTTCGGTCACGTCGATGACGGTCACGCCGGGCCAGGTCTGCAATTGCGTCACGGCCGGCAGATCGGCGTCGAGGAAGTGCGGGACCAGGCCGAGCAGGTGCTTCTTGCGGGGAGCCGCTCCCACCAGGACCTGCGCGAGCAGGCCCGGATCGCCCAGCGCCACCTGGGGGTCCACGTCCTTGATCCGCGCCCTGGTGAGAACCCCGCGTACGGCGGTGACCTCGAACTCATCGGCGGCGATCGCTCCGCTGGACTCGTAGAACATCCCACTCCCCCACAGCACGGGACGGTTGTTCTTCTTGCTGGACAGCATGATCTCGATGATCGAGCCGGCCGCGGCGATCTCGCAGGCGGACGACTCCGCCCACACAGTGCGCAACCCGAAGAGCGCTTCGACCAGATAGGGACCGAGCTCGTCACCGAAGTTGGCCCGGTTCGTGAGTGGCGGCGCCGGGCGCCACCAATACATGCGCAGAGGTTCTCGACGATGTGCCTGCAGTGTCATCGGTCAGTCCAGTTCGAGCGTCGGCTTGTACAGCGTGAACCAGTCGCTGAGATCAAGCACCCAGTTGATCTCCTGCGACAGCATCTTGGGCGCGCCGGCCGGATCACAGCGCGCTGCCTCCTCCAGCCAGTCGCGATCGACCAGAGCGAACACCGCGTCGTCGTCACCGGCAAGCACCTCCTTCGCACGCTGCTGCAGCGCTGCCGTGTAGAGCGGATCGTGGCTCGACGGGTAGCCACTCTTCTGGCGTTGCAGCACGGATGCGGGCAGCTGGTCCTTCATCGCGTGCCGGAGCACGCTCTTCTCCCGCCCGTCGAACGTCTTGAGCGACCACGGCACGTTGTAGACGTACTCGACCAGCCGGTGATCACAGAACGGCACGCGGACCTCGAGCCCGACGGCCATCGACATCCGGTCCTTGCGGTCGAGCCACTCCCGGACGAAACGGGTGAGGAACAGGTGCGACATCCGCCGCATCCGCCGATCCTCCGGTGCCTCGTCGTCCAGGTACTCCAGCGACGAGACCGCGTCGGCGTACTGGTCGGCGACGAAGGTGGACAGGTCCGCACGTCGTCGTACGTCGGGATGGACCAGCGAGCGGCCCAAGCTCGGGCTCGGTGACACGGCCAGCCAGGGAAAGCCGGTCGCGGCCCGCGAAACGTCGTCGTGGAACCAGAAGTAGCCGCCGAACAGCTCGTCCGCGGATTCCCCGGACAACGCAACGGTCGCGCGCCGGCGGATCGCACTGAAGAGCTGGTACAGCGACGCATCGAGCTCGCCGAGACCCGGCTTGTCGCGCGCAGCGACCACAGCCTGGCGGAGTTCCGGATCTTCCATCCGCGCGGGATCCAGCGTGACCAGCTCATGCTCCGAACGGACGAGCGCGGCAACATCAGCGGCGTACGGCGTATCGAGTCCGCGCACCATCTCGTCGGGCGTGAAGTTCTCGACCAGGTCGGAGAAGTCGACCGAGAACGTCCGCACCTGCTCGCCGCGCGCGGCCAGATGCGACGCCGCGAGTGCGGTGATCGCGCTCGAATCCAGCCCGCCGGAGAGCAGCACACCGAGCGGGACGTCGGCCACCAGTTGATGGCGCACCGTGTCGGTCAGCAACGCCCGTACGGTCTCGACCGTGGTGTCCCGGTCGTCGGTGTGGGGCCGGGTCGGGAGCCGCCAGTAGGTTCGCGACGTCAGCCCCGACGACCGGATCGTCAGCACGGTGCCGGGCTCGACCTCGGTGATGTTCTTCCACGGCGAGCCGCCGGTCACGCCCAGCGGCGCGAGCATCCACCGGAGGCCAACGGCGTCAACGACAGGCTGAGCGAGCCGGTTGGCCAGGATCGCTTTCGGCTCGGAGCCGAACAGGACGCCGTCGCTCGTCGGGTGGTAGTAGAGCGGCTTGATGCCCATCCGGTCGCGGATCAGGACCAGCTTGTCGTCGCGCTCGTCCCAGATGGCCAGGGCGTACATGCCGTTGAGACGCTCCGCGATCCCGTCGCCCCACTCCACGTACCCGCGCAGCACGACCTCGGTGTCGCTGTCGGTCCGGAACCGGTGTCCGCGCGCCTCCAACTGCCTCCGCAACTCGGAGAAGTTGTAGGCCTCACCGCTGTACACCATCGCGACCGCACCGTTCGGCTGCTCGATCACCATCGGCTGCGCGCCACCGACCAGGTCGATGACGGAGAGCCGGCGGTGGCCGAGTGCCACCTGCCGCCGTACCCAGGTGCCGGCTGCGTCCGGCCCGCGGTAGGCCATCGTGGCTGTCATCCTGTCGATGGTTTCCGTCTCCCGCGTCAGGTCGCGGTCGTAAGAAACCCACCCTGCGATGCCACACATCGTTCCAGCCTTTCGTCGACGTCCTCCCGGCCAATGATGTTCAAGCCGGCGCCGTCGAGACAGACGGCTCGTTCAGCCGAGCGCGCGGGCGCATGCTAAATTGAAATCGACGTTTCAGTTTGCTTTCGGCAACGAGCGGGAGGCCGGATGATGATCGAGAACGATGCGCCGTCGCCGCAGCAGTTGGCTCGCTACCAGGCCCGCCGTGGATTCCCGGCCCGACCCACGCGTGACACCGAGGGACTGCGCGCCGACCTCTCGGAGTTCCTCGGCGTCTTCGACCGGCTCGACAAGATCGCCGAGCCGATGGTCGAGCTGCGCTACCCAGAACGCGATCGCGGCCGGCCACCGACCGCCGCGGAGGATCCGTACCATGCGATCATCCGCTGGTGCGAGGTGCCGGGCGCCGCGACGGGACCGCTGTCCGGGCTGCGGATCGGGGTCAAGGACAACATCGCCGTTGCCGGAGTGCCGATGACCGAGGGCGTACGACGCTCTCCGCAGCGCGTCCCCACCGAGGACGCGGTCGTGGTCGAGCGACTGCTGGACGCCGGCGCACGGATCACCGCCAAGACCACCATGACCACGGCCGATCCCACGTTCGGCGTACCGCGCAATCCGCACGATCCGCGCTTCACCGCAGGCGCATCGTCCTCCGGCTCGGCCATCGCGGTGGCGACCGGACTTGTCGACGCGGCGATTGGTTCTGACCAAGGTGGCAGCGTCCGCAATCCTGCGGCGTACTGCGGCATTGTGGGGATGAAGCCGACGCACGGCCTCGTCCCGTCGTACGGACTGGCGTATTGGGACCACACGCTCGATCACCTCGGTCCGATGACCGGCGCTGTCGCCACGAACGCGGCGTTGCTCGAGGTGATGGCCGGCGACGACTGGCGTGATCCGCACAGTGGGTGGCCGCGGCCGGTCTCCGGGGACTATGCCGGCGCGGCCGCCGAAGGCATTGCGGGGCTCCGCATCGGCGTGATCGAGGAATCTCTGGAGCCGGCCGGCTGCACCGCCGGCACCCTGATGGCCTTCGAGCGAGCCTGCGAGCGGCTGCGCGACCTCGGTGCCACGGTTGAGCCCGTCTCGATTCCCTTGTGGACGGACGGCGCCGTCATCTGGCTCGCGGTCCTGACCTTCGGTCTGGTCGCGATGGCCGACTCGAACGGGCAAGGGTACGGCCACAGCGGACGGATCGATGTGGACCGGCTCAGCACGGTCGCCGCGGAGTACCGCCTCGGGCAGCGCGAACTGCCATGGCTGGCCTCAACCCTCCCGCTCGCCTACGAGTACCTTCAGGAGACGCAGTCCGGAGTGCCCTTCGGGAAAGCGGCGAACCTCAGACTCGAGCTGCGCCGCCAGATCGACCATTGCCTGGACAATGTCGACCTTCTGATCACACCAACCTCGACAGCCGGCCCGGAACGCCTTGATGAGCTGGGATCCCAGGAGTTCAGCCTGTCCCCGCTCACGAAGGCGATGGCCAACACCACACCCGCGAACCTGACGGGTCACCCCGCACTGTCCGTTCCCTCCGGGCCGGGCGACAACGGCCTGCCGACCGGCCTGCAGATCATGGGACGGAAGTTCGGTGAGTACGGCGTGTATCGGGCTGGGTTCGCGTTCGAGGGAAGCGGCGGCTGACCACTTCTTCGATGATCTCCACGGCTTGAGCGGTCGCGTCCTCGGCGCGGACCTGGGCCGCGAGCTCCTGGGCGGCCTTCGCCATCGCGGGCTCGGTGATCGCGTTCTCGATCGCCCGGGCAAGCGTGAAGGGATTCAGGTCACGCTGTGGGAGCGGAGGCGGTGCGGCACCGAGTTCGTGAATCCTGCGGGCGAAGAACGGCTGATCCAGCACGAACGGACACACCACCTGCGGTTTCCCGGCCGCGAGCGCCGCGCCGGACGTCCCGCTGCCGCCGTGATGCACCACAGCGTCGACCCGATCGAACAGCCACCCGTGTGGCACCTCCTTCACGAACTGGACATCCTCGTTGTCCTGACTCGTCCCGATGCCACCCCAACCGGTCGCCACGACCGCCCGTACGCCGGCCAGCCGCACAGCATCTCTGATCACGCGACCCGTCCGCTCGGGATCAAGGCCGGCCATACTGCCGAAGCCGACGTACACGACTGGCCTGTCGCTCTCGAGGAAGCTGACGAGATCGTCCGGCGGACTCCAGCCAGGCGGAGCCGGAAGCAGCCAGGAGCCGGTCGTGTGGATCCACGGCGGATAGTCGTCCGGCTGCGGGTCCAGCAGGTGTTTGCTGAACGCCTGGAGCACCGTGGTGTCGCCGCCTCCCGGCAGCCGCAGCACATCTCGATACCCGCCCAGCTTCGACAGTCCCAACTTGTTGCTCCGCCATCGATTCGTGTGACCGGCGAGGATTTGGTACCAGACGTTGGTGGTCAGATAGGTCAGCCGGTTGAACGCCGACGGCAACGGCAGCTTGTGCATCGGATTCGGGAAAGCACGCGTGGGGATCCAGAACGGTTGCAGACAAGCGCGCACGGTCGGAACGCCGAGCCACTCCCCCAGCTGCCGGCCCGGCAGCACGATGTCGTGAACCACCACATCCGCGCCGGATCGGGCAGCGTCCGCGATGTCGTCCAGTACGGCGTCCATCTTGTTGCGGTATCTGTGCGCCACGATCGAGGCCAGATACTTGCCCCGCAAACCCCGGTAGTTCGTCTCGAGGACCTCCCGGATCGCGGCATCGCCGTACAACTCGTTCGGGCCGTTGTTCAAGGCAACGAATTCCACGCCGTACGACTCGGCCAGTCCGGCGAAGGCGGCGGGACCACCGAACCGGGCTCGGTGTCCCGCGTTGCGCAGTGCTCGGGACAGGGCCACGAACGGCTGTACGTCGCCGCGAGTCCCGTGGGTCAGGATCAGCACGTCCATGGTCATGTCCAGTTCTCGCGGTACCAGTCGAACGTACGACGTACGCCGTCTTCCAAGGACACCGTCGGTTCGTAGCCGGTGAGCTCGCGCAAGGTGGTCAGATCCGGGCACCGTCGCTCCACGGAACCTTGCGGTGCCGGCAGGAACTCCACCGACGGGTCGTAGCCGGACACCCGCAACACCAACTTGGCGAGATCGCCGATGCTGATCTCCTCCGCATCGTTGCCGATGTGCACGATCCGACCCATCGCCTCGTCACAGCTGACCAGCCGGATCATCGCCTCGACCGCGTCGTCGACGTGACAGAACGCGCGGGACTGTGTGGCGCCGTACAGCGTGAACGGATCCTCCCGGCGCAACGCACGGAGCGACAGCTCCGGGATGACGTGATCGGCGCCCATCCGGGGGCCGTAGATGTTGTGGAACCGTCCGATCACGAAGGCAATCTCCTTCGCCCGGGCCGTGTGCACCACGGCCGCCTCGCCGAGCATCTTGCTGACGCCGTACGCGAACCGCGGCGCCGTGATGTCCTCGATCATCAGCGGCACGGTCTCCGGGGTCGGCACAGGTACGACGCCGGCGCTGACGCCACCGGCGTACACCTCGCTGGTGGAGGCGAAGAACAGACGCTGGCCCGGCTCCGCCCAGTCCAGCAGGTTGAGCAGGGTCGTGGTGTTGATCCGAATGACGCGCGCCGGATCGGATTCCACGTTCCGGACCCCGACGACCGCGGCCAGCATGAAGACCAGCTCCGCGGTCTGCGGAAGTTCGTCGTACGACGCGGGATCGGTGAGGTCCGCATGCACGACCGGCACACCGAGCGCGGCCAGTTCGGGATCCTTGCGGCCGCGGGAGAAATTGTCGACGATCGTCACTTCATAGCCGTCGGCAACGAGCCGTCGGGCCAGATGCAGGCCGATGAAACCCGCGCCACCCAGTACGAGCGCCCTCATAGCGCTACTCCGGGTTCGAAGCCCAGCCCGGCGTACCGGACGCCGAGTGTCGTGATCGCGTCGGCATCGAGGATCCGCCACGAATCGAACACCAGCCGAATCTTCGAGCCGCCGAACGCCCGCTTGACGTCGAGCTGCCGATACTTGGGGTGGTCGGTGATCACCAGTACGGCGTCCGCCGCCTGCAGCCCGGTCTCCAGGTCGACCGGCTCCCCGCCGTACGCGCGGATCACGTCGTCGCTGACCACCGGGTCGTTTCCGAGCACGCGGATCCCGGCTGCCTCGAAGATCGGTGTCATCTCCGCGATCGGCGTACCGCGCATGTCGTCGGTCGGCGGCGACCCCTTGTACGCCCAGCCGAGGACAGCCACCGTCGAACCACCGTCCTGTTGCATCAGGCCGACGACGCGCTCGGCGACGTGCGCGGGCAGCGTCTCGTTCAGAGTCCTCGCCGCTGCGACCAGCCGTGGCACGTGTCCACTGCGGTCGGCAGCGGAGAGCAGGATGTACGGGTCCTTCGAGAGGCAACCGCCACCGACGTATCCGGGCTTGGCGATGTCCGGTCGCGGGTAGTTCAGGTTCGTTGCCCTGACCACCTCGAGCGGATCGAGACCGAGCCGTTCAGTGAGCATCGCGATCTCGTTGCCGAAGGCATAGATCACGTCGGTGTGGCAGTTGTTCGTCAGCTTCACCAGCTCGGCAGTCTCGAGCGTCGACACCGGCACGAGCTGCTTGCACAGGCCGCCGAACAGTTCCAAGCCGCGATCGAGACTCTCGGCATCGAGCCCACCGATGACCTGCGGCAGCTCGACCAGCTCACGCAGCGCCTGCCCCTGGATTGTCCGCTCGGGCGCCATCACGAGGCGTGCGGATCCCCACGCGGCGAGCAGCGGTGGCAGCACCACCTCGCGGCTCGCGCCGACCGGAACAGTACTGCGGACCACGACCAACGTGTCCGGTGAGCAGTGCTTCGCGATCGTTTCCGCCGCGGCCGCGAGATTGCGGAGGTCCGGCGCGTGCGTGCTCGGGTCGACCGGAGTGGAGACCGAGATGATCGCGGCGTCGATCTCGGCGGGAAGCTCGGTCGACACGAAGATGTTCTTGCCGATGTGCGTTGTGAAGACATCCTCGACGCCGGGTTCGAACACCTGCGGCTTGCCGCGGCCCAGTGCGTCCACCACCGCGGGCTGGACGTCGACACCGTGCACTTCGTAGCCGTTGCGCGCCATCGCGGCAGCGAGCGTGATGCCCACGTACCCCAGACCGATGATGCCGACTCTGTGATTTCCCGCTGACTCCAACGTCATCTCATCACTTTCTCCGTGGGCCCCCTCGGAATCGATCCCTTCGAGTCTGGCCATCCAGGCCCGCCGGTGGCAGATGGGCTTGTTTCACCGCGGCCCGGTGTAAGGCGCCCGCTGGTACGCCGATAGCAGCTCTGCCA
The DNA here is from genome assembly GCF_040680855.1 of Kribbella sp. NPDC051952. Classification (NCBI taxonomy): domain Bacteria; kingdom Bacillati; phylum Actinomycetota; class Actinomycetes; order Propionibacteriales; family Kribbellaceae; genus Kribbella; species Kribbella sp. NPDC051952. The sequence goes on from NZ_JBFAXQ010000019.1 coordinate 121,722, forward strand.
GCGTGGTTCGTCGACAGACGGCCGACGGCGTGGCAAGGGGAATACCAGCGGTGATCCGACTCAGCGATCCGACCTTCGACGGAAACGAAGCCCGCTATGTCAACGAGTGCCTGGAGAGTGGATTCGTCTCGTCCATCGGGCCTTTCGTCGACCGGTTCGAACGCGAGTTCGCCGCGAGAGTGGGCGCCACCTACGCGGTGGCCTGTGCGAGCGGCACGGCCGCACTGCACATCGCCCTGCAGCTCGCAGGCGCAGGACCGAGCCGGCTGGTTGCGGTCTCGGACTTCACGTTCATCGCGTCGGCGAATGCGATTCGGTACACGGGGGCCGACGTACTCCTGGTCGACAGCGAAGCGCAGACCTGGAACATGAACACCGAACTTCTCCATGACCACGTCGTCCGCGAGGCGGCGCGCGGCGCCCGGATCCCCGACGTGGTCGAGGTGGTCCACATTCTCGGACACCCGGCCGATGTCGAGCCCTTGCTCGAACTGCGGGATCGATTCGGGGTACGGATCGTCGAGGACGCCGCCGAATCGTTCGGCGCAGGGTGGCGGGGCGGCCGGTTCGACGGCCGGCAGGCGGGCACCGTCGGTGACCTCGGCTGTTACTCGTTCAACGGCAACAAGATCATCACCACCGGATCCGGTGGAATGATCACCACCGACGATCCAGAGTACGCGGCCAAGGCGAAACACCTGACCACACAGGCGAAAGTGCCTGGATCGGCGTACCTGCACGATGCCGTGGGGTACAACTATCGGCTGAGCAATCTGTCCGCGGCCGTTGGCGTCGCGCAGCTCGAGCGGCTGACGGACCTGATCGACCGCAAGCGCCAGATCGCCGATGGGTACGCCAAGCTGCTCGATGGGCTTCCGGTTGCCGTCGCGCCCTGCGCTCCCTGGGCGGATCCGACGTACTGGCTGTACTCCGTCCTTCTTGACGCGGACGGGCCCGCACCGGCGACCGTGGTGACCGAGCTGGCCTGCGACGAGGTCGAAGCGCGCCAGGTGTGGCGGCCGCTGCACCGGCAACCACCGTACGCCGATTGTGAGCGGCTTGATGGCTCTGTTGCGGACACCTTGCATGATCGAGGCCTTTCGCTGCCGAGCTCGGCCCAGCTCGAAGAGGCTGAGCAGCAGACCGTGTCGGTCGCGCTCGCCTCCGCGCTGGGAGTTTGATCGATGGCACGCCGGATCTGTGTGTTCACCGGAGGGCGCGCCGACTACGGACCACTGAGCGCCGTACTGCAGGCCCTGCATGACGATCCGGAGATCGAGCTGCGGCTGCTTGTCAGTGGCTCGCATCTGGTGTCGCAGCAGGGTTCGACGGTCGACGTCATCGCCGCGGACGGCTTCCCGGTCAGCGAGCAGGTGCCTGTCGTCCTGGGGAGCGACACCCCGGCCAGCGTCGCCAAGTCGTTCGGGCTCGGCGCCATCGGGTACGCCGAAGCCCTGGAGCGGATCGCTCCCGATCTCGTCGTACTCCTCGGCGACCGCTACGAGGTACTGGCGGCCGCCACCGCAGCCACCTTCCAGCGGATACCCATCGCTCACATCTGCGGCGGCGAGGTCACCGCAGGCTCCACGGACGAGGGGATGCGGCACGCGATCACCAAGCTGTCGCACCTGCACTTCACCGCGACCGACGAGTTCCGGCGGCGCGTCATCCAGCTGGGCGAAAACCCGGACCGGGTGCACGCAGTCGGCTCCCCCGGCCTCGACACGGCCCGAACCATCGAGCTCCTGGATCGGGCGGCGCTGTCCGCGGCCGTGGGCGTAAAGCTCCGCACACCGACGATTGCGGTGACCTATCACCCGGCGACCGCGGACCCGGTCGGCAGCCGGGCCGGCATCAGAGGACTGCTCGCGGCATTGGACCGCATCGGGCCGGCCACCGTCGTCTTCACCGGTACGAACGTCGACCTCGGCGGACCGACGGCCGACCACGAACTCCAACGCTTCATCGACTGTCATCCCGGCCGTATGGTGATGTGCCGGTCTCTCGGTCAGACCCTCTATCTCAGCCTGCTGAAACACGCCGACGTGATCGTCGGCAACTCGTCGAGCGCACTCATCGAGGCCCCGGCTCTGGGTACGCCGACCGTCAACATCGGCACGCGTCAGGAGGGCCGTCCCACCTCGGTGTCGACCATCAGCTGCACGGAGACACCCGACGCGATCGGTTCGGCCATCCAGCACGCGCTCACCGCGGAGCACCGAGAACGATCCAGGACGGGCACATCGCCGTACGGCGACGGCCATGCCGCACCGCGGATCCTCCGGATCCTCAAGACCACCCCGCTCGATGGGGCGTTCAAGAAGCGCTTCGTCGATCTGTGAGAGTGCGAAGCAGCAGGATGCTCACGACCGTCAGAGCCACTGCGGTGATCCCCGCGGCCAGGTGAAACCCGCTCGTGAACGCAGTCCGGGCCGCCCCCAGGACGGCCGGGTCCGCGCCGTTGTGGATGGCCTCGCTCAACGAGCTTCCGCCGCTGCCGTCCATCTGACCGCGATACGTCGCCGTCACCACGCTACCTAGTACGGCGATGCCCAACGGATAGCCGAGTTCGTTGGCCGTTTGCATCAGCGCACCGGCCGCGCCGACCTTCGCCGGCGGCGCAGACGCGAGCACGAGGTTGGTGCCGACCGTCAAGAGTGGCGCGGCGCCGATGCACTCGACCGCGAACGCGACCACGAGTACGCCGGTCGACGTCGCCTGCATCATCACAGCCACGCCGACGACCGTGACGGCGATGCCACCCGGGATCAGCAGACCCGGACGGATCCGGCGGGCCAGCCGAGGTGCGACCTGGAAGGCCACTGCCATCGCGATCATGCCCGGCACCAACGCGAGCCCGGCCGCCAGCGGCTCCATTCCCTGCACCAGCTGGAAGTACTGCGTGACGAACACCATCACGCCGCCGGTCAGCATCGAGTAGGCCATCATGCTGCCGAGGGTCACGCTGAACGTCCGCCGGGCGAACAGCCGTACGTCGACCAAAGGGTCCACGAGACCCTGTTGGCGCCGTACGAAGATCCATCCGCAGCTCGCACCGAGCGTCAAGGCAGCGAACGCGGACCAGTCGGCGCCATGGGACGCCAGCTGCTTCAAGCCGTGGATCGCCGGCAGGATCGCTGCCAGCGACAGTGCCACGCTCGCGAGGTCGATCCGACCGGCCTGCTCGTTGCGGTACTCCGGGAGCAGCAGCGGCCCGACGATCAGCAACACGATCATCACCGGCACGTCGATCAGGAAGGCCGAGCCCCACCAGAAGTGATCCAGCAGCAGGCCGCCGACGATCGGTCCGATGACAGCGCCGACCGGAAAACAGCCGGCCCAGACGCCTAACGCGATCGCGCGCTGGCGAGCATCCGGGAACAGGGTGGCGATGAGGGACAGCGTGCACGGCGCGATCGCCGCGCCCGCAAGGCCGAGCATCGCACGGGCGCCGATCAGCATGCCGGGGTTGACGGCGTACGCCGCGACCACGGAAGCGGCTCCGAAGACGGCAGCGGCGGCCAGCAGGAGCCGGCGCCGGCCGATTCGGTCCCCGAGGCTGCCCATCGCGATCATCGGGCCGGCCAGCAGGAATCCGTAGATGTCGAGGATCCACAACTGCTGGCTGGCGGTCGCGTCCAGCGCGTCAGTCACGGCCGGGAGGGCCAACAGCATCATGAAGACGTGCAACGCCACCAGCAGCGTGGCGAGGCACAGCACACCCAGCGCGATCCACTTCCGGCGACCGGTCAGTTCCAACGTGCCACTTCGGCCCTGCACAGCAACTGACACAGCTCTGACCTCCGCGTTCGGATCGATTCCTGTCGAGTCTCCGACGGCGGACACGACGGCAACAGGTGGCGACTTCTGCCGCACACCGGAGCTCGGGATGGTCAGACAGCCGGCTCGAACAGGGAGAGTTCAGCAACTCTGGCGCGCGCTTCGGTCAGCAGCGCACGGACTGTCGCCGTGCTGACCCGTGCCTCCTCCGCGCTCACACGGTTCAGCCGCAGGTGCAACGCGGTCGAGCGCTCCCGCAGCAGGACGACGTGCGAGAACTGGAAGCCGAATTGTTCGGTGACGGCGGCTCCCGCGGTGTGTGGATGGGCGGCCGGGTGGACCCGGAGTCCTTGCTGGGCAAGCAATCCGTTGGCGATGAGTTCACCTGCCTCTGCCAGCAGCACGTGGGCGGCCTGAGGGGCGTCTTCGGCGATCCGCTCGGCGGCCACGAGGTGCTCCTCGGCCAGCTCCAGCGCGGGTTCGGCCTGGGCATCCGGGCCGTTGGTCATGCTCAGCTGCCCTGATTCGAGCAGCAAGGAGATCGGGTCCTGCCCGACCGCACTGGCTCCTTCGCGGTAGGCCGGTTCGGCCCGCCGGACCAGCCTGACCTCGACGATGGGCAGCTTCTCCCACTGCCTCGGCACCGCGACCGTCTTGGTGTCTTCGACGTCGCGCAACTGCCAACGCACCGGGCGCTTCAGCCGCAGCTCGGACCGATGAGCGGCCAGCCGCAGTGCGTCCCTGTCCACGCACCGGCCCGATTGGGGAATGACGGCCAGCTCGAGACTCTCCGGAGCCGGGCCGGGGACTCCGGCGAAGCGCGCGGCCCAGGAGCCGCCCAGAACCAGGCGCCCCACCCCACGGACCCAGCCGAACTCCTCCCCGATGACCTGCGGCACGCCGTACGTCAGCCGGAGCAGTTCGACCAGTGGTGCGAGGCCCGGCCCCAGGTTGGAGGCGTGGTGGAGGCGCATCGTTCCTTCGGTCCGGCCGCTGACGATGCCGGCCGTCTCGAGCAACTGGACTTCCTTGTCCACCGACGCCAGCGCGGCGCCGACCGTCTCGCTGAGCTCGCTGAGGGAGAACCAGCGGTCCGGGTTGAGCAGCACCGCCGCGAGGATCCCGGCCTGCACCCGCGAACGCAGGACCGGAAGCAACTCGGGAGTGCCCTGTGCGCGCCGCACCGGGCCGGGCTTCGCCGGCGGATTGCGGGCGACCACGGCATTTCCGGTCTTCATCCGCCGCCGCGCCGACATCGCCGCCGCTTCGAAATGCTCGGGCGGGATGTCGAAGAACACCGAGAGCCATTGTCTGGTATCGAACCGCGGCACTTGTGCGCCGCGTTCCCAATGGGAGATCAGATCACGATTGATCGTGTGCCGGCCGGAAATGGTGGCGAGCTCTTTGGCAAGTTGCGACTGGCTCAGGCCTCTGTCTTCGCGTGCTTGCCTGATAAGCTGGGCGATTGTCAGGTTATTGTTCACCCGCATATCTTAGGGACGCGACTGACACCCTTCTTATCCGAATTGCGACGCGCGTGAGCCACCATGCGTCGTTCACCTGGACAGTGTCTCCGAGGGGAACTCACCGAAACGCTTGCGATACTCACTGGCGAAGCGGCCGGTATGGCCCAGGCGCCAACGGCCGGCGATCTGGCGCACTGTGACCGTGTCGCGTTGCATCGAGCGTAGATCGCTGTGTGCTCGTTGCATTCGCACGTTGGTCATGTACTCCTTCGGTCCGACGCCCAGATGGCGCACGAATCCCTTCTGCAGCGCGCGTGTGCTCACACCGGCCCCGCGGGCCAGACTCGTCAGCGTGTGTTCCCACTCCGGGTGGTTCTCGATCAGGTCACGTGCGACGGTCACTGCCCTGGAAGGGACTTCCGGCCTGGCCGTATCTGCGAGCCGATGCGAGTAGTTGTGTGGCTGCGCAAGCAGCAGACCCCTGATCAACACGTCCTCGACACCCGCGACACCGAGGCGATGGTTGACCAGGCTGTTGTCGCCGCGGTCGAGTTCGTCGACGAACATCCGGAACATGGCCAGCCAGCTGCGTCCGTACCCGGCGCTGACATCCATGCTCAGAGCGAAGCGGACCGGCTCCGGCAGCGGCGCATCGAGCATCTCGCTCAGGTGGTCCTCGACAGCGGATCGCTCCAGCCGCAGGATCAACTTCGCGCAGTCGGCCGACCAGCGCATCCGGAGCGGCTCGGTCGGCGACACCACCGACGCCAGCAGTGGTGTGGACAGGACATCCTCGCGACCGCAGCGAACGTGGCTGTAGCCGCTGACGGGCACTTGAACCACGAAGAACGAGCCGAGCTCGCCCGGCTCGATCAGGATGTCGGCGCCGTAGCTCACGTAGTTCGCCGTGACCCTGGCGATCCGCCTGGTGTTCATGCGGGCATCCAGATGCCGCGACCGACCCACCAGGTCCAACCGGTGTGGAACGAAGACCCGCCCGACGGTCTCTCGAGCATCGTCCAAATCATGCGTGTGAAAGAGCTCGTAACGCTCGAGCGGCACAGACACCAACCCCCTCGATCGGGAAGTAAGTTGAATGCAGACTATCTCTGTCACCCCTCGGTTCACACTGCCAGTTGTGTCCTGGTTGGGCTTTCGGGCTCAACTGGCCCCTGCCAGGGGTGAGGCAGGGTGCAGACACTGGGTCCACAGATGTCGCGCCATTTCGTCCGGGAGGGATCGCATCATGCCCGAATTCATGGAGCCGTTCAGGATCAAAGCTGTCGAACCCATCCCGTTTCCCACCACGGACGAACGACGCGAGGCCCTCGACCGAGCAGGCCACAACCTGTTCAGGGTGCCGGCGAGCGCGATCACGATCGATCTGCTCACCGATTCGGGCACGAGCGCGATGTCCGCGGCCCAGTGGGCGGCGCTGCTGTCCGGCGACGAGTCCTACGCCGGCGCACGGTCCTTCGAGAACTTCGAGACCGTCGTCCGCGACCTGACCGGGTACGACGAGGTCCTGCCGGTGCACCAAGGCCGTGCGGCCGAACGGATCCTGCTGGGCACCGTGCTCGCACCCGGAGAGGTGTCGATCAGCAACACCCACTTCGACACCACCCGGGCCGCCGTCGAGTCCACCGGCGCCACTGCCGTCGATCTCCCGGTCAGTCAGAGATCGCCGTCGGCCTTCGGCGGTGATCTCGACCTCGCCAGTCTGCGGGCCTGGCTCGGTGGAGCCGACGGATCCAGGGTTCGATGCGTCGTCCTGACGGTCACGAACAACGCGACCGGCGGCCAGCCGGTCTCCCTGTCCAACATCGCGAAGACTCGCGAGTTGTGCGATCGGTACGGCGTCATGCTGTTGCTCGACGCATCCAGATTCGCCGAGAACGCATACCTGATCAGCGAACGCGAGTCCGGCCACTCGCACCGCAGCCCGCGCGAGGTCGCACAGCTGGTGTTCGCGTTGGCCGATGGTTGCTGGGCCAGCCTGAAGAAGGACGGGATGGCAAACATCGGCGGAATGATCGCGGTCCGCGACGGCGAGCTCGCACGTCGATGCCGCGAGCAACTCATCGCGTTCGAGGGATTCCCGACGTACGGCGGCTTGGCCGGTCGTGACCTGGACGCACTGGCGCAAGGACTGTTAGAGGTCACGGACCCGGCCTACCTCGAGTATCGGGCCAAGACCGCGCGCTGGTTCGGCGAGAAGCTCGCAGAGGCGGGTCTTCCGGTGCTTCAGCCAACTGGTTGCCATGCCGTGTACGTCGACGCCGGCGAGCTGTTGCCGAACGTCCCTCCACACCAACTCCCGGCCACAGCACTCGCCAACGAGCTGTACCTGGCCGGCGCCGTTCGCGTATCCGATCTGGGCACGCTCGTGTTCGGCCGCGCCACCGCCCACGGCGAGGACATCGCCGCACCGCGCGAGCTCGTCCGTTTCGCGCTGCCGCGACGGGTCTACACCAAGAGCCACCTCGAGTACGTCGCCGAAACCGCGGCCGCCGTGGCCGCGAAGGCCGGGCAGATCGCCGGCTACGGAATCGTCGAGCAGGCGGAGTCGTTGCGTCATTTCACCGCCGTACTCAGGCCGCTCGATCGCCCGGTGGACCGAACGCCCGCCAGCGAGCGTCCCGCGCGAACCTGACCGCAATCTCCAGGTCCTCGACAGGCAAGTGCAGGACCGCGCAGATCCACCCGCGCCAGTACGGCCCGGGGATCCGCTTTCCGCGCTCCCAGCGGGCGACCTGCTCGCGCGTCAGCGAGTCGTTCCCCGATGCCCGGGCCAGCTCCTCCGCAACCTCGTACTGGCTGAAACCAAGGCTGTTGCGAGCCTGCCGGATCAATTGCCCTGCGGACAGGTCGGGCTCCATGAGTCTCCTACGATCGACCCCCACCTTCCTTGAAACAGGCTAGAAGCGCGGGCGGGTGCGGCTGATCCGAATCACGCCTAGTCCGGTCCACTTTGCGAACGAGGGTCTTCCGGCACCCGGCGGACCGGGTATTGGCCCCTGCCACCGGCGCGACGACAGATGCACGATCGCACGGTGTTCATGCAGGTCCATCCGGGTCGCACTGAGGAGACTGTCGTGACTGGAACGCTTGTGACGTTGGTGAATCCAAACCTCGTTCACCCGCCGATCACTCCCTACGCGCTTGACATTCTCACCACTTCGCTGGAGAGCGCGGGCTTCGTGGTCGAGGTGGTCGACCTGACCCTGGTCCGGGACCGCTGGCGAGACGTCCTCGCGACCTACTTCGAGCACCATCAACCGCTGCTCGTGGGCGTGACGATCCGCAACACCGACACGATCTACCCCCAGGAGCAACGCGTCTTCCTGGATTCGCACCGCGACATCATCGGCGAGATCCGACGCCACTGCGCGGCTCCCGTGGTGGCCGGCGGGGTCGGCTTCTCGTCGATGCCGTTCGCCCTGGTCGACTACTTCGGCATCGAGTACGGCGTGAAGGGGCCCGGGGACGTGACGATCGTCGACCTTGCACAAGCGCTTGCTGCGGGGGCACCGCCATCGGGGGTGTCCGGCCTGATCGTCAACGATGGTGGCGGTCACGTGCACCAGGTCCCGCATCGCGATCAGCTCGCGGCGCTGGGCCGGGCCGTGCTGGTGAACCGGGCGACGCCGTACACCCGCAGGTCGGGACGCTCGGACAAGGTCGACAATCTCGCGTACTACCGGATCGGTGGCCTCGGCAACATTCTCACCAAGAACGGCTGCACCTACTCGTGCGCCCACTGCGTCGAACCAGATGCCAAGGGCAACCAATTCGCCCGCCGCGCCGAGACGGCCGTGGTCGACGAGATGGAGATGCTGGTCGCGCAAGGGGTCAGCGACCTGCACACCACCGACAGCGAGTTCAACCTCAGCATCAGCCACAGCAAGGCCGTGCTGCGCGAGATCGTCCGGCGCAAGCAGGCCGACGCGTCGTCCCCGCTGCACGACCTCCGGTTGTGGATCTACGTCCAGCCCGCGCCGTTCGACGAGGAGTACGCCCAACTGCTGTCCGAGGCGGGGTGCGTGGGGATCAACGTGGCACCTGATCACGTTCGCGACGACGTACTGAACGGGTGGAAAGTGAGCCGGAAAGGCACCCGCTTCTACACGTTCGAGGACGTGGAGAGGTTGTGCAAGCTGGCGAACCAGTACGGAATGCTGACAATGATCGAGGCGCTGCTCGGAATGCCCGGCGAGACCGAGGAGACAATGCACGAATGCGTCGAGAGGTTCCTGGCACTGGAGGCGACCGTGGTCGGTTTCACGCTGGGTATTCGCGCGTTCCCGTATTCGCCGATGGGGAAGCAATTGGCAGCACAAAGTGGCGGAATTCACCCGGTTCCCGGCGTTCAGTCGAACACCGCGACCGAGCCCATTCTGCTGTCACCGCTCGATCAATGTGCCAGCGTCGTCGAGTACGAGCGGCAATTCATGTTCGATGCCGCCGGGAACTTCCGGCCGGTCTACTACTTCTCCCCCGACCTGCCCGAAGGCCGGACCGCGACCCGGCCGGGTGATCGCTGGCTGACCAGCGTCGAACTCCTGTGGAAGTGGGTGCCCCGGGACGAGCACCCGCGGGTCATGCTGCCGACCGTCAGCGGCATAACGCAGGAGGACAACAACTACGCCGACAACCCGTTCCTGCTCCGCCTCAACGAGCTGGGTTACAAGGGCGCCTTCTGGTCGCACTGGCCGCAGCGCGACGAGATCATGCAGGCCGTCGACGCCGCGTCCTGAGCCCGACATCGGCCTCTGGTCCGAGGGACCTGGGGCCGATGCGCGGGCCGGCTGGAACGCGTTGGCTTGAAGCATGCTTTCGATTCATGAGGTCAGTAAGCGGCGCGGGTCGCGGGAGATCCTGTCGGGTGTGAGTTTCGACGTGCGGCCGGGACGGGTGACGGCGTTCCTGGGCCCGAACGGGGCCGGGAAGACGTCGACGTTGCGGATCCTGCTCGGGCTGGACGCGGCGACGTCGGGTACGGCGTTGGTCGACGGCGTGCCGTTCGCCCGCTTGGCGGATCCGGTCCGGAAGGTCGGCGCGGTGCTCGAAGGGTCCGGTGCACATCGATCGCGGACCGGACGAGCGCATCTGCGCTGGGTCGCCGCGGCCGGCGGCATCCCGCGGTCGCGGGTGGATGAGGTGCTCGAGCTCGTCGGGCTCGCGGACGATTCACGTCGCCGGGTCCGCAGCTACTCGCTCGGCATGGGCCGGCGGCTCGGACTGGCGGCGGCATTGCTCGGCGATCCCGACGTACTGGTGCTGGACGAGCCGGTGAACGGGCTGGATCCCGAGGGGATCCGCTGGCTCCGGACGTTCCTGCGGGACCGGGCCGCGGCCGGAGGGACCGTGCTGTTGTCGAGCCACTTCCTCGGCGAGGTCGCGGCGACCGTCGACGACGTCGTGGTGATCGACCGCGGCCGGATCGCGGCTCAGGGCACATTGCCCGCGGTGGTCGGCGATCACGGCTCGATCGAGAACGCGTACTTCGCCCTGACCGGAGGCTCCCGATGAGGGCCTTCCGCGCGGAACTGGCCAAGCTCAGCTCGCTCCCCGCCGTCTGGATCGCGGTCGCGATCGGCGTCGTGCTACCCGCCGGGGTGACCGTGCTGAACTCCTCGAACAGCCAGGCCAGACCGAGTACGGACGGCGGGTTCCGGGAGCTCGGACTCGGGGTCATCGCCGCGATCGTGATCGGAGTGGTCGCCATCAGCAGCGAGTACCTCGCGGAAGGCGAGGAGTCCGGCGGCAGCCGTCAGATCACCACGAGCCTGACCGCCATCCCGTCCCGGTCGAGGTTCCTCGTCGCGAAGACGGCCGCGATCGTGGCGACGGTCGGCCTCCTCGCGCTGTTCAGCTCGGCGATCACCTTGACTGCCACGGACCTCGCGTCCGCAGATGCGTCGACCGGTACGCCGGACCTGCCACGAGCACTCGGGATTGCGGCGTACTGGGTCTTCAGCGCCCTGCTCGCCGGCGGGATCACCCTGATCACCCGCAGCGGGATCATCCCGCTGTCCGTCCTGATCGTGAACATCTCCGTCGTGTCCGTGAGCTTCCTACTGACCAAGGTCACGCGGCTGGCGTACTACTTCCCGGACCTCGCCGGGACGAACATGTTCCTGCGCTCCTCCGATGATCCGGTCGGACTCTCCCCGGTCACCGGCGGACTAGTGATGGGGTTGTGGGTCGCCGTGATCGCCGGCACCGGCGCCACCGTGTTCGCGAGGCGCGACGCATGAAACTGCTCCGCGCCGAACTGTTGAAGCTCACCACGTTGCCCGCGATCTGGTTCACGATCGTCGGGACCTGGGCCGTCACCGTTCTCCTGGCTGCTGCGGCACCGGATGTCCGCAGTGCGTTGTACGGCCCGGTGCTGGCCGGCTTCCTCATCCTTGGCCTGATCTCGGCGACATCGGAGTACCAGGGTGGTCAGATCCGGACCACCCTCATCGCAGCGCCCCGGCGGATCCCGACGTACGCCGCCAAGCTCGAGGCACTCGTGGTCATCACTCTCCCGGCCGCCGCGGCGACCGTCACCCTCGGCGCCGTCGTCTCCGGAGAGCTAGAGGCCAAGGCGGTCGGCTACTTCGTGTTCACGACAGTCATCGCCCACGCGATCGGCAGCCTGACCCGCCGAACGATTCCGGCCCTGGTCGCACTCCTCACCTACTACTTCATCGCCGGCCCGCTGCTCCAGGACCGCCTGTCGTTCCCGGACGGTCGCAACTGGTACGCCGTCCTCCCCTGCGCGATCGTCGCCACGAGCGTCGGCCTCATCGTGTTCCGCAACCGGGACGCGTGACTCACTTGACCATGATCGGTAGGGCTTTGAAGGTGTCGCAGTAGGCGGGGTCGGTCATGCCGAAGCCGCGCGCGGCCCAGTACTGGCGGCCGTCCGGGCTGCCGGTGTTCTCGTCACCGGGCTGGGCCAGGATGTAGCGGTTGTACATCGGGAGGTCGAGCCCGACGATGCCGTAGGTGAGCTTGTTGGCTCCGATGAACGCCGCACCGAGGCAGGTCGCCTGCAGCTGGGCCCGCCGGCTCAGCTCGGACCTGGCCGGCTCACCGGGAGCGTCGTACGCGAGCTTCTGGACGGTTGCGAGGATGCCGGTCACCTGCTGGATGTGATGGGCGTACTCGCGGGCGATCGTGTCGGTCACCCACAACTGGATCCCGGCGCGACGGGCGCTGTCGGTGGAGCTGTTCCAGGCCTTCATCACGTCGTCGGCCTGCAGGTACAAGGTTTGGTTCGTGGTGCAGTAGAAGGCGACCGCGGATCCGATCGAGCAGGGCGATCGCTCGCGTCCGCCCCAGAACACGATCTTCGGCGCGGACCGGAGCTTCGGCGCCCAGGTCTTGTTCAAACAACTGACTACATTGGTGTAGTAGGCACGCACCCCGTCTTCAGTGCCCAGCGTGACATCGGGCTCGCGGCAGGCGACTGAAGCTTGCGGCCCGGCGGAGTAGAGCGCATCGGCCGTAACGCTCGGGGCAACACCGGAGCCGCCGGCCGGCCGGATCTGCGGCGCCTGACTCGAGGCCTGCGGAGCACCCGAGGCGTCCGCACGAACCGCCGCGGTCACGATCAGCCCTGCCGCACCGGCAAGCATCAGCAGCGCGGCGACGAAACCGATCCGCCGCTTGGCGGCTCCGTGGTGAGTGACCTCTTCCTCACGCAGGTCGATGTCCTCGCGCAGATCGGGTCCCCAACCCAACGGTGGCAACGGCGGTCCGCCCTCGGGCATGCCGGGCAGCGGATGCGTCCCATACAACGGCATGGAGCCATCCGGTAACGCGGCGTACGTCGCCGTCAATTCCCCATTCACCAAGAGCCATTCACCACAGACTGCCCCCAGTCCGCCAGCACAGGCGGCCACGAAGAAGACTAATCGCGCAACCGGCGAATGTCTGCCCCGCTTACCGGATCAGCCCGCCTCGTTGCTCTCCGCAACCGCCCCGTGCACTAACGAGAACGCGGTGTTCCGGAACCGCGCCGTCCGTCATCGTTGCCCTGCGCAACGACCTGCCCACCACCGTCAGACGATCTCGTTCACGAACTCGGTCAGTTCCTGATCGAAGCGGGTCTGGTCCTCGACGAACGGCATGTGGCCGACGGCGTCGTACCAGGACGGGGTAGCTGTCTTGCAAACGTCGAGGACGTGTTCCGCCATCGAGGGTAGGACGATCGTGTCGGAGCGGCCGTGGGTGACCAGGACGGGGACGGACAGCGTCGTGAGTACGTCGTCGCTGTTGATCTCGCGGGAGATCAGCGCGCCTCGTACCTCCGGGGGCACGACCATGTTCCAGGCCAGGGCTGCGGTCCAGTCGTGCGGATCCAGTGGCTCGGCGGTGCAGACGTCGAGGAAGCGGTGGATGGCGGCGATGTTCGTGGCCAGGTCGGGCATGCTGGCGTCGGGCGCGTTCCCGAGGAAACCAGGCCCGATGTGGTCGAACGTGGGCGGCTTCATCGTGACGGCGGCGCCGACCAGGTTGACGGCACCGATCCGGTCCTCGCCGTACGCCCGGACATAGTCGGAGACGATGAACCCGCCGTACGACCAGGCGACCAGCACCGGTCGATCCAGATCCAGCTGATCGATGACCGCGGCGAGGTCGTCCGCCCACAACTGCGGATCGCGATAGTTCTCGGCACCCAACGGCTTCTCGGACATGCCGTGACCCCGATTGTCGAACGCCACCAGCCGAAACTCCTCGGCGAGCCGGCCCGACATCTGGTGCGACCAGCACACGTGACTGGCCGACCAGCCATGAATGAAGAGAATCGGACGCCCTTGCCGGTTGCCCCACTCCCGCGCGTGCAACCGCACGCCTCCCCCGCCGATCACGTCGTACGTCGTGGCCGGCTCTGACATCACCATGTGCTCCATCACGGTCCTCCTTCGAAAGGCTGATACCTGTGAAGGTAGGGAGCGACACGAGTCCCCCGCATCGGCGCCAGCACGCATTTCAAACGCAACCGCATGGCGGTCAACACGCAGCGGATCAGGTACGCCGTGCCTCGGAGAACCTGGCTGCGGCGGCCGCGCGTCCTGCCTTGCCGGAGACGCGCAGCTTGACGTAGGTGTTCGTCAGATGACGTTCCACCGTGCGGATGCTGAGGCTCAGCCGCTCGGCAATCGCCTCGTTGGTCAGCCCCGCCGCGACCAGCTCGAGGACCTCCAGCTCCCGGCGGCTGAGCTCCTCGACTCCAGGCTGAACGGGTGCGCGTTCGGTCCCCAGGAAACCACGAAGTTCCGACACGAAGGTCGCCCACGCGGGTTCGTCCGACAGCAGGATGTGGTTCGACGAATCCAGCTCGACCAGCCGCGCTTCCGGGAGGAGGGTGGCAAGCAGCCGGCCCTCATCGATCGGAACGACCCGATCGCCCGCCGCGTGCACGACCAACGTCTTCGTGCGTATCTGAGCTGCGAGATCGACCACGTTGAGACGACCTCGGGTGTTGTAGATCCGCACCGCGGTCGCGGCTGACGTGGAGTGCCGCTGCAGATCGTCGTACCAGCCCATCTGCTCGGGCGTACCGGCCGGCAGGAACAGCATGCTGAACAAGTGCCGGAACGTCGGGTCGGGATCGGTCCAGCCGGCCGCGATCGCAGCGACCAAAGCCTCCTGCAGCCGGCGTTCGCCCGCACCACGCAGACCGCGGCCGCGCGCGTATCCGCCGTACAGAACGAGGTGCGTGAGCCGCTCGGGATGACGGGCCGCGTACGCGACCGCAACCGCCACTCCGGTCGACACGCCGAGCAGCGCGAACCGATCGACACCCGCGGCGTCGACCACGGTCTCAAGGTCGGCCACCCACGCATCGAGCGAAATCTCGTCGACGTCGCGATCCGAGAGCCCGCAGCCGCGCTCGTCGTACCGGACCAGGGTGTGACCGTCGACGAGAGCATCCAGCCAGTGCCGCCAGACCGGGCTCTCCCAGTCGAACTCCAGGTGGGTGATCCAGGTCGCGACTCGAACGATCGGTGGGCCGTGGCCATGGACCGCATACGCGAGTTTCACCGCATCCGGCGCCGCACAGTAGCTGACCTTCTGCCCCACCTGTCGAGCTTACGACTCCCGCGCCGGTTCGGGCTCCACGAGCGCCAGTGCTTCGGGAAGTGGGCCGTCAGCGACCAGTTCCGTGCTGTGCCGCGCTGCCTGCCGCCGGACCATCCGGCGATGGCCGGCCACGATCGCACCGATACCCGCCACACTCCAAGCGACGAGTACTACGACATGCTGCGCCGACCCGTGTCCGTCGAAGTAGGCAGCGCTGCGAAGCAGATTCGCACCCGCACCCGGTGGCATCAGCTGGCCGAGTTCACCGACGGCCTTCGGCAGCAACTCGGGCGCCGAACTGACCGCCGAGAACGGATTGCCGACGAACACCATCACGATCGCTCCGACCGCGGCACCACCCGGCCCGAGCAAAGCCGCGAGGCCGGCGACGGTGGTGCTGATCGCGAACAACATCAGCGACAACGAGGCCCACGTCTCGATCCGATCGCCCGGTAGCGCACCCACGTAGTCCTGGGCGACCAGATGCACACCCACTCCGGTGACGGCCGACACCAGCGCGAGGGCGACGACCTCCCGCCACGCAGGCCGGAACCCGACGAGTACGGCGACCATCACCGCGAGGATCACGCCACCCAACACCAACGGCGTCATCGCCGCGGTGAAGATCGCGCCGCGTGGATCGTCACCCGAGGTCGCCACGACGTCATGCACCGCCGACCTCACGACCGGCCGCTGCGACGGATCCGACTGCGCCGAGAAGCGTTCGGCGGTCGTCGTCAGCAACTGGGCAACGGCCGGACCTGCCGCACTCGCGGTCAGCACGGTGAACCGGCGCGAGGAGATCTCGAAGACGCCGTACACCTCGCGATCCGCGATCGCAGCGCGGGCCTCCGCGTCGTCGGCGTACAGATGCAGTTCGAACGCACCCGGCGCGGAATTCGTCAGGTCCTGCACGGTCTCCTGGGTGGCCGGTCGCGAGTACATCCTGACCGCCGCGCGGCGCGCGTTCCTCCGCCACGGCTTCCATGCGACGTCGATGCAGGACCTGTTCGCCGAGGCGAAGCTGTCCTCCGGAGCCGTCTATCGCTACTTCCCCGGCAAGGAAGACATCGTGCTCGCGATCGCCGAGGACAACATGCGCGAGGTCGCTGAGCTGATCCGAAGCGTCACCGAAGAACGCCCGGACGAGTCGATCGGGACCGTACTCGCGGCCGCCGTGGAGCTCATCACCGCGAAGAACCAGGACAGCGGGCTGGCCGGCATCGGAGTGCAGGCCTGGTCGGAGGCGCTCAGCAACCCGCGGATCGGTGTGGCCTTCGGCCAGATGCTGTCGACCCTCAGGACCACGCTCGCCGAAGTCATCAGCCGGCATCAGCAGACGGCCGCGCTACCCGCGGAGCCGTCCGCGGATTCGCTGGCCGGTGTGATGATCGGCGTACTCGTCGGGCATCTCTTGCAGTTGGCTCTTCTCGGCAACGACGCCGTGACCGATACAGCAGACGCAACCAAGGCCCTTTGGCCACCGGTGAGCTCCTAGGATCTGAAGTGTGGAGCGACTGGAGCTTTCTGACGGGCGGTGTCTGGAGTACCTGATTCAGGGACCGGAAGGTGGCCGGCCCTTGGTGATGCATCACGGCACGCCTGGCGTGGCGATGGCCCTGGAGCCGGTGGCCGCGGCGGCTGCTCGGCACGGGATGCGGCTGGTCACGCACAGCCGACCGGGCTATCGGGACAGCACTCCGCAGCCGGGACGACGAGTGGCTGACGTGGCGAGCGACGTGAGTGCGTT
This sequence comes from Kribbella sp. NPDC051952, assembly GCF_040680855.1. Classification (NCBI taxonomy): domain Bacteria; kingdom Bacillati; phylum Actinomycetota; class Actinomycetes; order Propionibacteriales; family Kribbellaceae; genus Kribbella; species Kribbella sp. NPDC051952. The sequence goes on from NZ_JBFAXQ010000019.1 coordinate 138,801, forward strand.
GCTCGATGCGGTGAGGGCTGACGATTTCGTCACCCTCGGCTGGTCGGGCGGCGGTCCCCACGCGTTGGCGTGCGCGGCGCTGTTGCCGGAGCGGTGCCGCGGTGCGGCGATCGTCGCGGGGGTTGCGCCGTACGACGCCGACGGCCTCGACTGGTATGCCGGGATGGGTACTGACAACGTCGAGGAGTTCGGTGCCGCGGCGACCGGCAAGGAGGCGCTCGAGAAGTTCATGGCCGAGGCCGGCGCTGGACTGAAGGACGTCCAGGCTGCCGACATCATCGCCGCGTTCGGTGATCTGCTGTCTGACGTTGACCAGCAGACCCTGCGCGATGGGCTCGCCGACTACCTGGCCGCGTCGTGTCGTGCGGCGGTCTCGACCGGGTACGACGGCTGGCGCGACGACGATCTCGCCTTCCTGACCGACTGGGGCATCGAGCTGGCGAGCATCCGGATACCCGTCTCGATCTGGCAGGGTGACCAGGACCGCATGGTCCCCCGAGACCACGGCCGCTGGCTGGGCGAACACGTTCCCGGCGCATCCACCCACCTGGTCGCCGGCGAGGGCCACTTGTCGCTGATGGGGAACATCGACACGATCGTCGCGACCCTCGCCCGGACCTAGCCGGTCAGTACGGCCCGAACACCCACTGCGACGGCGACTTGGGGTCGTCGCCGCGCCAGAAGCCCGACCACAGGTCGCGGAACTCCGTCCGCGAGAGATGGCCGTCGCCGTTCAGATCGAGCTGCGGGAAGACGTCCTCGATGCCGTCGTCGGAACCCTTCCACGCGTACACGACCTGCTTGTGCTCCGCGAGCGCGATCCGGTCGTCGCCGTTCTCATCGATCGCGTCGAACATCGCGTCCGCGGTCGCGTTCACCGCGTCATCCATCGCCGGCAGCTGGTCGACGACATTCATCAGCTCATCGAGCGACACCTTGCCGTCCTCCTCGGCGCCGGACATGGTCGCGAGCGCCGACCACCAGCCCATCATGATCGCCCGCATCCGCTCGTAGTCCGCGGTCCCTGGCTCCCAACCACGCAGCCCGACCCACCGCCCGGTCAGCGTCTCGAAGTCGGCCTCCTCGAGATACCCGTTGCCGTCGGCGTCCATGGCATGGAACACCCCCGCCACCTTGCGCCGCTGAAACTCACTGGCCATTTTGCTTCCCCCTCCACACTCACACCCGCACACTCACAGTGACCGACTCCAGTATGTAACCGCCGCCACTCGATGTCACCGCTTGACTCCACAGCGTCCACGCAGTACGACGGCGCTCACGGCCGCGAAATGCGGGATGCTGACGGGATGAGTAGCGCGAAAAAGCGGTTGCCGAAGAAGGTCTACGAGCGGGAGCTTCTTCGGCTGCAGGCCGAGCTGGTGAAGGTGCAGGAGTGGGTGCGGGTCGAGGGCGCCCGGGTCGTGGTGATCTTCGAGGGTCGCGACGCGGCCGGGAAGGGCAGCACGATCAAGCGGGTGACCGAGTTCCTCAACCCGCGCGTCGCCCGGATCGTCGCGCTGCCGGCGCCGACCGAGCGGGAACGCACCGAGTGGTACTTCCAGCGGTACGTCGAACATCTGCCGGCGGCCGGTGAGATCGGCCTGTTCGACCGGAGCTGGTACAACCGCGCCGGGGTCGAGCGGGTGATGGGGTTCTGCACCAATCAGGAGTACGCCCGCTTCATGCATCAGTGCCCGATCTTCGAGCGGTTGCTGGTCGAGGACGGCGTACTCCTGCGCAAGTACTGGTTCTCCGTCAGCGACAGCGAACAGGAGGCCCGCTTCCGCAGCCGGCTCGAGGACCCGATGCGACGCTGGAAACTCTCCCCGATGGATCTGGAGTCCATCACCCGCTGGGAGGACTACTCCCGCGCCAAGGACGAGATGTTCGTCCACACCGACATCCCCGAGGCGCCCTGGTACGTCGTCGAGAGCGAGGACAAGCGCTCGGCCCGGATCAACATGATCGCCCACCTGCTCTCGACCATCCCGTACGACGACGTCCAACGGGCACCGCTGGCCCTGCCGCACCGACCAGCCTCGAAGGGCTACGAACGCCCGCCCCGCGAGATGCAGACCCAGGTCCCGGACCACGCCGCCAAGCTCGCCCGCTGACGGACACCGCTCACCGCGCCGCCGGCTGCCGCCAGATGGCGACGCTGAGGGAGAGGGACCAGAGCAGGGCGAGGATGATCGTGTACTGCCCGATCATCGCCGCGCTCGCGATGAAGATGATCGCCGAGCAGCCCAGGCCGACGTACCCGACCCAACGGCCGAGGACCAGCGTTCGTACGACGACGACCGAGACGGAGAGGATCGTCAGTCCGAGAGTCGTCATCGTGATGCTGCCGATGAGGTTGTAGTTGAGGGCGGTCGAGTAGCGGAGGATCTCGATACCGGGCAGCGGCTGCCCGTCGACCTTCACCATGTGGCCGATCACTCCGCGCAGGGCAGCGGAGATGAGCAGCGTCGTACTGAAGATCAGGCCCATCGAGCGGGCGAACGCCGTCCACTGCACGGCGGCAGTCTTCGTCGTGAGGGCTCGGAAGTAGTTGATGATCACAACGAACAACAAGGCTGCCGCGATAGCGCAGAACTGCGACACAATGCCCGACACCTGACTGCCGCTCTGCTGCCACCACTCGAGCAGCTTCGCGTCGTCGGCCGTGTGCGGCACGTTGATACTGGCAACGGTCCAGAACAACGCGACGGCGAAGAGCACCGACGCGGCCGACGCGGCCGTCGCCGCCGAGGACCTGGTGCGGGCTCGGGGAGTTGCTGTGGTTGTTGTCATGACGGGCTCCTAGCTTCGAGCTGACTGAGTCCGTCCAGCGTCGAACTTTCGCGAGCCGCGAACGACGGAGTGGGCACCGGTCTTCTGATCAGGGCTGTCCCTGAGTACTCCGGGCGGTTTTGCTGCCACTATGACGAGATGGGGAGGACGGCGCGGGTCCTGGCACGGGTGGCCACCTGGCCGCTCGCACCTGCGCTCATCGCCGGCCAGCTCGTGGTCAATCAGCGACTCGGGGGCGACCACAGCATCAGCCCGGACGTTCTCTATCTGGTCGCGATGCTGGTCTGCTGGGCGGTCGGAGTACTGCTCACCTGGCGCGTCATCGACCAGCCCGCCGGCTGGGCGTTCCTGGGACTCGGCACGGCCCTGACGTGGAGCGGCTTCACCGAGCTGTACACCGACCTCGAGGTCAGACCGTTGATCGCCACCTTCAGCGACACGAGCTTCGTCTGGTGGTTCGTCTTCCTGGCCCTTGCCCTCCAGTTCACCCCGGCGGTCCGACCGTCGTCGCGGATCCTCCCCGTCCTGACCGTCGTGTCCGGCGTCGTCTTCGCAGTCGCGGCGCTGTTGCGTTCCACCCACCTCGACCAACCTCACGACGACCTCGTCAGCCCCTGGGCGATCGCGGCAATCGCCGGACCGATCGCAGTTCTCGCCACCATCGCGGTGTTCGTCCTCGGCGGCTGCCTGCTTGCCTCGGTCTACGTCCTCGTAGCGGCGTTCCGTCGGGCCAGGGGCGAGGCCCGCCAGCAACTGCTGTGGCTGGTAGCCGGAGCAACGCCGCTTGCGCCGTGCGTGGTCGCGTCGTTCGCTGCGTCGTACGCCGGATTCGAGTCAGCCGCCGGCTGGTTGCTGAGTTTCTGCGTCATCACCCTCGCGCTAGGTGCTGCGCTGTCGGTGGCCAAGTACCGCTTGTACGACGTAGAGCGGATCGTCACCGACTCCGCGGCGTACGCGATCTCGAGTGGTTCGGTCATCGCCGTCTTCGGCGCTGTGGTCGTGGTCATCACCAAGAGCGTGCCCGTCCGGGCCGACGCGCAACTGCTGACGATCCTCGCCACGCTGGCCGCGGCCGCCGTCGCCCGGCCCGCGTATGCCTGGGCCCGCCGAGTAATCGACCGCCACTTCAACCGCCGCCGGTTCGACGCTGTGCAGCTGGTGCGGGCCGGGCTCGCTCAGTCCCCCGCGGCGGACCTCGACACTCTCCTGGTCACGGCGACCGGTGACCCGCGAGTACGGGCGCTGTTCCCGTCCGACGGTGGCTGGGTCACCTCGGACGGCCACGTCGCAGTCCCCGGCGCAGACGTCGTTGACGTCGTACGGCGAGGGCAGGTCAGCGCGCGGATCGAGTTCGATCCGGCGCGCTGTGAGCGGTCCGTCGTCGCAGCCGTAGTCCGGGAGGCCGCCGCCGAGATCGACAACCTCGGTCTGCGGGCCGAACTCGCCAAGCAGGTGGAGCAGATCACCGAATCGCGGGCACGTCTGGCCGGTGCGCACCTGGAGGAACGCCGGAGGATGGAGCGCGATCTCCACGACGGTGCGCAGCAGCGCATCCTCGCGATCGCCCTGCAGCTCCGTTCCGCTCGGGTCAACGGCGGCGAGAGCGTTCTGCGGGCCGAGGTCGATCAGGCCATCACGGACCTTGCACTGACCGTGCAGGAGCTCCGCGACCTGGCCGGCGGTTTGCAACCGGCCGCTTTGGCCGGAGGTGGTCTGCGGGCTGCGACCGACGAGTTGGCCAGCCGGATCCCGGTGCGAATGAAGCTTGACGTGGTCGACCAGCGGTTCCCGGGGTCCGTGGAGAGCGCGGCGTGGTTCGTGATCGCCGAGGCGGTCTCGAACGCCGTGAAGCACGCCCGGGTCGACGAGGTGACGATCCGGGTCTCGGCAAGCCTGTCCCAGTTGCACGTCGCCGTACTCGACGCCGGGGTGGGCGGAGTCGATCCGCGGGGACGTGGCCTCCAGGGTCTTGCCGACCGGGTCGCCGCGCTCGGTGGCGCTCTCTCCGCCGGTGATCAGCCGGGTGGCGGGACCCGGGTGGAGGCGGTGCTCCCATGCGGGTAGTGATCGCGGACGACTCCGCCCTGATCCGGGAAGGCCTTGCCCGGCTGCTGGTGGAGTCCGGGGTCGACGTCTGCGAGACGGTTGCCGACGCCACTCACCTGGTCGAGGCGGTTGATCGGCACCGGCCGGACGTCGCGATCGTGGATATCCGGATGCCTCCGACGTACACGCACGAAGGCGCTGCGGCCGCGATGGAACTCCGGGACCGGCTGCCAGAACTCGGCATACTCCTGCTGTCCCAGGCGGTCGAGACCCATTTCGCCTCCCAGTTGCTGCGGCGGCACGCCGAGCGGTTCGGCTACCTGCTCAAGGACCGGGTCGTCGACGTCGAGACGCTGATGGGGGCACTGCGCACGGTGTCGGCCGGTGGGATGGCGCTCGACCCGGAGATCGTGCGGCACCTGATGCGTGCGGACTCGGCCACCGATCCCCTGGCGGCACTGACGGACCGCGAGCGTGACGTACTGGCGTTGATGGCCGAAGGGCGGTCCAATTCGGCGATCGCGAGCCGGCTGACGGTCAGCCTCAAGACGGTCGAGAGTCACATCGCGAACATCTTCAGCAAGCTCGGGTTGCATGGTGCGCAGGACGATCACCGGCGGGTGCTCGCCGTACTCGCCGCCCTCCAAGGTGCTTCGTAGCTCGTCACTCCGCGTTTACAGTGAGGCATGACGGTAGAGACGCCGCAGCAGGACTGGGTGGCGGTCGAGCATCGGTGGTTCGGGCTCGATCGACGGACCTTCAAGGCCGGACTGACCGCGCTCGTCATCGCGCTGGTGTTGATCTACGGGCTGTCCGCGTTGAATGCGGCCATTCCGTGGCACAACGAGATCAAGGCCGGTCAGGTGCTCGACCTGGGCGACGGCGCGACGGCTGTGCCGCCGGTCGGTTGGCAACTCGAGAGCGGAACGCTCACGGGCGGTAGCGCGACCAGCCTCCACGTCGTGCTCGCCACCGGGGGCGCCACGATCGAGCTCAACGGCACGTCGTACGACGGCAGCGCCGACGCGTTCCTCGACCAGGTCGAACGGGCGGATAAGGACACTCCGGGCGTGAGCGGCCAACGCGGGACCGTGACCTCCGCAGCCGGCCTGGTCGGTGTCGTCGAGAGCAGGACCTCACCCAGCGGGGACGGTCTCGATGTCGCCTTCAAGATGGCCATCGGTACGCCGGAAGTCGTCGCGTCGGCGCCCGCACTGCTGATCCGGGTCCGAGCCGAATCCGGCCAGTTCGAGCACTACCAGGACGAGATCACCGCGCTACTGCGCAGCGTCACACCGGGGGCGGTCCGATGACCGAAACGACTGTCTCCGACCAGAAGGCCGCCCAGCTCAGCGCGATCGAGGAATCGGGCTGGGGGCAACCATTCAAGTTCCTGCAGCCTCGCAACGTCGCGTTCTGGGTCTTCCTCGTGGGCGTCGGCGGCGGAGCGCTGACGATGTTCCAGTTCTTCGGTCCCAAGGCCACGTTCTACGCGCCCGCACTCACCTGGGGCGTGCTGCTGTTCGGCTTGTACCTCATCCCGTGGCTGCTGCTCCTGCGCCATCACAACCGCTTCACCGCGCAACCGGCCGGGCTGCTGGCGACGGGTTTCGTCTGGGGCGGAGTCGCCGCGACCTTCTGGATCGCATTGCCGGCGAACGCGGCGCTGCTGGAGATCTGGTCCAAGGTCGGCGGGACGTCGTTCGCCGCCGACTGGGCAGCCGGTCTCACCGCGCCGATCAACGAGGAGTGGGGCAAGGCGCTCGGGCTCGTGCTCCTGATCGGACTCGCACCACGGCTCGTCCGCAGCGCGTACGACGGATTCATCATCGGTGCGTTCATCGGCCTGGGATTCCAGGTGTTCGAGGACCTCCTCTACGTCTACAACGGCGCGACCCAGTTGTACGGCGCGGACCAGATCGGCTCCTCGCTGCGAATCTTCCTGATCCGGGGTGCCGCCGGGATCGTGTCGCACGCCCTGTTCAGCGCGATCTTCTGCGCCGGGCTGATGTGGGTCCTCGGCCGGACCCGCGGTGAGCGCAGAGTGCTCAGAGGCGTCCTGACCATGCTGATGGCGATGGTGTTCCACTTCGCCTGGGACGACATGGCCGCCCTGAGCGGTGGCGGGGCCGCGGCGGCCGTACTGCCGTTCGTCATCGCCGCCGTCGAGCTCACCGCCCTGTTCTACGTCCTGCGGCACGCTGCCCGGCAGGAACGCGCCTGGACCGTCGCCCTGCTGACGCCCGAACTCGCGACCGGCGCCATCGACCCGCCTCTCCTCGACGCGGTCAGTGGACTCCGCAAGGACCGGAAGGCCTACCGCAAACACCTCCACAGCCGCCGCAAGGCCGGCCACCGGCTGGAAGCTGCATCCGACCTGGCCCGCGAACTGGCCCGCAGCAACGGCACCGACTCCCCCGCCGTCACCCACGCCCGCGCAGAGCTCGTGCGTCTGCAGTCTTAGCGAGTTGCGGCGGGCTCGAGATAGGAAGTCACATTGCGCAGTGCGCGGTCGACGTACTCGTCCTTCTCGCCTACCGGCGCGACGTAGTGCATGGCGTCCTTGGCGGCCTCAAAGCTGTGGAGACGGGCGATGATCCAGGTGGCGAGGTACGTCGAAGCCAGGCAACCGCCCGCGGTGGCGAGATTGCCGCGGGCGAAGAACGGTTGGTTGAGGACCTCGACGCCGGCCGCGACCACCCATGGCTTGGTGACGAGATCGGTGCAGGCGGGTACGTCGTCCAGGTGGCCGAGTCTGGCCAGGACCAACGCGCCGGAACACTGTGCGGCCAGCAACTGCCGGGTCGGATCGAGCGAACGCAGCGAGCTCATGATGGCGGCGTCCTCGACCACTTCGCGAGTCTTGCTGCCACTGCCGATGATGACGGCGTCGGCGCGGCAGGCCTCGTCGAGATCAACCGTGGCGTCGATCGTGACGCCGTTCATCGACTGCACCCGTGGCGTCGGGCTCGCGATCGAGACCCGCCAGCCGGGCTCCTTGACGCGGTTCAGGATGCCGAGCGCGATCAAGCTGTCGAGCTCGTTGTAGCCGTCGAAGGTCAGGATCGCGATGTGCATGCCGCGCACGCTAGCGATCGCGACCCATGACGATCAAAAAATTGTCATGCATACAATGCGTCCGTGCGAGTGCCGAAGTACAAGAGCGTGGTCGACGCGCTGGCCGCGCGAATCCGCGACGGGCAGCTGCCGGCCGGTCATCGCCTACCCACCCATCGCAAGCTCGCCGCCGACGAGGGCATCGCCGTCGTGACAGCGTCCCGCGTGTACGCCGAACTCGACGCCATGGGCCTGGTCAGCTCCGAGCAGGGCCGCGGCACGTTCGTCCGCGACCTCGCCTCCGCGTCCGGCGACGAGACGGACCAACGGGCGGTGGCCGCCGACGCCATCGATCTGAGCTTCAACTCCCCCTCGGTCCCCGGTCAGGCCGAGCTACTACGCCAGGCCTTGCGGGACCTCGCCGGCGCCGGTGATCTCGACGCGCTCCTGCGCTATCAACCCCATCGCGGTCGTGTTCAGGATCGGGCCGCGGTCGCGCAGCACTTACACCGCCGAGGACTGGATGTCGGCCGCGACAGAGTCCTGATCGTCAACGGCGCGCAGGACGGTCTCGCGGTCACGGCGATGGTCCTGTTCCAGCCGGGCGACGTGGTCGCGGTCGATGCGGTCACGTATCCCGGCTTCATCGTGCTCGCACGCACGCTCGGACTCGAGTTGGCGCCGGTGCCGATCACCGCGACCGGACCCGACCTCGATGCCCTCGAGCAGTTGTGCCGGCAACGCCGGGTCCGCGCCGTCTACGCGATGCCGACCCTGCACAACCCACTCGGCTGGGTGTACGACCAGTCCCAGCGAGCACAGCTGGTCTCGATCGCCAACCGCTACGGGCTTTCGATCATCGAGGACGCGTCGTACGCCTATCTGGCCGAGGACGCGCCAGCACCGCTGGCGATGCTTGCGCCGGACCTCACGATCTACGTCTCGAGCCTGTCCAAGAGCGTCGCGACCGGGTTGCGGTTCGGCTTTGTCGCCGCACCAACTGCGCTCGTACCGGCGCTTGAACGCGCGATCCGGGCAACGACGTGGCACACCCCCGGCATCACGGCAGCGATCGCCTCGCGGTGGTTGGCGGACGGCACCGTCGACCGTCTCGAATCGCAGAAGCGCTCCGACGCCCGCGCACGGCAATCCATCGCCGCGGAGGTCCTGGCCGGGTTGCCGTACGCCGCGCACCCGTCGTCGTACTTCGTCTGGCTGCCGCTCCCCCAGGACGCCCGCCCGGATCGCATCGCGGCAAGTCTCGCCGCCCGACACGTCGCGGTCTCCACCGCCGAACCATTCGCCACCACCCCGACCGTGCCGCACGCCCTCCGCCTCGCACTCGGCTCAGTAGCCATCCCCGACCTCCGCCAAGCCCTGCAAGCAGTCCGCGAGGAAGCCGAGCTCGATCCGCTCAGATAGCTCGCAGAGCGGCGATGGTTTGGTTGGTGGTCGGCCGATCGGTTGGGGCTTTGGCCAGGAGAGCCTCGATGATGGGGCGCAGTGGGCCCGCGTTCTTGAACGGGGCCGGGCGGGCCTGGACCACCGCCATCAGCGTGCTGAACGGGTCGCCGGCACCAAAGGGAGACTTGCCCTCGACGGCCGCGAACATAGTGGCGCCCAGGGAGAACAAGTCGGACGCCGGGCCGATCCTGTCGGCGCGGGCTCGTTCCGGTGACATGTACGCCGGGCTGCCGGCCAGCATGTCGCTCGCCAAGGTCTGCTGATCGTCCATGGCGACGGCGATACCGAAATCCATCAGGACAACGCGCCCGTCGGCACACAACTGGACGTTCGCAGGCTTGACGTCGGAATGCACCAGACCGGCCCGATGAACGGCCCGGAGTGCGTCGACCAGCTGCAAGGCGATCCGCCGTACCTCTGCAGCCGGGAGCGGTCCGTCCGCCGCGACCGCGTCAGCCATGGTTCGCCCCGACAGCGGCTCCATCACGATCCACTGGTCGCCGCCGTCCTCGATGACGTTGTACACCTTGACCACGTTGGGGTGATGAAGTCGGGCCGCCGCCCGGGCCTCGGCCAGCGCACTGGCGCGAATCTGCTCGGCCGTATGGCCAGGCAGAATCAGCTGCTTGAGTGCGACCCGCCGCAGGAGCACCTCGTCCTCGGCGAGCCAGACCCGGCCCATACCGCCGCGGCCGAGCAAGGCCTTCAAGCGGTACCGACCGCTCACCAGGCGACCTGATGCGACGACTGTCGGTGCTGGTTCCACCGCGACTGGTCCCATGATCGCCTCCTCTGCGGGCCCGGTTCGAGGTCTATACGCACCCCGTGCCGATCCGGTTCACCGCCCTCAGGCAGACACAAGTGACCGTTAGATGCATAAGGCAACTATTGGTGTCAGACGTCAGAAATACTTGGGATCTGGGTGAACCGGCCGGTGGCGGGGTGCGTGTAGCCGCCATCACTTCAACGGGAGGAACCCATCATGAGCAATGCGACAAGGCGGATCCGGCGAGGGGTCGCCGCGGCAGCCATCAGTGCCGGTATCGCGGTGAGCCTGGCAGGTACGGCGTACGCGGCGCCGGCGAGCCGGGTCGTCGTCGACAACGGCCGGCTGATCGTCACCGGCACGAACCGCGCGGACAACATCAGCCTGACCGTGCCGGGCACCGATCCGTCGGTCCTCGAGGTCAGCTTCGGTCCCGGTACGACCAAGCGCGTGGTCAACCGCAGCGACTTCGGCCAGATCCTGGTCACCAGCAAGGGCGGCAGGGACGACGTACGGGTGGACTACGGCGCCGAGGTGCAGCCGTTCACGATCATCGACACCGGCAGCGGGAACGACACGGTATCCGGCGGCAGCGGCAGCGAACTGTTCCGCACCGGCTCCGGCAACGATGTCGTCGACGGGAACCGCGGCAACGACACGGCGCAACTCGGCTCCGGCCGGGACGCGTTCGTCTGGGATCCGGGCGACGGCAGTGACGTGGTCAAGGGGGGTCGCGGTCAGGACAGCCTGGTGTTCAACGGTGCCGCCGCCGCGGAGAAGTTCGTTGCCGCTGCCAACGGTCCGCGGCTGCGGTTCACCCGGGACGTGGGCAACATCGTGATGGACACCGACGACGTCGAGCGGCTCGCGGTCAACGCCCTCGGTGGCGCCGACACCGTCACGGTCAGCAATCTGCGCGGCACGGATGTCAAGAAGGTCGACGTCGACCTCGGCGCGCAACTCAATACGCGTGGCGGCGACGGGGCGACCGACGCGGTGACCGTCACGGGCACCGCCCGCAAGGACAAGATCCGGGTGTCCGGGTCCGACGGGAATGTCCGCGTCTCCGGGCTCAAGGCCGACGTACGGATCAAGGACGCGGAGCCGGCCGACCAGCTGACGATCGACACGCTGAACGGTCGGGACAAGGTCAACACCGGCCGGCTCGCGCCGGGCACCATTGGACTCACGATCATTTGATCAAACGCGCATAAATCGATTTCTTGCGCAAATCATCGGCCGGATCACGGTCGCATTACAACCGCCTTGCAAAGCTGGTACGGCGAGGCAAGCAACTGGCCCGATCTCCCTGTAAAACAAGGAGATCGGGCCTCAAACGTGAACCTGGATAATTGAAACAAAGCACCTTGTCTATTGCTGCATGAGAACGCTCTCGCTAGGGTCTGGAATTGATATCGAGCGATTCGAACGTCATTCCGGGAGATGAGGGAAATGACAGTGAGGACAATTCCTGCGACCATTGGGGTCGCGGCGCTGGCGGTTGCCGGCGGGGTTGTAACGAGTCCCCCCGCCCAGGCCGCGCCACCGTCGGCCGACCATTGCGTACAGAACCTGAAGACCGGCAGGACCCAGTGCTTCGGCACCTTCACGGCGGCGATCAGCGATGCCACCGGCGGCAAGGTCACCACCGCACCGGCCGCCGTGCCGGACGCGACCGGCCGGGCCGCGCTGAACCGATCGATCCAGGCCGCTGACGTGCAGGCCGGCGGTGAGGTCATCCAAGGCACGTTCTTCGACAACCGCGACTTCGGCGGTGCGAGCTGGACCGTTGTCGGCGCCGGCCTGTGTGACGGCTCCGACGGCGTCATCAACTACCAGACCAACACCATCGACGGCTGGGCCGACCGGATCAGCTCCGTCCAGCCGTGGGCCAACTGCAAGATCTGGCTCTACCCCGAGCCCGACCTCAACGGCGACCGGGACGGGCCGTTCACCCAGAACACCGGCTGGGTCGGTTCGATGATGGACGACCGGACCAAGTCGGTCGGCTTCAGCTGACTCCCCTGTAGTTCCCAACGCCCATTCAGTGAACCAGTGAGGAGTACAGCCATGCCGAAACGTCTTACCGCCATTGCCGGCGCAGCAGTTCTCGCGGCCACCAGCTTCACCGCGGCCCCCGCGTTCGCGGACGGACCGACCGGACGCGAACTGCTTGACAAGTGCAACAACGGCACCGACTCGTGTGTCTTCCACCCGGCCGGTGCACCGGAGAAGTTCCGTGGCGACGTCCACCAGGTCGGCGACACCTACTTCAACTGCACGGGTACGCCGCAACGCAGCACGATCAAGTGGTCCGAGACGACCGGTGAGTCGAACAGCTTCGGCGTCTCGTTGTCCGCGGAGTACGGGTTCTCCGAGGTGTTCAAGGTGTCGATCGAGACGTCGTACTCGCACACCTGGGAGACGTCGAGCACGTTCGGGCAGGACAGCAACGTCGACGTACCGGCCGGCGAGAAGGGCTGGATCGAGCGCAGCACCGAGATGGAGAAGGTGCACGGCCAGTACGAGATGCACTTCCCGGACCGGTACTACGACCACTACATCTGGTACCAGGACTTCGACGCCACCGCGCCGGTCAAGGACGCGGCCGGCCAGATCACCGCGAAGACCGCGGCGATGTCCGCCGACGAGAAGTCACAGCACTGCGGCTGACTGAGGACAACCCGCGAACCCCCTCGCCACCTATCCCAAGGTGTCGAGGGGGTTCGCGGCGATCCGGGTGGCGAGCCCGGACTTGATGGCCCGTGCGGCCGAGCTCTCGGTCTTCCGGTCGGCCTGCGCCTGGAAGCACGCGAGGAACTCCTCAGTCAGCCCGAGCCGCGGGAAGTGCTTGAGCACGTCGGCCCGGAAGGCAGGGCTGAAGTCGTCGATCCCCTTCCCCACAATGTCGACGGCCGCCGCCCGCGAGATCAAATGACCCTCGGGATCGTCAGCCACCTCCACGTCGGGCCACATGTGCCGGACGATGACCTGCCCCAGGCGTTCGCGCCGCTCCAGCGACCAGCCGGCACCGGCCGCGAACACCCGCGCCACATGACCCCCGGCCTCCTCGAAGGACACCGTGTGGCTGTCGAACTCCGGCGCCAGGCTGATGTCGTGGAACATGGCCGCCACGAACAACAGCTCCGCGTCGTACCGGATGCCGTGGTCCTCGCCGTACGCCGCCGCCCACACGTAGACCCGGCGCGAGTGACTCAGCAAGGCCGCGGACTCGTAACCGGCGGCCACCTCCAGTGCCGCCGCGGCGGCAGCCGTCTCAGGAATCTCGATCATGCTTCGACGGTACGGCGCAAACGGCCCGCACCGCTGGTCCAATCGAGCGCCACCCGACTGGGCCACTCCCCCAGAATCGGCCCACGACCTCAGGCCTCAAATGGCCCTCCGACGGCGGGCCACCAGCGCGTACGGTCGAAATCGAACCAGTCCACCGACTACCCCAAGGACCTTTCATGCGTGCCATCACTGTCCGGGACCGCGAGGCCGACGACCACGGGCTGTCCCTGACCGAACTGCCCTCTCCCCGCGCCGCCGAGAACGACGTCATCGTGCAGGTCCACGCCGCCGGCTTCCTGCAAGGCGAGCCGGAATGGCCCGGGACCTGGACCGACCGCGCCGGCCGCGACCGCACGCCGAGTGTCATCGGCCACGAGCTGTCCGGTGTGGTCGTCGAGCTCGGCTACGGCACCACGGGCCTCACGGTCGGCCAGCGGGTGTTCGGGCTGACCGACTGGGCTCGCGACGGTTCGCTCGCCGAGTACACCGCCGTCGAGGCCCGCAACCTGGCTCCGCTGCCTGCCGACGTCGACCACGTCACCGCGGCCGCTCTGCCGATGCCGGGGCTCACCGCCTGGCAAGCGCTGTTCGACCACGCTCATTTGCAAGCAGGTCAATCCGTCCTCATCCACGGCGCCGCCGGCTCTGTTGGCTCGGTCGGCGTGCAATTGGCCCGCGAGGCCGGAGCCCACATCATCGGCACCGGCCGGGCCTCCGCCGAGGACAAGGCCCGCGAGCTCGGCGTGCACGAGTTCCTCGACCTGGACACCGAGCGCCTGGAGGACGCCGGGGAGGTCGACGTCGTCTTCGACGTGATCGGTGGCGACATCCTCGACCGCTCCGCCGCACTGGTCCGCTCCGGCGGGACCCTGGTCACCGTCGCCACTCCGCCCACCGTCCACCCGAAGGAGGGCCGGGCAATCTTCTTCGTCGTCGAGCCCAACCGCGAACAACTGACCCAGTTGGTCACCCGGCTGCGGACCGGCCGGCTCGTCCCCCTGGTCACGTCCGTCCGTCCCCTCGCTGACGCCGCAGCCGCCTTCACCGAACGCGGCCGGACGATCATCCAGGTGACCACGGATTGACGGTGGCGGCCGGTAGGGTCTGGCCGTGGACGTTGGGGAGCGGATTCAGGAACTGGCCGATCAGATCGTCGTACTGCGCGATGCCTACTACCGGGGTTCGCCATCGGTGGCCGACGCCGAGTACGACGCGATCGAGGACGAACTGCGGACACTGATCGACGCGAACCCCGAGCTGGCGCCCGATCCGAACCCGTTGGAGCAGGTGGGTGCGCCCGCGGTGCTGCATGCGCCGATCCGGCACTCGCGGCCGATGCTCTCCCTGGAGAAGGCGACCCGTCCCGAACAGGTCGAGGCCTTCTTCAACCGCTTCCCCGGCCAGTCGGTCGTGGTCATGCCGAAGCTGGACGGGCTCTCGCTCGCCCTGGTCTACGAGAACGGGCGACTGGCCCGAGCGATCACCCGCGGCGACGGGACGACCGGCGATGACGTGACTCCGTTGGTCCGAGCACTCGCCGATGGAGTCCCGGCGAAGCTCGACGTACCGGGCCGGATCGAGGTCCGCGGTGAAGCGGTCATGCTGCGGTCCACCTTCACCGCCTACAACGTCGCCCACCCGGACAAGCCGCTGATCAACCCTCGTGGCGCAGCCGCGGGCACGTTGCGCGCCAAGGACCCGGCGACCGTTGCCGAGCGCCGCCTGCAGTTCCTCGCGTTCGACCTGCTCACCGACGAGGACAGCGGAGACGCCGACCTCGAGCGCGCGCTGCAGACGATGGGCTTCACGGTCGCCGACATGCGCCACTGCGACGACGCCGCCGCGGCCCAGGCGGTGATCACCACGATCGAGCAGCAACGCAACGATCTCGACTACGACCTCGACGGCGCCGTACTGCGATTGGCCGATCGCGACGCGTTCGCTGCGGCGGGCACCCGTTCGAGCTCGCCGCGTGGCGCCTTGGCGTTCAAGTTCGCCGCCGAGGAGAAGACGACCGTGCTCGCCGACGTGGTCTGGGATGTCGGCAAAACCGGCAAGATCGCGCCTGTCGCCTGGCTGGAGCCCGTCTTCGTCGGCGGTACGACGGTCACCCGCGCGACGCTCGCGAACCAGGAGGTGATCCGTGCCCGCGGCATCAAGATCGGCGACACGGTCCTGGTGCGCCGGGCCGGTGACGTGATCCCGTTCGTGGCCGGCGTACTCGATGCATCCAAGCGCACTGGGGCGGAGCGAGACATCGTGCCGCCGTCCGTGTGCCCGTCGTGCGAGCAGCCCCTGACCGAGCAGGGCAACAGCCGCGAACTGTTCTGCACCAACGTCTCCTGCCCGGCCCAGACCGTACGGCGTCTGGTCCACTGGGCATCACGAGCCGCGGCGGATATCGACGCGATCGGTGGGGTCTGGATCGAGCGACTGGCCGAGGCCGGGATCCTCGAACAGCCGTCGGACTTCTACCACCTGACCAAGGAAGGGCTGCTGGAGTTCGATCGCATCGGCGAGATCTCGGCCACCCGGATGATCGAGTCGATCGACGCGAGTAGGCAGGTCGGCCTCCGGCGGGCACTGATCGGGCTCGCGATCCCGATGGCCTCCGAGGGCACGGCAGCCCGGCTGTGCCGCGCGGGCTTCGGCTCGTTGGAAGCAGTCGCCGATGCCGGGGAGGAAGGGCTGGTCGCCGTCGACGACATCGGATCGAAGGTCGCCGCCTCGCTCATCGAGCACCTGGCCCGGCTACGACCCGAACTGGAACGCCTCCGCGAAGCCGGGGTATCGCTCGACGTACTCGAGGAAGACCTGCCGCCGGTCGTCGCAGCGGGCGCACCGCTGGCCGGCAAGACGGTGGTCGTCACTGGTTCCATCACGAACCCGCGCTCCGGAGAGAAGGTCACCCGCCCGGCGTTCCAGCGACTGTGTGAGCGGGCCGGCGCCACGATCGCCTCGTCGGTCTCGGCCAGCACCGACTTCCTCATCACCGGCGCGGACGTCGGTGCCGCCAAGCTCACCAAGGCCGAGAAGCTCGGTGTCGAGGTCGTCGACCAGGCCGAGATCTGGCAGCAGCTACAGGCCGCCCAACTGACCTAGAACGCGCAGCTGACCTAGAAGATGTAGAAGCCTGTGATGACGGTGGGGAGGATGCCCAGCAGCAGCCAGGCCGACAGCGGCCGGCGCTTGAAGATCGCGAGGATCCCGACAACGGTCAGCACGCCGATCACGCCGGACATGAACCACAGGCCGACGCCCTTGCCGAAGTCGGTGCTCGCGACCCCGATGCTGTAGACGGCCAAGGTGATCGTCGGGACGCTGCCCACGTGGAAGAGGATGACCGAGACCACCCAGCGCTGAACCGTCTCGATGTTCATCGGTTTAGGAGTCCGCCGACGCCGTACCAGCTCCATCATTCCTCCACTTACTTAGTGTCCTAAGTATTAGCGTACACATAGTTGCTACACTAATCGCATGGCTGGGACGAAGATCACGCAGGTCGAGAATCCGCTGTCGCTCGAGCAGCAGGTCTGCTTCGCGCTGGCGGTCGCGTCGCGGACCGTCATCGCGCTCTACCGGCCTGTCCTCGAACCGATGGGGCTGACCCACCCGCAGTACTTGGTGATGCTCGCGCTCTGGGAGTTCGAGCCGGTGTCGGTCAAGGATCTGTCCGGGATGCTGCAACTCGAGCCGGCGACGCTCTCTCCCCTGCTGAAGCGACTCGAAGCCGCGGGGCTGCTCCGCCGGGACCGCTCCGCCACGGACGAACGTTCGCTCGCGGTCGCCCTGACCGACAAGGGCCGGGATCTCCGCAAGCAGGCTCTGAACGTCCCGCCGGCGATCATCGATCGGCTCGGCATGGACGTCGACGAGCTCGTCGAGCTGCACGCCCGCCTGACCAGAGTCATCGCCGCCGCGAAGCCCGCCGACAGATAGGTCCCGTCGGCCCCCATCCGGTCGGCGCCGGCCGCGCTGCACGTCGGCGGCGACAACCTGGACTCGTCGGTGGTGTGCCGCTTTAGCGCTTGGCCGACCACGCGCCGATCACGGCCGGCAGGACCTCGACAGCGTTGGCGGCGACGACCTCGGCCCGGAGGCGATCCTCAAGGGTGTCGACGTCGATCTCGGCGGCCGAGGTGGTGCCGAACTGTTCCACGAACGGGAGGAGGCTCCGGAGCGATTCGGCGAGAAGGGTGTACCCGGGCCAGTCCGGCCCGCCGCCGATCGGGGTGTCCTTGCGGAGCCGCGGCGGGTCCAGGCCGGCGTCGATGAACGCCTGATAGAGACGATGTCCCATGTTGACGGTCGGCCCGACCAGGTCCTCAGGCGGGCTCATCCAGCGCTGCACCTCTCCGTGCACCGGCGTCGCCGGATAGGTGTACGCCGGCGTCGTGAGGTCAGCGCTCTCCTGGAAGACGAGCACTCCCCCGGGACGCAAACGACTGCTCAGTCGCCGCAGTACGTCGGCCGGATCCTCGACGTACATCAAGATCCAGCGGCCGACGATGGCGTCGTACTCGTCGTCGAGCTCGAGCGTCTCCAGGTTGCCCTGCCGGAACTCGACGTTCTGCCAACCCACCGCCGCCACCCGCTGACGCGCGAAGTCGAGAATCTCCTCGTTCATGTCGATCCCGGTCACCCGGCCTTGCGGACCGACGAGATCGGCGCACAGCAGCGCCACCTCACCGGAACCACTCCCGATCTCGAGAACCTTCATACCCCGGCCAATTCCCGCATCGGTGAACAGCTGCCGCGTCAGCGGGCCATAGACCTGATGCTGCAGAATCAACCGCCGGGCCTCGGCGTCGCTCCGGCCCAATACATACGTGTCGTCGATCGTCGTCATACGAAACCTACGCACCCGCCGACGACCTCGGTTCCCGTGTTGCGTGTGAGGGGGTGATCGGCCATAGTCACAGACAGTGGTCGGGTGATTCGGAATCGGGGGCAGGGTTGGTAGTTCGGGCGTGGTTGAGGGTTGGGTTGGTCGGAGTGATGGTTGCTCTCGCGGGCGGTTGTGGGGGTACTGGGACGCCCGCCGGGAAGGTCACGGTCACGACGACGACCGTGACGACTGTGCCGGCAACCCCATCTGCCTCGGCGACTCCGTCAGCAACGGCTCCCCCGCCGTCGACACCATCGGCTTTGCCGTCGACGAAGGTGCCTTCGCCGACGCAGACGGGTGTGGTGCCGAATGTGGTGGGGATGAATCATCAGCTCGCGCAGGACACCATGCAGGCAGCCGGCTTCTACTTCCTGACCGAGGAGGACGCCACCGGGCAAGGACGGCTGCTGATCAACGACCGCAACTGGGTCGTCGTCACCCAGGACCCAAAGGCCGGCACCCGCGCCCCCGCAGACACAAAGATCCTCCTTCGCTCCAAAAAGATCGGCGAGTAACTAGCCTCCCAGCGTGCGCGCCACCGAGCCCGCGCCTGTGCCTCGTGGATGCCGGGGGCAACCTGCGGTAGCCAGTCGGAGGCCGGGTGTCACGGAGGTCCCGTCATGACGCAGGTTTGATGTGGAATGTGCTCGTCTTCGAGACGCGGTCGCGCGTAGGCTCGGGGAGCCACGAGACCATGTGCCCAGGGGGACGCAGTGAGCCAGCCAGCGACGCAACCCGACTACCCCGACCAGATCGATGCCGCGGTCCTGAAGATCGCCGGTGTCGTCGTACTGGGCGCGATCATGTCGATCCTCGACATCACGGTCGTCAATGTTGCCCTGCCGACGTTCCAGGACGAGTTCGGCACACCTGAGAGCCCGATCGCCTACTCACACGTCGCCTGGACGGTCACGGCGTACACGCTCGCACTGGCGACCGTGATCCCGCTGACCGGCTGGGCGGCGAACCGGTTCGGCACCAAGCGGCTCTACATGGCCGCGATCTTCCTCTTCACCGCCGGGTCCGCGCTCTGTGCGACCGCGTCGAGTATCGACATGCTGATCGGCTTCCGCGTCCTGCAGGGGCTGGGTGGCGGCATGCTGATGCCGCTCGGTATGACGATCATGACCCAGGCCGCCGGTCCGCGCCGGATGGGCCGGCTGATGGCGATTCTCGGCGTACCGATGCTGCTCGGCCCGATCCTCGGCCCGATTCTGGGCGGCTGGCTGATCCAGGTGGCGAGCTGGCACTGGATCTTCCTGATCAACGTGCCGCTCGGCGCGATCGCCCTGGTCTACGCCTGGTTCGCCCTGGAGAAGGACCACACGGAGCCTTCGGAGTCGTTCGACCTCCTCGGTGTGGTGCTGATGTCCCCCGGACTCGCACTGTTCCTCTTCGGCATCTCCTCGCTGCCGGCCGAAGGCGGAGACTTCGGCGCACCCCGCGTCTGGGTCTCGATCCTGATCGGTGTGTTGCTGATGGCAAGCTTCGTCTGGCACTCCTTCCGGCCGGAGCATCCACTGCTCGACCTGCGGCTGTTCAGCAACCGCAACCTGACCGTCTCGATCATCACGATGTTCCTGTTCGCCGCGGCCTTCTTCGGCGGCCTGCTGCTGGTGCCGACCTACTTCCAGCAGATCCGTGGCGAGTCCACACTGCATGCCGGTCTGCTGGTCGCGCCGCAGGGTCTCGGCGCGATGGTGACGATGCCGATCGCCGGGCGGCTGGTGGACAAGATCCCGGTCGGCCGGATCGTGCCCTTCGGGCTGGGGCTGATCGTGATCGGCATGTTCGGCCTGACCCAGATCACCGCGACCACGCCGTACGGCTGGCTGATCGCGATGCTGGTCGTGATGGGCTTCGGGATGGGCGGCACGATGATGCCGCTGTTCACCACCGCGCTGCGGACGCTGTCCGGTGCCCAGGTCGCCCGCGGTTCGACCCTGCTCAACATCACCCAGCAGATCGCCTCGTCCGTCGGCGTCGCGACGATGTCGGTCATCCTCACCAACCAGCTCAACAACTCGCCGATCATCCCCGGCACCGAGAAGATCCCGGGGTTCGGCGGAGGACTGCGGGAGACCCAGGCCGCGATCGTCTCGAACACCCGCCCGGAGAACCTGGCCCAGCTCCACCTCGACCCCGCCGCGATCGCTCGCGGCCTGGTCGACGCGGCCACGTCGTTCTCGCACACCTACTGGGTCGCCTGGGCGCTGGTCTGCCTCACCCTGGTCCCGGCCCTGATGCTCCCCCGCAAACGCGAGGTGATCGACCTCGTCGACGACGACCTTCCGCCCGCCGTGGTCGACTGACCGCACCGCTGCTGACAAGACCGCCCGCGCCGACTCCCGGCGCGGGCGGTTCGCTGTGTGCCACCTCACTGTTGCCGAGTCGGACACGTAACGAATAGACTCTTGTAACAGATGATTCAAATTAACTGAGGTTACGCAAACCTCAGTTATGCGAACCTCACATGGGAGGACGTTGTGACCGCGCACGTAGACGAGCAGCCCGCCGAGCTGCACCACTCGCACCGCGATGTCACCGGGGGCTGGTTGCGGCCGGCGACCTTCGGCGTGATGGACGGCCTGGTGTCGAACTTCGCGCTCGTCGCCGGAGTCGTCGGCGGTGGTGCGACCGGGAAGGTCGTGATCATGACCGGCCTGGCCGGACTCGTCGCCGGGGCCTGCTCGATGGCCTCGGGTGAGTTCACCTCGGTCTCGTCGCAGACCGAGCTGATGCAGTCCGAGATCGCCGTCGAGCGGCGCGAACTCGAGATCCACCCGGAGGAAGAAGAGCGCGAGCTCGCGATGATGTACGAGGCGAAGGGCCTGCGTCCCGAGCTCGCCGCCGAGGTGGCCCGGGAGCTCACCGCCAACCCCGAGGTCGCCCTCGACGCGCACGTCCGCGAGGAACTCGGCGTCGACCCCAACGACCTGCCGTCCCCGTGGCTCGCGGCCGGATCGTCGTTCGTCGCGTTCGCGATCGGCGCACTGGTCCCGCTCATCCCGTTCCTCTTCGGCGCCGCGAGCGTGCTGCCGGCCTTGCTGCTGTGCGCGGTCGGCCTGGTCGTCACCGGTGGGATCGTCGGCAAGATCACCGCCCGGCCGTTCTGGTACGGCGGTGGCCGTCAACTGCTCCTCGGTGGCCTGTCGGCCGCGGTCACCTTCGCGATCGGCCTCGCGGTCGGGACTGGACTGTCATGAACCTCCTCGTCACCGCCCTGGTGAAGCAGGTCCCGAAGGGTGACCACAGCGGCCGCCTGGACGCAGACGGCCGGCTCGAGCGGTCCGGTGCGATCACCGAGATGAACCCGTGGTGCCGCCGAGCGGTCGCCCAGGCCGTCCGGCTGGCGACCGAAACCGGCGGACGCAGTACGGCGCTGACCATGGGCCCGCCGGCGGCTGTCGACGTACTGCGCGAAGCTCTCGCGTGGGGGGTCGACGACGCCGTCCACCTGTCGGATCCCGCGTTGGCCGGCTCCGACTGCCTGGTCACCGCCCGGGCGCTCGCGTCCACGATCGCGTTGCTCGACGAGCCGCCGGACCTGATCCTCGTCGGCGCCAGCTCGGTCGACGGCAGTACGGGCGCGGTCGGCGCGATGCTCGCCGAACTGCTCGGCCTCCCCTTCACCGGACCGGTCCTCTCCATCGAACCCGAGGCCGACGAGACCCGCGTCCGTACGACGGTCCAGCACGACTCCGGCACCGAGTCGGTAGTAATAGGTCTCCCCGCCGTCGTAGCGATCGCCGAACGCTCCTGCCCGCCGGCCAAGGCCCCGATCGAGTCCTGGCCGGAAGCAACCGACGTACGCCGGGTCGGGACGGCGGACCTGCCACCCCGCGAATGGGGACTACCCGGCAGCCCGACGAAGGTCGCGCAGGTCCATCCGGCCCCGATGACCCGCGACCCGATCATCTTCCGCGGCAGGCCCGAGGCCCAGGCCACCCGGGCCATCGCTGAACTCCTAGCCCGGGGTTGCTTCGAGCCGCCGGCGGTCCAGCTCGCCGAGGTCGTACCAACACCACCAGCCACCGGCCCCGAGGTAGTTGCCCTCGTCGGTCCCGGACCCGTCGCCGGAATCCACGCACTGCTCGGAACGGCCGCCACCCTCGCCACCGAGATCGGCGGCACCGTCACCGTCGTCAGAACGATCGACAGCGACACCGACCTGGCTCGCTGGGGTGCCGACCGCGTCGTCACGCTCAGCGCCGACGAACCGCGGCCGGCCGCCGCAGCGCTTGCCACCTGGGTGGCTGAACGATCGCCCTGGGCGGTCCTGGGCGCGGCCCAGCCCTGGGATCGCGAAGTCCTTGCCCGGCTTGCGGTTACCTCCGGCGCCGGCCTGATGTCCGACCTGGTCAGCCTGGCTGTCCACCCCGGTACGACCCCACGCCTGGCCGGCCTGAAACCCTCCGGTGGCGGCACCCTCGCGGAGATCGTCAGCCACGGTTCCCCGCAGATCGCCACTCTCAGGACCGGCCTCCTCCCCCTCCGCACCCCACGCGCCGACCGGCCGCTCGACGAGCACGTCCTGGTCGTGGAACCGGATCCAGCCATCAGCCGGGCCGAACGCCGTACCGGCAACGAGGGCGACGCCCTCGACCGGGCCGAGGTCGTGATCGGCGTCGGCCGTGGCGTGCCGCCGGACCAGTACGCCGAACTCGAACCGATCCGCGTACTCCTGGGTGCCGAGCTGGCCGCCACCCGCAAGGCGACCGACGAGGGCTGGCAGCCGCACGGCCGGCAGATCGGTATCACCGGCCGGAGCGTCTCGCCCCGGATCTACTTCGCTGTCGGTCTGTCCGGCAACCTGAACCACATGGCCGGCGCCAGCCGGGCCGGGACCGTGCTTGCCATCAACACCGATCCGGCCGCCGAGGTCTTCGCACACTGCGATGTCGGCCTCGTCGCGGACTGGCAGGAGGTGGTGCCGTTGCTCGTCGATGGGCTACGCAGCCGTGTCAGCGGATAGCCTGTCCCGCATGGCAACCCGACGTACCAAGACCAAGGCTCCGGACAGCTGGCTCCTGCTCATCTACAAGGTGCCCAGCGAGTCGTCCCGGGCCCGGGTCGCGGTGTGGCGGGAGCTCAAGCGCCTCGGCGGGTTCTACGTGCAGCAGGCCGTGTGTGTGCTGCCGGACCGCGACGAACTGCGCGCCGGCATGGAGAAGGTCCGCGAGCGCGTCACCGAGCTCGGCGGCTCGAGCGTCTTCCTCACCCTGACCGATGTCGACGACGACGCCCGCGACCAGTTCGTCGAGGGCTTCCGCGGCCAGTCGGCGAAGGAGTACGCCGAGATCGTCGAGGAGTGCGAGACCAAGTTCGTCAAGGAGATCGAGTTCGAGCGGTTCCGGGAGAACTACACCTTCGAGGAGGCCGAGGAGATCCGCCAGGACCTGGAGAAGCTCCGCCGCTGGCTGACCAAGGTGGAGGACCGGGACTGGATGGATGCCGACGGCAAGGACCTGGCCCGGTCCAAGGTCGGCGACTGTGAGCGGCTGCTGGAGGAGTTCGAGGCGGACGTGTACGAACGCACCGAGGGCTCCGTCTGACCTTCAGCCGCGGCGCTTGGGCTTCGGATCCCGCTTGAGGCCCAGCACGGTCTCCTCGGCCAGTGGGTAGCCGTTCAGCTCCTCGCGGAGCTGGTTCATCCGCTCGGTGTTGTCGAGCGCGCGACCGCGGTCCTGCGCGGCCACGGCGATCGTCAACGCCTCCAGCAGCACGAGCACGACGACCTGGCTGGTGAATGTCCCCGGCCGGCTCATGCGTGCCGACAGCACGACCTCGACCTTGTCCCGCAACGCCTCGCCGAGCGTGTCGGTCAGCAGGATCACCGGTACGCCGGCACTGTCGCAGTGATCGATGATCGTCCGGGACTCCCGGTTCAGCCGGTTGTGCGCCATCACGACGACGACGTCCTCCGGGCCGAGCAGCAGCAGCCGGTCGGCCAGCCGGTAGCCCGTGTCGGTGGCGGTCCTGGCCCTGTGCCCGATCCGGGTCAGGTGGGTGGCGATGTACTCCGACACGCCGTCCAGGCCGGCAAAGCCGCACACGACGGTCTCCCGGGCCTCGTCGATCAACTCGACGGCGCGCCGGAACTCCGCCGTGTCCACGGTCTGCTCGGCCATCGTCAGGTGCTCGACGTGATCGCGGAGCATCGCGCGCAGGATCGTCTCGGGCCCGTCGCCGAACGTCTCCAGGCTCGCGCTCAGCCGGTTGGCCGGTGTGAGCAGGGTCTGTAGATGGCCCTGTAGTGATCGTTTCAGGCCCGGCAGGCCGTCGTACCCGAGTGCTTTGGCGGTGCGGACGATGCTGGCGTCGCTGGTGCCGGTGGCCCGGCCGAGCTCCTCGGCGGACGAGAACGCGGCCTCCTGCGGGTGCGCGGACAGGTACTCCGCGACCTTCCGCTCGGTCGCGGTCAGCTCACTCAGGCGCGTAGCGACACGCTCCTGCAGGGTCGGCGGCTTGGCTTCCGCTGTGGTCACGACGGCTCCTCCTTTCGGGTCGCGGACATCATTTCATTCGCGAACCCGTTGACAGTGATTGTAGCGATCACTACCGTCATCTGAATATTCGTAGTAATCACAACGAACGCCAGGGTCTCCGTCCAGTCCAGGGAGTATCCGTGATCGACACCATCGACATCTCCGCGGCCGATCCGCGCGACCGCGGTCGCCAGTACGGCGAAGCCGCGCGCGAGCAGATCGCTGCCTCGGTGGCCTTCTACACCGAATCCGTCGCCCACAAGACCGGGCTGCGCTGGCCCGACGTCCTCGATCGGGCCCGCGCCTGGGTTCCGATCATCGAAGGCTACCTGCCCGGTATCGTGCCCGAACTGCGCGGCATCGCCGACGGCTCGGGCCGGTCCTTCGAGGAGATCGTCGCGCTGAACAGCCGCGGCGAACTCACCCGCGGCAACCCGTTCGAGACCGCGGACGACGACGAGGGCTGTACGTCGTTCGCGATCCTGCCGGAGGCGAATCCGTACGGGCATGTCTGGGCCGGGCAGAACTGGGACCTATGGGCCGGGGTCGCCGACACCGTCGTCGCGCTCCGGATCGCCCAGCCGGGCAAACCGACCATCGTGTGTCACGTCGAGGCCGGCCAGGTCGGCCGGCACGGCGCCAACTCGGCCGGGATCGCCCTGAACGCCAACGGGCTCGGCGCCGGTTTCGGCACCGGCCTGGGGGTTCCCGGTACGTTCGTCCGCCGCAAGGTGCTGGAGAGCTGGGACTTCTACGAAGCCCTGAACGCGATCTTCGACGCCCGCCAGACCTTGTCCAGCAATCTTCTGCTCACCCACCGGGACGGCTTCGCCATCGACGTCGAGACCACCCCCGGCCGCAACGGCTGGATGTATCCGACCGAGGGGTTGCTTGTGCACGGCAACCACTTCCAGGCGTTCGTCCCGCCGCAGATCGAGGACAGCTACCGCCCGTTCTCGATCGACTCGCTCTACCGCGTACCCCGCGTCGAGGCAGGCCTGCAGAAGGTCCGCCGCGACGGCACCTCGGACGAGGCGGTCGCCACCATCGTGCAGACCACGATGAGCGATCACTTCGGCCACCCCGACGCCGTCTGCCAGCACGTCGATCCGCGCCGGCACGAGCTCGACCGCTACGCCACCATCGTGTCGAGCCTGGTCGACCTGACGGCCGGCACCTACCGGCTCACCCCGGGCCTGCCCTGTAGCAACAGCTACCAGCAGGCGCCGTGGAACCTGTACGACGGTCCTGGTCCCGAGGACCGTCCCGATGTCCCCGGCCCGGCGCACTCGCTCGCCGGCCTGCGATGAACCCCTGCACTTCACAGCTTCATCCTGAGGAGCACGTGCCATGTTCTACTCCGCCACCCGGGTCCGGCGCGCTGTCGCCGTACTCTCCCTGACCGTTGCCGCGGCTGCCCTGACGGCCTGCGGCAACTCCACCTCGTCGACGTCACCAGCCGCGGGGGCGGCTCCGAACGCGGACCGCGCCGCCGCGGCCCAAGGTGTCAGCTCCGACGTCAACCTCGACCAGTGCGGCAAGTCCACCCGCACCGTGAAGCACGACCTGGGCACCACCACGATCACCGGCGAACCGAAGCGGGTGGTGGCGCTGGAGTACTCCTTCGTCGACGCGCTCGTGTCGGTCGGCATGTCGCCGGTCGGGGTCGCCGACGACGACAAGCCGGACCGGATCATCCCCGGCCTGCGCGAGAAGATGGGCGACTACAAGTCGGTCGGCCTGCGCGCGACGCCGAACATCCAGGTGATCACGGCCCTCAAGCCGGACCTGATCCTGGCCGAGTCCGGCCGGCACAAGGCCATCTACGCCCAGCTGTCGAAGATCGCGCCGACGATCGCCTACGCCAGCCTGAACGGCAACTACCAGCAGGTCGTCGACGGTGAGATGTCGACCGCGATCGCGCTGAACAAGTGCGACCTGATGAAGACCCGGCTGGCCGAGCACGAGAAGGTCATGAACGACCTGAAGGCCAAGGTGCCGGCCGACGACAAGCGCAACGCGTTGTTCGTGGTCACGTCGGAGAAGGGCTTCACCGGCTTCCCGGGCAAGGCGTACGCACCCGGCGTACTCGCGCTGCTCGGGATCAAGTCCCCGCTGCCCGACGACACCGGCGACGCGTCGGTCTCGATGACGCTGGAGACCTTGGTCGCGACCAAGCCGGACACCATGTTCATCGCCGGCTGGACCGACAAGACGCTGGCGGAAACGTGGTCGAAGAGTCCACTGTGGAAGGAAGTCCCTGCGGTCAAGAGCGATGCGGCGTACAAGGTCGACCAGAACATCTGGTCACGGTCGCGCGGTCTGCTGGCCTCGGAGCTGATCGCCGAAGAAGCCGTCAAGAACCTCTACGGGAAGTGACATGTCCGCTACCGCGGCCACGGCGCCGCCACCGACCGAGGTACGCCGGATCACCACCAACCGGCAGCGCGCCACGCTGACCACGGTCGCGTTCCTCGTCCTCCTCCTGATCGGCGTGCTGTGGAGCCTGTCGATGGGCAGCCAGCACATTGCCCTGAGCAAGGTTCCCGGGGCGATCTTCCACAACGCGACCACCGACGACATGATCATCCGCTCGATCCGGCTGCCCAGGGTGGTGCTGGCGCTCTGCGTCGGCGCCGCCCTGGCGGTAGCGGGCGCGCTGATGCAGGCCGTCGCCGCCAACCCGCTCGCGGCGCCGGAGATCATGGGCGTCAACGCCGGCGCGGTTCTCGTCGTCGTCCTGGC